>SVIY01000100.1 GCA_015069265.1 Clostridiales bacterium
GCCTGCTAAAACTTCTTGACCATTAACTCTCTTAACGCCAAGTCTTTTTGCGTTACTGTCTCTACCGTTCTTGGTGCTACCGCCACCTTTGTGGTGCGCAAATAATCTGAATAACATCATAATACTTTACCTCCCACTTACTTTTGAACGATTTCAAGAATCTTAACTGCCGTAAAGGGCTGTCTGTGACCTTGTTTCTTTCTTTCATTCTTTTTAGCTTTGTATTTGTAAACGATAATCTTCTTATCTTTACCTTGTTCCAATACTTCGCCAACTGCCTTGAATGCCTTTGCTTCGTCTGCTACTTTGATGCCGTTTTCGTCGGATAACATCAAAACGTCAAACTCAACTTTGTCGCCTACGTTTGCAGAAAGTTTTTCGAATCTAATAACAGAGCCGATTTCTGCCTTGTACTGCTTTGAACCGTTTTCTACGATTGCGTACATAGTTACCTCCTCTAACCTGACTCGCCGAATTGAATTTTGGGGCGGTGATTGCACACTTAAAAAACCCCTTTCGCGCGGTTACCCCAATATTCTATACTATTAGACTTAAAATGTCAAACGTTTTTCAACACTTTTTTATTATAAAGAATAATTCTTTTTTTACTATGCAAACTATTACTAACAGGAGGGAAATATGGTATTAAACGAATATAATCAAAAGGCTATAAACGACACGTATAAAAACGCGCACATTGCTTTGCAGAGCATTTCCGACCTTATGCCAATGGTTAAAAGCGAGGAATTAAGAGAAGAATTATCTTACCAATACGACGGTTATGAGAACATCATAAATAAAATTGGAGTGTTCATGAAAGAGCACGAAATTGAGCCGAAAGACATCAATCCTTTTAAAAAAGCTATGCTTTGGGGAAGTATTAGGATGAAAACGATTATCGACGATAGCCAAAACCAAGCGGCAGAAATGATGATTAACGGTACGGTTATGGGTATAAACGAGCTTACGGCTATGGTTAACGAAAAGGAAAACCTAACCGAAGAAGTTTCTTCTTTTATCCAAGAAATTCTTGATTTAGAAGAAGAATACGAACAGCGTTTAAAAAAATTCTTGTAAAAAAAGGGTGCTTTGTGCACCCTTTATTTTATATTTTTCTAAATTTAATTTCTGCTACGGGAACGTTTGCGCCAGCTTTTTCTCTCTTTAAGAAAATGCTGGTAATTCCCTTTTTAACTTTTACCCTTCCTAGTTTATATACCGAACGTAAATTATCCGCACCCGTTCTACTTAAATTAAACGAGCCGTCTATATTATCCGCGGTTATATCTTTTGATAAAACTTGTCCGTCAACTTCCACTATTGCGTCGCCAATACCACGCATTTTTGTGGTCACGAGTTCACACTCGTATTCGCCCTCTTCGGTAAACTCTGCAGTCCACTCTAAATATTCGTTAGCACTCTCCCACGCCTCTATACACGAATTGTAGTGCAAGGACATACCGCGCTTATTCCACAAGGGGTCGTACAAATTGTATTGGAAAACCAACTCGACGTTTACGTGTTCGTCCTCCACTATTTTATACTTCTCTCCATAATAAGGCGTAAGAGTCAATAAGTTGCCGTGCTGTATAGAGTGCGTTGCAAACGTTGGGCGTTCCAAAAATTCTACTACAAACACGGGCACAACCGAGTCTTTTTTAGCTCTATCTAGCGATACCGTTAAGTTAGAGCCCTTTTGCGCGAATGCTTGAGCCTTTCCGTTGACTTCAGTTATCGACTTAATTTTGCCGTTTACACCACCAAGCGTAATTTCATTTACAGAGTTATCTGCAACGTATAAGTAAAGTCTTTTTCCGTCCTCGGATAAAGACGCGCTACCCCACTCAAAGCCGGAAAGGAATGGCGTTTTACAGCTGTCTTTAATGGCTTTTTCATACTTTTTAACCCACGCACCAACTCCGTCCAAAATTACTGACGTTTGCTTCGGAACAGAGCCGTCGCCTTTTGGTCCTACGTTGATTAAAAATGACGATTGCGAAGCAGTACAGCGAGTAATCTTTTCTATAATCTCCTCACTAGTCTTCCAATTTTCGTCGTAACTTCTATATCCCCAAGTATCGTTTAGGGTTACCAAACACTCATTTGGAATACCTAGTGGTACAGTACAAACTGTGTTGTCGCCAAGTGAATTATAGTCGCCGTAGCCGTGTCCTATACGGGAGTTTACTAAACAATGCGGTTGCAACTCTTTAACGAAATTATATAGCTCTTCAGACTGCTCGATAGTAATGTCGTGCGGATAGTCAAACCACATGAGATAAACGTCGCCATAGTTAGTTAAAAGTTCTTTAACCTGTGGCAAACACTTTCCGTAAAAATAATTCTTAAAGTCTTTAGTATCCTTATCGGGATAGTCCCAGAAATTAGAGTTATTTGCAGGAACTCCACCGTAATAACGGCAAACGTATCCCGCGCCGTCGCGTTCCGCCCAATCCATTGCGTGCGAATAGTAAAATCCCGGCTCAATCCCCACCTCGCGCATAGCGTCGACGTACTCTCTAACTAAATCTCTACCGTGCATACTTTGGTGGTTATAGAAAGAATAATCGGTCTTAAACAAGCAATATCCGTCGTGATGCTTTGTGGTTAGAACAGCGTATTTTACACCTGC
>SVIY01000019.1 GCA_015069265.1 Clostridiales bacterium
CGTTTCTTCCCCACGCTATGCACGGAATATAATCAGACTTGTTATACGAGCGATTAACTGCAATTAAAATGTCTGCTATCTCCCTATTAAAAGGGGTAGTGCGGTATATCGGCGGTTTGCATATATACCCCGTAAGCACTATGCTATTAGGATTTTTTACCACCGCGTCGTCTAACAGTTCGCGTATAAACACCGTGAGCATTAATTTACTCTTTCCGTCCACTAACTTATTGTACGAGCGAAACTGTCCAAGTGCGTTTATAGTTACCCCGACTTTTAAGTCCTTATCGGCAATGAGGCGTTCCGAAACGGTTACGGGCAAAATGTCGCCTTGCCCCGATAATCGTTTAACGAGTACGTTCATCTCGTAAAACCCTTCGCCGTAAACCTCGTGCGAAAACTCTGCGTCGGTTACGATTTCCCCACTGATAAATACCTTGTTGTTTTTATCCGACAAATAGTTCATATATTAACTTCCTCCAATGAATTTCTTAAGAGTTTTTAATCTGCGTTCCGTCCGATGCCATATAATAGTTATCTCTATAAATGAGCTCACCTATCGGTACGAACGTATATCCTTGGTTTTTAAGTTCCTTTATAATTTTAGGCAACGCTTCTGCCGTGTGAAGTCCTTGATTGTGAAACAGCACGATTGAACCACTTTTTACCTTTGACAAAACGCGCTGTTCTATCTGCGATTTTGATAAGTCTTTCCAATCTAAACTGTCAACGTCCCACTGTATAGTGTACAGTCCCATATCGCGTGCAACCTCGATTAAAAGGTTATCATAATCGCCGTAAGGCGGACGGAAAACCTCTACCTTTTTGCCCGTTATTTTCTCTATTGCACCTACCGAAGACGATAGTTCTTTTCTTATCGCGACTTCGTCTAGTTTACTCATATATGGATGAGTTGAGGAGTGCGTACCTATCTCGTGTCCCATATCCGATATCTTTTTTACGTAATCGGGGTGTTTTGTAGTCCAAAATTCCACCATAAAAAAGGTGCATTTCACGTCCTCTTCTTCCATTATGGAAAGAAGCTTATCGGTATAGTCTACTCCCCAAGCACAATCAAAAGATATTGCAACTTTTTTATCGTCCGTCTTTACCGAATATATAGGCAATTCTCTGCTTGTTCCAAAGGTCTGAACGGCTCTTGTCCCCAAAAATATTGCACACAATATAACTGCTAAAACAAGCAGTAATGAAATTATAAGATTTCTCTTTTTTAAGACTGCAAATATCATTATACATACTACCTTTTCGGGTTTTTTATCAGTTTTTATTGTTTTTTATACTATATTGTCGTTTTTTCCTCTTGCCCTTTTTATGTATACGCTATCCTTTTTTCAAGTATGACAAAAGGAGCGACTTAAAGTCGCTCCTTTTACTATTTTTCCATTATTTTTCTTTGTTTTTTCGTTTAAGCTTATTAGATATTTTATCTATAAAGTTTGAAAACGCCTTATTTATTTGTTCGGAATATTTTAGACTTATTATAAACGCCCCAATAGCTAGAACACCCAAAACTATAAGCACTACTATTCCCCAGCCGTGAAATGGTATTATTTGTCCAGACATAAAAAGTAAGGTTGCCCCAACGGAGGTAAAACGCGTTATTAATTGCATTATAATAAACGTTCGCCACCTTATTGGAAGCGCACCTGCAACCGCACAAAGAATGTCGTCGGGAAAAAGCGGAAGCAAAAATGCAAAGAACAAAAACACGTTCTCTCTTCCCTTTAGTTTCTTTACCCACTCGTCAGCCTTTTCTTTGCCACCTACAACCCAATTAACGTAAGGCCTACCAATTAGCCTACCAAGAGCGAACGAGGCTATAGAGCCAAGAAGCGTGCCTATATATGAATATAAAAACGCCCACCAAAACCCAAAAAGGTAACTGCCTGCAATTATCGTAACCGCACCTGGTATTGGAATTAACGTTACTTGCGCAAACGTTACCAAAAGGTATACTAGCGGAGCGATGACGCCCGTCCCCTTGATAAAATCTTGAATTTGCTCTCTACTTAAATTTGTGATGCCAAAGTGACGGAAAATAAAGTATCCAGCGAGGCAAATTGCGACTATCACGGCAAGAGATATTAAAAGTCTACTAACGACCTTTTTTGTCTGTGTTTTATTGCTTTCCATAACTTTTCCGCATTAAGTATACACTAACTTTGATAAAATTACAACTTTTTATTTTGGCTTTAAAAAAAATAAAGTCGCTTTTCTAAACGAAAAACGACTTTTATATTAAATTTGTTTAATAAAGTAATATCCACCATGTGAGCTAATAAAACTATAGTTTTCTTCGGGAATTGATGCAACGAACGGCACACTAACAATCTCAACACCCTGAGAATATCTTACCGCGCGCCAACTTCCCTCAGGAAGCACAATCCTTTTAAGAACCCTTCCGCCCAACGCATATTTTTCAATAATCTCGATGCTGTCGGGGATAACGTATTCTTCTATTTCCATGGCATTACCAAACGCAGTTTCACCAATTCGTTTAAGAGAAGAATTTTTACCGAAATCTACGCTTTTAAGCTTGCGAACGTTCAAAAATGCGACGAATTCAATGCTTTCACACTGGCTATTATCCTCGAAAATAATTTCCGTTATAAAAGGTTTTGTCGCGTCGCTAGGCGCATAAAACATTCCCATAGGAATTACTTTTACTTTATTGCCAATGGTTAACGTACACGTTTTGGTTAAAGAATTTTTACCAACGCTTTCCCAAATTCCGTCTAATTCATAAACAAACTTTTTATCGGAATAAGGACTATTACAATTGATTGCGTTAAAATGAATTTCTCTTACCTTAACGCAACCGCCAAAAGCTTCTAAACCGATATTTTTAATCTGTTCTGGAATAGTTATTTCAACAAGTCTTTGCGCGCCGTAAAAAGCCTTTTCCCCTATCGTATGGACGTTTTTACCGATATGCACCGTGCCGTAACTCATATCATACGAAAAAGCACCATCGGCAATTTTAGTAACGGGAAGCCCCATATAAGTCGCGGGAATCATCAACTTTATATCTGTTCCCTCGTAACCTATAACGGTATACTCTTGCTTTTCTTCATCAAGCAAAAATTCCATACCCTCCGAATAATAGGTTTCGTCTATTTTCCCGCAATTGCATTCGCCATTTGTAAATTGACAAGTGTGAGGGGACTCATCACTCCCACAACCTATAAAAAAGGTTGATACTATTGCTACGAAAAGCGCTAGAATAACAATTCTAGTCGAAAAGTGTTTCATATTTTCTCCTTTTTCTTAAGACTTACTTTGAAACTATAACATATAATCGTTATCTTTTCAACAATTTTTTTAAATTTTTTGTGCTTTAGATTGTTTTTTTAAATCACTTTATTGCTTATATAAATTATAAAGGGGCGAACCCTGTTCGCCCCCTACTTTACTATTGAATTTTCATTGGATCTTGTGTTTCTTCTCTTAAACTTTCTAGTACCATTTCTCTATGCACTTCGCAACGGATACAATTTTCAATCGCCTTTCTATATCTTCCAGAAACAGCGGTTGGAACCATAATTTCTTTAAAAATATTGCCATAATAATAATTCTTTTGCATCCACATTGCATATTCGTGGAAACTTTCTTGCAAGAATTTATCATCTTTAACTTGTTCTGAACGGCTAAAATATCCTTCCAAAATGCTTGGGTCTTTAGAAACCCTGATAAAACTATGGTCAACTTGTTCGATTGGAATATATTCAACCTTAAAGCCGTTTGAAACGTCAACCGAAACGAGAATGCTGTTATCCCACCATTCACAACGAACGTAGTCAAAAAGGAAGTTACCCATACCGTAAACGATAGTTCCGCCGTTATATTCTTCACCCGCACCAACGCAGTGTGTATGTTGGCACAAAACGATATCTGCGCCCTTATCAATTATCTTACGGCAAACCTTTTTAAGCCTTGGGGTTGGATAACGATAATGTTCTCTACCGCCGTGATATAAAACTATGCAATAGTCAACCTTGCTCTTTAGGTCGGCAATTTCATCAAGGCTATCTAGCGGGTCAAACCCGTTTGCACCAAGGCCGTAATCTCTTGCCCAACCGTATTCGTGTTCAGCACAAGCATAAACACCGATTTTCTTGCCCTCTAATTCAAAAATATAAGGTTTTGCGGCTTCTTCTTGGTTCATACCGCCACCAACGGTGTCGATACCTGCATTTTTTAATACTTCCATAGTGGAAATAAAACCTTGCGCGCTTTGGTCCATTGTGTGATTGTTTGCAAGCGCCAAAAGCTTGATATTTAATGCTTTATAGCCGTTAATTGTGTCGGGATTTGCAATCAAGCACGGTCCACTTTTAACGAGCGGTTGTTGTTCTCTACAAAGGGGAACTTCGAGGTTTGCAATTACAAACGACGCGGAGTCTAAAATTTCTTTTAGTTCTTTACCAACTAACTTTTCAGCCTCGCCGTTAATAAATTCTTTTTCGTTACCAGCGGTTGAAACTATATCTGCGCCAATAATAATTTTGCCCATGATTTTGCCTCCTATTTTAATACTCTTCCGCTTGAAGAACCAACGTAATCTTCTAGGAAGAATTCAGCTCTGTTGTTAAATATAAGCGTCACTTCATCGCCCTTAAAGGAGAATTGACCCCAAGTGTTACCAAAGTTTGTGTCGATAATATGAACACGCAAAAGAATTTTCTTTTCTTCCACCCATTCGACAACCGCTTCACAATCCATTTCACGATTGGACGGAACGTCCCTCCTTGTGCCGTAGTAATGCGTTTCGGGGAATTTGCCCTTAACAAACTTTCCAAGCCCGAACTTGATTTGCTTTTCACCGCGTTTGTTTTCGTAAGTAAGCGTTCCCTCGTCGCCGTTAAAGTCAAACCTAAACCACTTCCAAGCGGTCACGGGGTTGGGATTGTCAAACACGTAAGTTTTGCCGTTTACCACTTTTTCGTAATCTGCGTGGGGCTTACCAAACATTGGGCGGTTAAAACCTTCAGCGAGTTTTTTCTTTAACTGCTCGTAAGCCTCGCCCTCTTGCTTTTTCTCGCCAATCTTATCGTAAACGATATACTTAAACATATCGTAAATAACCGCATCGGCATAGTCAACGCCAGCACCTTGCGTATCGCCTTGCATAGCGATAAGTATGTTTTTATCCTTAAAACAGAAGCATTCTTGGAGTCCCATACCTCTAAAGCAAGCGGCTTCTGGGGTTATCCACATAAGATAGCCGTATCCACCACTCTTTAACGGGCTATAATTGTTTGTAACCGCGTTAAAGATTTGCATACTGGTCATTTGTTCCATATAATCTCTGTCGATAAGTTGTTCGCCGTTCGCTTCGCCGAGGTTTAGAACTAGTTCGCCAACCTTTGCAAAGTCGCGTAGCGTTGTGATAACGCCACTTCCACCCCAACTTACGTCCTCGGCATTTTTTACGCACCAAATATCTTTAGATACGCCGATTTTATCGAATACGGGACGGAGGAATTCCAAAAATTCCATACCCGTCAATTCTTTAATAGCCGCCGCCATAAGTTCGGCACCGCTGTTATAAATAAAACGCGTTCCCGGTGCGCAGTAATCTACTGAATTATTGATATTGTTTTCTATCCAATTATTAGGCTTTTCAGGTGCGGGGTCAGGAGTATGACCTAGGCTCATGGTAAGGCAGTCGAAAACGGTGGTTTCCTTTACCCTTTGACTAGGCTCGCCTTTAAGATAATTTTTAAGCAAGTCGACCAATTTATCGGTAATTTTCATTTTGCCTTGTGTTACCGCATAACCAACCGCCAAAGCAACGAAAGTTTTACTTGAAGAATAAATTCTGTGCATAAAATCTTTGTTGAAAGGCTTTGCATACGTTTCTGCAATAATATTGCCGTTACGGGCTATAAGCAAAGAGTGAATATTGATTTTATAGTTCTCGATTTGTTTAATTAAATCTAGTATTTGTTCGGATGCTATTCCCTCTGATTCGGGGGAAACAAAGTTAAGGTCTTTAATCATATTTCGCCTCACAATTATTAGTTTTTGTGTTTTAATTATACAATTATTTTAGGTGGTAAAATATATAAAATAGTAAGCAAAGTGCTTAAAATTACATATATCGTAAAATGTTTTTTTTACACAATCAGCACGCATAAATATATGCGTGCTGATTATATTTTTTATTCAACTTCGATAAAGATAGCTTGACCGATGCCGAGTTTTTCTTTTAAGATAGTGCCGTCAAGTTGTCTTTCAACTTGTTTGCCTTTATAGTAGAATTTAGCCTTACCTGCAAGTTCGCCAAGGTCGATATCTAAAACGGTTGCTTTTTTGTTGTACATAAGTTCTTCAATGGGGTTACCGATATTTTGAACCATATACATTCTTGATTTGCCGTTTCTCATTTCAGATACCATAACGGGATATTTAGGCGTTTTAACAGAGATAGGAATATTCTTAACGTCAGACAAAAGTGCCTCTGCGCTAGAATCGAACGATTTTTGGTCTTTTCCTTCGGGGAAGAAGAAATATGCGTTGTCATAGTTATACTTGATGATAACTGGCTCAAACGCCTTAACTTCCCTTATTACCTTTTGGGTAGCGTACCAAAGTCTAGTTCTCGTTCCGTCGTAGTTAAGAAGTGCCGCACCGTCGATAGCAGCACCGCCAACCCATTTACCTCTAAAGTTCTTTACAGCCTTGGTTAAATAGGTAAAGAAAGAAAATTCCTTAAAACCAAGACCTAAAGCAAGGTTCATTTGCCAGTACATATCCTTTTCGGTAATTCTTCTCCAAGCAACGCTTCCCTCCAAAAAACCGGGCTTTTCTTTATTGGTAACGCACGCTTCTTGAGAGAAAGATTGCAATACCATACGCGCTTCTATGCCAAGTTCTTTTGCAACGTTAGCAAATACTTGGAAAGTGGGAACAGTCCACGGACTTACCCTATTTCTACCGCGGAAAGCATATTCGTCGGTCATAATATAATCGATACCACTTTCCTTTACAAAATAACGGAGATAATCAGCAAGGTCCTTATCCATAGTTTGTAAATTGTTGGGGTCGGGTGCGATTTGGCTATGCAAAATCATGTTTAAGAGGTTGCATTGAAGTTCTGCTTTAGGAAGAAGCTTCTTTAACGCTCTATAAACGTGTGCGTACTCTTTCAAATACTTATATATCGGTTCGTCTTCAAGTTGGATTGCATAAAAGCACGGGTGGTCGCGATAAGGCTTCGTGCATTCGTCAAGATAAGCCATAAGTTCGTCTTCTGTCTTGAACTTTCCGCCCTCGCCTACAAGTAAAGGTTCTTTGCAGAGTTCTTTAAGTCTTTTATCTTCAACGATAACTCTGTCAAGCCCAACCTTTTGGCAAACGTCCATACACTTCTTGGTTGAACAGGTTTCCCATTTTTCGCCATTGTAGCCGTTGTCGTGTTGGAGCAAGCACATATTGAAGCCGATATCTTTATATTCTTTATATCTCTTTACACTTCTAAAATCTTCACCAAGGAAGTAAGTAACTCCGTCGTGATAATATCCACCCCAAGTGGGCGCGTTGTATCCGTAAAAATCAAAATGTTCTCTTTTCATTTTCTTCTCTCCCTTATTCTACTTCGATAAAGAGTGCTTGACCTCTGCCAAGTTTTTCTTTCAAGATAGTGCCGTCAAGTTTTCTTTCAACTTGTTTGCCCTTGTAATAGAATTTAGCCTTATCAGCAAGTGCGCCGAGGTCGATTTCAATTTCAGGAACTCTCTTTTTGTAAAGAACTTCTTCAAATGGGTCGCCAACGTTTTGCACCATATACATTCTGCTATTGCCGTTTTTCATTTCGGTAACCAAAATAGGACACTTATCAGTCTTAACCGAGATGGGAAGCTTTTTAACGTCGGATAGTACTGCCCAAGAGGTAGGACCAAAGTCTTCCTTTTTCTTTCCTTCGGGGAAGAAGAAGTATGAGTTATCGTAGTTATACTTAATGATTACAGGCTCAAATGCCTTAAATTCTTTAATAATCTTTTGTGTTTCAAACCAAAGTTTAGTTCTTGTTCCGTCATAGTTAACAAGTGCACCGCCGTCAATACCGTCAGTGGTTGTTCTTTGAACTCTAAAACCTCTTCTTGCCTTTGTAAAATAGGTAAAGTAAGAGAATTCTTTACAGCCAAGACCTAAAGCAAGGTTCATTTGCCAATACATTTCTTTACCACTAATTCTTCTCCAATGGCAACTTCCTTCAACAAGTTCGGGGTCTTTAGGATTTACAACCATACCTTCTTGACAGAAAGATTGAAGAACTAGACGTAGTTCTTTTCCCGTATCTCTACATACGTTTGCAAGCACTTGGAAGGTAGGCATTGAGTATGCACTCAAAATATTCATGCCACGGAAAGCATATTCATCGGTCATAAGATAGTCGATTCCACTTTCTTTTGCAAAATAATGAAGATAATCTTCATAATCTTTTTCGTAAGATTGTAAGTTATTGGGGTCTGGTGCGATTTCGCTATGCAATACCATGTTTAAAAGATTGCATTGAAGCTCCATTTTGGGGAAAAGTTTCTTAATAGTCTTGTAGACAAACGCATAGTTTTTGAGGTGTCTATAACCCGGTTCATCTTGAAGTTGGATAGCGTAAAATGCGGGGTGGTCACGATAAACCGCCGTCATTTCTGTAATGTACGCTTCAAGTTCTTCTTGAGTCTTAAATCTTCCGCCTTCACCAACAAGAATTTTTTCTTTGGGAAGGTCTTTAACCCTCTTATCTTCAAGGATAACTTTAAGGCCAACTTTAGCACAGATATCCATAACTTTTTTAGCAGAAGATGTTGCCCACTTTTCGCCATTATAGCTGTTGTCGTGTTGTAAAAGAGCAATATTAAAGCCTATACTCTTGTATTCCTTATACCTTTTTACGCTTCTATAATCTTCGCCAAGGGTATAAACTTCGTCGTCTACGTAAATATTACCGCAAGTAGGTGCGTTATATCCGTAAAAGTCAAAATGTTCTCTCATTGTTTCTCTCCTAATCTTTTCTTATATTAATTTTAACATCATAGAAAACTACTGTCAATTTTTATTTGATTTTTCCGTTTGGACAATCTGCCTATCTTTTTGCACTTTCGGTTAAATATCGCAAACGATTTTATTCTCGCCGGCACAAAGCGGTCTGCAAACGTCTTTATACTTAAATTCACATTCAATTCCGTCGGGAATTTCCACTGTAAATTCAACCTTGCCGTCCACCTTTTTATATGCAACTGCAATTTTTCCGCTAGGCGTTAAAAGACTACCTTTAATATCCGTGATTGCGCTTATTTCCGACGGGTTAATCAAAACCTTTTTGAACGCCACGCTATCTTCCGTTTGTCTTATACCCAGCACGTATTGATAGAGCCACAAAACAGGCGTTCCAAACATCGGGTGGTTATGACTTCTTGCGTTTGACCAAGCCTCTAAAAGCGTTGTTTCCCCATCCTTCATCCATTGATAGTAAGAAGCCTCGCTCTTTGACGTGTAAAGGGACATTGCGACCTCGGGATAACCTTCCTTGAAGAGAATCTTGGGAAGATATTTCGTGCCGAATATACCCGTATCAAAGCCTTGTAATTCCGAATAGCGGTTGACGAGGTTTTTAAGCGTTCTCTCATCTCCTAATCCGATATTTAATGCAAAGGCGTTTGACGCTTGTTCGTTGCCACAGTAGTCGCCCGTGCTTTCATCAAAGTAGGTATCGTTGATTGCCTTTTTAACCTCTTCAATGCGAGCTTCAAGAGCAGAAACGTCTTCGGTATATCCCAAAATGTTTGCGACCTCAACCATTCTCGTAAGTGCTTCAACGTACATACAGCTGTTGCAGAAAGGTTCGGGGAGCAAGGGTTTTACAGGACCGTTCCAATCGCCTAGGCAATGCGCTTTTCTTTTCTTTATCGTAACGAGATTATCAATCGCTTCATCGTCGATAAACTCTTTATACTTTTTCATTTGAGGATAAAATCTTTCGAGTACGGTTTTATCGCCAAACTGCTTATAGAAAGCGTACGGAACGTTTACTATTGCAACGCTCCATCCACCAGGACCGCCACCGCAACTAACGAATACGGGTGCGGTATTGTGAACAAATCCCGTCTTTCTATCCTGAACGTCCGAAATATCGTTAAGCCATTTGCGGTAGAGTTTTTCACTATCGAAAAGCGAAAGTCCTAACTCACAGAGTACTTGACCGTCACCCGTATAACCTTTTCTTTCTATCTGCGGGCAGTCGCAGGGAACACCGCATTGATAGTTTTCTCTTTGGGTTAATACGTAGGCGTTATAAATAAAGTTTACAACGTCTAAATTACACTCAAAAGTAGAAGTATTTTTAACGTCCGCAAAGGTTAGTGCTACTTTTTCCACAGAGATATTGTCAAGGTTGCCCGTTGTTTTTACCGTGAAATATCTATATCCATGCCAAGTAAAGCGCAAATAGTGTTCCTTTCTTCCGTCAGTAATAAATACACAGTTTTGTGAGTAGCTGTGGAATTCGTCCAAGTTACCGTTCTCGTCAAGCGTTTCGCCAAACTGACAGGTTATGGTTTGCCCAACCTCGTCGTCACTTATTACCACGGGGAAGCCTGTCATGGTAAAGCCCATGTCATAAAGTTTTTCCGTTTCGGTTTGCTTGATAAGCGTAGGTTTATGCCAACTGATAATTCTGTTGGGAGGACATTCGTTTAAGATATACTTACTGTCGTAATGCTCTACCTCTACAACGTTTTCCCAATCGGAATCGTCAAAATCTACGTTTGTGAAGTCTTTTATCTCTTTCCTCTCATCCTGTTCTTCGTGGAATATACCAGCAAACGTGAGATAACTTTGTTTCCATTTACAAGTATCGTCAGAAACAATATCAATGACTTGACCGTTTTCAAGAGTTAGTTCTATACGGAACGCAACGCTCGGTCTACCGAAGTTTCTATAGTTACCGTATTTATCCGGTCCAGTGTAATACCAACCGCCAGCCAAAGTTAAGCCGAAAACGTTTTTACCGCTCGACAAAAACTCGGTAACGTCAAAAACGGAAACGTAAACGGAATAGTCAAGTTCGTCGTTAAAGTATGCTTCAGTAAAAGCACGTGGGTTTATGTAGAGTTCCTCGGTCTTTTGAGGATTATACATTGCGTGTGGAGTAATATAAAGGTCATCGGTGATTTTTTTGCCGTTTAAAAAAATATCGCAAAAGCCAAGCGCACTCAAAACGAGTTTGGCGCTCTTTACCTTTGCGTCAATATTGAAGTTTTTTCTTATATACGGAAAAAAATCATCGGAAGAGGCGTGAACGTATTTCGCCGTCTTAAAAAAATCAGTAAAATTCATATTAAATTTCCTTTCCGATTAATAACTTTTTTTCAGGAATACACCTATTTATAATTCTAACATATATCCCCACTATTTGCAACACTTTTCCCAAAATAAAAGGGTAATAAAATATATTTTTTAATAAGAAAAGAGTGCGATAAAATCGCACTCTTTCTCAATAAGTTTTAAGTTAAACTTAAACCTTTAATATTAGTAAGGCATAATGAACGCGCCACGACCAGTACCGAGTTCAATTCTTACCTTTCCGTCAACAAGACCGACGTTAGAAATGGTTTCAGATTGCCAAATCTGTACGTTGCTAAACGTATTAACGTTAAGAGTAACGCTAATTTCAGATGCAAAGTACGGGTCGGTACCGTTAACGATGAAGTATCCGTATTGATCGTTTTCTGCGTCGTAAAGTTCGGTCATAACAACCACACCACCGCCACCTTTAGTACCGGTAACAACGTAAGAATCGATGTTCATATACTTCATATCAGTGATTTCTGCCTTGAGGTTAGCGAGATATGCAATACCCGAGGGTAGCGGAACTCTGCTTTCATAGGTCATTCCTTGATACTTGAAGTTGGTAAGAGCTTTGCCCATCCACAACATTTCCATGTTAACTCTTTGACAGTTGTACCATTGAGCGTTTCTATCACCGTCACGGTCAATCGGGAACATCGTTTCGTCAGGGAGGTTACCGTTAGAGTTGTGAGTAGTCCACCAAGTATAGTATGAGAAGCCTTTGTGTCCAAATGCCATACCCATGTTTGCCTGCCACAACGTATCTTCATATTGGCAAAGTCTGTGTGCGCCGTCACCAGCGTAAGATTGCAATACGAGGGTGGTGTCAATTCCGCCATCTTCTTCATGTCCTCTTGCCCAATCTGCAACGAGTTCGTTACAGTGGAGATAAGTAGCTCTTACACCATTTTCGTAAATGGGATAATCGTCATAGTAGTAGTGGTTGAGAAGACGGTTTTCTAATTTGTGTTCAACCGTACATCCTTCACCAATACACTTATGGTCGTTAAATGCGAAGAATTCCCACCATTGGTCAAGGTATTTTTGGTATGCAATGGGTGCGGGCATTTCTCCACCGCCATCACAGAATCCGTTCTTAACACCTTCAGAGTTATCCATCGGGAACATGTTCATCATGTAAACGCCGTCGGGGTCAACAGATTTAAATGCGATTGCCATTTCTCTACAAGCTTGGAAGAAATACCATCTAGGTTCGTCAACAACGGTAATACCGATGTATGCAGGATGATCCATAACGCCTTCTAAAAGGTGAGCCGCAAATCTATTGATTTGTTCTTGGTCCTTAAATTTGATTTTTGATGAATGCCAAGCGCCCTGAGTCGTATCAGTAAAGATTGCGTATTCAAGTTCTTCTTCGATGTTTGCAACAACTTTAGCATCAACTTTTGCTTTGATTTCTTCTGCCGCGGCAGCCATTTTTTCGTTGTACGTTGCAGTTTTGATTTCAGCAATAACTTCTGCTTTAACAGTAGGAGTTTCAGCTTCAGTATCTAAAATCTTTTCAGCAACCTTTGTAGCGACGTCTTGAATAATTTCATCTTTTAATGCAGGTGTTTCAGCAGTGGGGTCAACGTAGATTGCTTTTGCAAGTTCTGTTGCGATATACTCTGCTTTTGCATCTTCAGTAAGCTCACCAGCAGTTACTTTTTCACCTGCGATAGTCGTAATTTCTGCCTTTTTTGCAGCGATAACTTCTTCAGTTACCTTTTCGGTATAGAAAGCAGTTGCTACCTCTACCGTGATTTCCAAAGCGTCTACTTCAGCTTGAATTTCCTTTTCGTATTCTTTGGTGATTTCCATAGTGTATCTGCTTTGAAGGTCAGATAATACGGTTGCTCTTGTAACAGCTTCGTTTTCTGCATAGTAAACGGGGTCAATCAATGAGTCACGGCGAGAGGTAATAGAGAACCATTCGTTACCGAAAACCATAATTTTAAGACCGTGCTTATGCATTTCGTCCATTTGTTCTTGAATTTCAGAGTTGAAGAATCCGGGAGTGCCGTCTTCTTGTCTCCAACGATAACCACCGCAAGAGAATACTGAACCAAGATAAACCTCATTAAATCCTGCGTCTACGAGCCACTGCGTACGTTCGGGGGTTTGCAAGCTCATCTTGTTTCCATCTTCGTCGTAGAAATAGTAGGTGTTACCATTATTCATATAGTTATCGTTCATGACTTGACCATATGACCAGAGGTGGAAGGTGTCCGTTTCTTGCTCATAGTTAGGTCTGTTTTCAAGGGCTCCTTCGGGAACAACTATTCTATCGTCTTCCCCACATCCTGCAAAAATGGAGGTCGCAAGGACTGCCGAGCCCATTAACATAGCTAATAATTTTTTAGATTTTTTCATAGTTATAACCTCCTTATCTTAAGCTTCCGTGGAGGGATACAAAGCATTGTATCCCGCCTTCAAGAAGTCTGTGGTAAGTTTTGTAGAATCAAAGTCCGCAACTGCTTTGACAACTAAATAATCTTCACCAGCAACAGCTGTTTTTCCATCTGCACCTTCAACAGTGCCATTACCTGCTGGGCTAACATTAAGAGTTGTTATCGTAAGCATAAACGCGTTATCTACAATAGTAGTTCCTTTAGCAGTACCAATAAGTGCCCCTCTATTACGTCCGCTCTTTACTTCATCGGCATTTACAAACACGTCAGTTACAACAAGTGTTGAATCTTTATCAGTATTTGCCGCAATTGCACCGGTATTATTACCCGTTAACGAATCCACATCGATTACAACGTTAGTAACGTTAACGATTCCCAAAACATTACCAATCAAGCCGGCACTGTAGTTAGCAGTAGCAACTACGTGTAAATAGAGATTAACAAATGATGCACTATCTACAGTGTTAAATAAGCCCTTGGGCGCTGCAGCCGTTCCTGCTTTTGTAGTATAGTTGATAATCTTGTGTCCGTTACCGTTAAGAGTACCTGTAAAGGTTGCCGTTTGATTCCATACGTCGCTAGTGTCTACTTTTCCGTCTCCGTTAAGGTCAACGTTCTTAAGGTCAATATCTGTATCCAAGAGATAGTATCCAGCTTCTGCAGTTTGCAATGTGTAGAAGTTTTCAGCAGTAATTAAAGTGTAATCAAAGAGAGATTTACTTGCTTCGAACACGTCTTGCATTTCCTTGGTGGGAAGCTTGGTTTTGTCGTAGCCAAGAATATCAGTTATTACAAAGTAATCTTGACCTAGAACTGCAGGTTTACCCTCTGCGTTGACATATGCAGCTGCGGGATTTTTCTCGCCCGTACCATTGTCAATATTTGAAATTTGTTCATTAATATCAACTACATACACACCGTCAAGAACGCAGTTTACAGCGTAGTATCCAGTGAGTAGTCCAGGTTTAGTGCTTGCTTTAACGCCTTCTGCGTAATCGCCCATAACAACCATTACGTTCTTAAGGGTCGTTTTTACGTCATCGTTGTACCAAGCAAAACCTGACTGATACATATTAGAAGCAGTTATTTTGTCAATCTTAACTATTACGTTTTCGTAACGTGCGCCTTGTGCACCACCGCTTCTAATCGTACCGAACGGAGCAGCTCTAGCACCTGACAATTCAGTGATTTCAATAGTCAAATCTTTTACAAGACCTCCTTGAGTTTCGGTAATGAAATGTCCGTTCAACTTCAAGTTGTAAATCTTATATCCGTTACCATTCAAAACACCATTAAAGTACGCTTCCTTATAAACTTGTTTAGCGGTCCAGTTAATACCAGTCATATCGATATCTTCGGTCAAGTACCAGTATCCACCGAACATGCTTTGCATTTCCAAAATGTTTTCTTGACTAATTGCGACTGCAATGTTAAGTTCTTTAACACCATCGATTATAAACGCGTCTACTTCAATTGCATCATCGCCCGTAGTTGCAGCAACGTATTCTTCAACACTCTTGAACACGAAGTAATTTTCGCCTTCAATTGAATCTTCAGTAACGCCAGAGGTCGAGAGATAAATTTCCGACTTGCCGGTATAGGTTTCACCTTTCTTTTCAGCGTCTGCTTTTGCCTTTTCATCAGCAGCAAGTTTTGCACCTTCAATATCTGCAATAACTATTACGTTATCAAGTGCGATAGGCGCTTTAGAAGTGTCACCGCCAACCAAAACACCTCTGTATTGGTCGTTAGCGGAGTGTCCCATGTAGTCAACGTTAACAAGAACGTTTCTTACTGTTATGTTAACTCCTAAAGGTACTACTTTAGTAATGAGACCAGCACCCCAAGAAGTATATTTGTCAACGTCAATAACAACGTTTTCAACGAGAACGTCACTGCCGTCCATTCTACCTGCGATACCTGCTTGGTGAGTGTGAGTAATGTCGGTATAACCGAGATAAATGTTCTTAACTGCGCCACCTTTCATGTATTGGAACAAACCATTGAAGTTCGGAGTAGTAGCAAATTTAAGTCCGGTAAGTTTGTGTCCGAGACCATCGAACGTACCGTTGAAGCTTGCTTGAGAGATCCAAACGATAGTGGTTGCATCCACGTCTTCAGCAAGATACCAGTATCCTGCGTCTGCGTATAAGAGTTCAGAAAGGTTTTCTTGAGTAATTCTTACTGCTACTTTAGCATTGTCGAGAGCTAGAACAGTGTAATCAGTAAGAACGATATCTTCGTCGTTATCAGCGTGAATAAGTTCTTCTACTGACTTATAGAGGAAGTAGTCTTCACCGAGAACAACTGCTTCACCGTCAGCACCAACAGCATTGCCAAGGCTAATTTCTTCAGCAATAGCAACAACGTAGATGTTTTCTGCAGTTACAGTTGCGTCAGAAGCAAGTTTGGTGTAAGCAACGCTCTTTGTTCCCAAGCCGTATGCTGTACAACTGATTGCGATTTCGTTAAGAACAACGTTACCGTTAACAGTTCCCAAGATAGGCGTAGACATGCTTGCGTAAGAAACAACAACGTCAGAGATAAGTGCGTCGCCAACTTTGTTAATAATGCTCTTGTTAGTAGCAATAGCAACGTTTCTTAACGTACCGCTAAATTCAGTAAAGATAGGTGCCGTTGCGTTAGTGATTGCATAACCGCATCCATCGAGCGTACCGTTAAATTTAGTAATAGACTTAAATCCAGCGCCGTTAAGGTCGATGTTTTCAGTCATGTACCAGTAACCACCGGTTGCCTTCATGAAGGCTTTCAACGTTTTAGCGTTGAGTTCGTTTCTAACTTTGAGGTCGTCTGTTGCGCTTAAGATGTCGTTATTAATAGTAATGTCGCCATTTCTATTAGCGTCAACAAACGCTACAACGTCACTGTAAACGTTAGTGTTACCCGTTGCAGTGCCTGCATAGAGAGCAGTTTCTTTGTTAGGCGTAATTACGTACGCACCGTTAACGGTGATTGCACCGTCGCCTGCGCCGGTAAGAAGCGTTCCGTTTTCAGCAAGAGCAACGTTGTCTGCGTTAACGAATACTTCGTTCAAGGTAAGTGCGCCGTTTACTGCGCATGCGATTACGCTAGAAGCAGTTTCGTCAGCCTTGATTGCAACGTCTACCAAAGTAGTTGCGCTTGCAATAGTTTTTGCGAGAACCGCATTGCCTTCTGCAACGTTAGTTGCTTCGAGTTCAACGTTTCTAATCATACCGCCAAGTTCGTTGAAAAGTGCGGTAGAAATTCCAGAAATCTTAAAGCCTTTACCGTTCAAGGTTCCGTTAAAGTTGGAAGCAGTCCATTCTACTTTAGAAAGGTCAATGTCTGCGCCGAGGATAAAGTAACCTTCAGTAGCGGTCATAAGAGTGTTTATGTTGTCCTTGGTAATGATAGTGTGAGGACGAATAGCAGCATCGGTATTTGCCGTGTAAACTTCTTGCAAGTATGCAGTGGGAAGTTCAGCTACGTAAATATCAAAGATATCATCGTAGAGGTCGAATGCGCCTGCTTCGGTAATTTTACCAGCCTTTTCATCAACAACGCTTACGTCGGTAAAAGCAACCACACCGTCACCAGAACCAACAATGTATTTTGCAGTGTCGCTTTCAGCGTCCTTAACGTCTACCAAGGTTTGTCTAATAATTAGTTGTGCATTAGCTACTTTTGCGATAGCAGCACTTGCGCTTGCAACCTTATCAGCAGTAATAACCGCGTTTCTAATCTTGGTTTCGCCAGCAACAGTACCTACGACACCAGCCGTAGAAGTTTCTGCAAATTGGAGTTCAATGCTTTCTACTACTGCATTGTTCGTAGACATAAACAAACCAGTAGTCGTATTAATATTATAAAGTTTGTGTCCATTACCGTTGAGCGTACCCTTAAATTCAGAGGTTGCATTCCAAACGATATCTTTCATGTCGATATCTTCGGTAAGAACGTAGTAACCTGCTTCAGCAGTCATAAGGTCAGTAACGTTAGCCTTGCTAATTTCCTTATAAGTATCTTCACTCATAAATTGTTCAGCGAGGTCATCGTACCAAATAGCCATTTGGCCATCGAAGTTATCTCTCTTAAATGAGAGAATGCTAGTTCCAAGGAAGTAATCTTCGTCTTCTACTGCACTTGACTTGTCAAAGCCAAAAGTACCAGTTTCATAGTAGCCGCCTCTAAACGGAGAAAGTTCTTTTTCCGTGTTAGTTGGGTCAATTATATATACGTTTTCAAGGAAAGCACCCTTTGTAGCTGAGTTATCAGTAGCAATCATACCGTTAATGATAGTAGCGTGTTTTGCCGTGGGGTCTTTAACGATAACGATTGAATTAGATAGTTTTAATTCTGCTTGAATAACACCAACAACACCTGCGCCTTGTCCACTACTGAAAGCGTCTATAACGATTACGCAGTTGTCAATCGTGGTCGCGTTAGTATTCAACTGACCGATAATACCACCGCGTACACCAGTACTAGTTGCGTGATAGTAAAGGTCTCTAATAATAGCATTATTGGTTCTTTCAAAAAGAACGTCATCATCTGCTTTACCGGGAACGAAGTTGGTAATCTTATGATTGAAACCGTCGAGCATACCGCCGAAAGTAACGGTAGCAGGTCTTGTCCAAGAATCGTTTGCATCAACCACTCCGTCGCCGTTGATATCTACCTTACTAAAGTCGATATCTTCTGCAAGAACGTAGTAACCTGCCGTTGCGGTTAAGAGGTCAGCAAAGTTTTCTTCGGTGATTTCGTTAATCATACCAAGGTCAAGAATTCTTTGATACAACCATGCAGGAAGTGCGAATGAAGCGTTGGGGTCCTGGTTGTTCTTATAGATATCATCAGCAACAGTACTTGCGAACCAGTCAACACCCTCTTTTACGTTCAGCTTATTGTCTTTATTATAATAAGATACAGGATAGTGAGCCGCATTACCCATCGTAGAGTGAAGTTCGCCGTGTCCACCAACGAGGTAAACGTTGTTTAACGTTTGCTTGCTACCGCAGTGGGTAGAAATCATACCAACGTAAGATTCTTTACTTGCAATGTACGGCATTTCAACGATTACGTTTTTAAGAGTCGTCCAGTAAGTGTATTCTTTGTGAACACCGAGAAGCGACGCTCTCGCACCAGACGCACCGGAACTCATAGTACTATTGAAACGAACGAGAACGTTTTCAATTCTTGATTCACCGATGGTTTCATAACCAACAACGCCGAAGCAACAAGTTACGTTATCGATAATAATATCTTTAAGCGTTGAGCTATCAAAGGTTTGTGAAAGTGAGAATCCCTTGGTTTCTACTTTACCATTAGCATTTATTGTAGAGTATACTTTGGTAAGGTTAGAAATGGTATGTCCGTCACCGTCAATAACACCTTTTGAGAAGATGTTCATATTGTTGGGGAACATTAAATCGCTATAATCGATATCTTCGGTAATAAGTACGTATCCGCCACCCTTTGAGAAGAGGTCAGCCTTGTTTGCGTTGTTAACGATTTGAGCGCCCGTAATAAACGTCGAATAGTTAGTGCCGTTTTCAGTTTTGAAGAATACGCGTTGTTCTTCACTAATACCTAAAGTATGTGGGAAGTTTTTAACAACGATATCGTCTTTTGCCTTATCATAAACAGCGTCATACTTGTTGCCTTCCGCGGTTTTGCCAAATCTAACTTTGATTTGTTCACCGTCTTTAAGGCTTTCTTTTAGGTCGGGCATATAGAA
>SVIY01000020.1 GCA_015069265.1 Clostridiales bacterium
TTAACTTCATGACCGAAGACGCTAAAGCAAAAGTTCTTGAAATTACCGGAACAGGTGCAGAAATGGCATTCCAATGCACAGGCTCACCAAAAGCTGCAAGCACCATTTGGAAATACGTTCGTCGTGGCGGTTCAATGTGTGAACTCGGTTTCTTCGTAGATAACGGCGATACCACTTATAACCCCCACCAAGACATTTGCAATAAGGAAATCAAGGTTATCGGTTCTTGGACGTATCAAGCAAAAGACTGGATGCAAGCATGCGAAATGCTTAAAGAAGCTCAAAAGGACGGCTTGCCCGTAGAAGAACTTCTCACTCATAAATACGCACTTGCTGACATCAATGAAGCTATGGAAATGAACATCAGCATGCAAGGTCTTAAAATCGTAGTTAAAGGCGAATAATTTTTTTAGCAAAAAAAAGCGCTCACTGTTTTGGTGAGCGCTTTTAATATTCTAAATTGATTTTTTGAATTTTTCGGCAGTATCAATCAACTCTTTAGAGTGAACTCTTGCGCTTTCACTCTGTTTTTCTCCGCCGATTAGTCTTGTTATTTCGTCTATCTTTTCTTCTGAAGATAACCGTTTAACAGTCGTTACCGTTTTTGATTCGTTTTCCGTTTTAACAATTAGCAAGTTATTGTCAGCCATTGCAGAAATTTGAGGCAAGTGCGTTATTGCGATAATTTGTGTGTCTTTTGAAATTCTTGCAAACTTTTCCGCAACTACTTTTGCTATCATACCGCTTATCCCCGCATCAATTTCGTCAAAAATAAAGGTAGATATATCGTTATATTTTGCAGTTTGTGCTTTGATTGAAAGCATAAATCTGCTCATTTCCCCTCCACTTATAACGGCAGATAAGGGTTTTAACGGCTCTCCAAGGTTTGCCGAGAAGAAAAATTCCAAATTATCAAAACCGTTTGCACTATCAAAAGCACACTCCGAAATAGACGGGCTGTCAGAAATTACTATTTCAAACTTTGCCTTGCTCATTCCAAGTTCATGAAGTTCTTCTAAAACGTTTTGCGAAAACTCTTTCGAATATTTTCTTCTTGCATTGCTTAAAATTGTATATTTTTTATAAAGAACGTTTTCAAGTTCTTGTTTTTTGTCGTTTAATGATTTTGCTAAATCATCAAAGTTTTCCAAGCGATTTTGCTCTTCCTTAATTGATGCTAAAAACTCTTGAATTTGGTTAAAATCGCTACCGTATTTCTTCTTTATATTTTTGATTAGAGATAATCTATCTTCAATTTGGTCGGGATTATATTCGCTATATTCAAACTCCTCTAATAAACTATTGGCACTATCAGCAATATCGCTAATTTCCGAATATGCAGAGTCTAGCCTTTCAGAGAGTTCGGAATACTCTTTACCAAGGTCTGATATTGATAAAATTACTCTTGACGCGTTTGAGAGAACGTCACTCGCGCCTCCCTCATCGCTTATTGCACTCTTTAACGAACTCAATGCGGAAATTATTTTTTCTTGAAACTTTAATTTATCTCTAATTTCAAGAAGTTCTTCTTCCTCGCCGTCTTTTAAGTCGCAACTTTCTATTTCATTAATTTGATATTTAATAACGTCAAGTCTTATTTGGCGCTGTCCCTCGTCGCCACCAAGCTTATTTAGTTGTTCTTTTATAGATTTGTACTCACTAAAATCAGCCTTTATTTCTCTCTTGCAATGGTCGATTTCATCACCGCCAAATTTATCAATTAAATTCAATTGATTTGCAACTTTCAGTAAATGGAAATGTTCGCTTTGACCGTGAACGTCAACTAAACTTGCAGTAAATTTTTTGAGCATGCTTAAAGTAACGGTGTTGCCGTTTACCTTAATACTGCTTTTGCCGTCAGTTGAAAATTTTCTAGTGATAATTAAAACGTCTTCTTTTTCAATATCCGCCTCGTCAAACACTTCATCAATGGTTTGATTTTCCGAAACGTTAAACTCTGCCTTAACAAAGCACTCACTCTCGCCCGAACGGATAAGCGTTTTGTCTGCTTTTGCGCCTAACACAAAATTGAGCGATTCTATAATGACAGACTTGCCCGCACCCGTTTCGCCAGATAAGATGTTTAATCCACTAGTAAAATCTATTTGCACGCTATCAATTAAAGCGATGTTTTTTATCGTTAGTTTTTCAAGCATTATAAATTCCTTAACGTTTTTACTATTACGTCCGCATCAGAATTAGTTTTAGCAACAACTAAAAGAGTGTCGTCACCGGCAACAGTGCCAATTACTTGCGGAAAATGCATTTGGTCCACCGCCATCCCTGCGCTACCTGCGTTTCCTGCTAAAGTTTTAATAACTACGAGGTTATTTGCACTATCAACGGAAACTATTATTTGCTTTAATAGTCCTATTATTTGCGGAGAAGCAGTTTTTGTGTTTGCGCCTGCGTGTACGTAAATACTCTTTTTGTTTTTGCCTTGCGATTTAATCAAATTAAGTTCGTTAATATCTCTAGAAACGGTAGATTGCGACACGTTGTGTCCAAGCGAATTAAGCCTTTCAGTCAATTCTTCTTGAGTGCAAATCTCTTCGCTATTGATTAAGTTCAAAATAATTGAAAGCCTTTCTTTTTTAGTCATTATTCACACCGTTCCCACCTAATTTCATTTTTAATCTCTTAAAGAAATCAAAATTAGTTTTCCTTAAGAAAACAGTAGGGTTTTTAGCTTTTGTTAACTTAAATGTTTGACCAGCTTCTAACTTGTCGACAAACTTACCGTCGACAAATAATCCAACGAGCGTTTTGCCCGTAACCTTTACTTCTATTTTAGAGTCAGCAGAACAAATTATAGGACGTTGAGAAAGTCCGTGTGCTGCGATTGGTGTTATAGAAAAAGCATTGATTCCCGGTGCTAAAATTGAACCGCCAGCCGAGAGCGAATAAGCGGTTGACCCCGTTTGCGTACATATTATTATTCCGTCGCCTTTAACGTCGCAAATATCAAGCCCGTCACAATACACAGACGCTTCTGTGACGATTGAACCAAATCCGTCAATATATATACGTTGAATAAACACTTCGTTAAGAACGCAATAAGTTTGACCGTTAAATTGAAGTTCAATTACGCTCCTCTCGTCTCTTTTTAAGTCACCGTTTTTTAAGAGCGTAACCGCGCTTTTCATGTCGTAACACTCAAATTCTGATAAAAAGCCTAGTTTTCCTGCGTTAATACCAATAATCGGTATATTGTTTCTATTTGCAAATTCGTTAACAAACAAAACTGTTCCGTCACCGCCTAGCACGAATAGTGCATCGGCAGAATAGCTCTTACTCAAATTTTCATCTGTTAAAACTTGATATTCGATGCCCTCATCGACTAAATTTTCAACAAGTTTATGCAACCAAATACCTTGTTCGTCTTTTGCTTTATTATCATAAATTAAAACTTTCATATTACCACCACGGCTACATAATATCATAATTAACGAATAATTTCAATAATTATTCAATAAAAAGTGAATAAAATCAAAATTATTTATCTCCTTTTAAGTAGAAGTAAATACTCAACGTTTTTTCCTTCGTTTATCGGTGCGGTTGTCAGCGCAATTTTATCAAAATTATTATCTTTTGCGCAGTCAATCACCTTTTGGCAAACTTTATCTCTAATGCCCTCGTCCCTTATTATGCCGTTCTTAAATTTCTTTTTCTCTCCCACTTCAAATTGTGGTTTTATCAGTAAAATAACGTGTTTTTTACTATCAATCAACTCGGAAAAAACAGGGATAACCATAGTTGCAGAGATAAAACTTAAATCAGCAACTAAAAGGTCTAATTCGCTATTAAAGTCATCTTTTATTAGGTCTTTTGCATTTTTAATAATCGGAAAAACTCTATTGTCATTTTTTAGTTTTTCGTGCAATAGTCCGTCGTTTAAGTCTACTGCAAAAACCTTTTTCGCGCCGTTTTTTAGCAAACAATCGGTAAAACCGCCCGTACTTGCGCCGATATCGGCAACCACGAGGTCTTTAACGCTAAAATTAAAATCTTTAAGCGCTTTACTTAATTTATATCCACCTAAAGAAACGTAATCTTCCGCCCTAATCCATTGGATATTATTGTCTTCTGACTCAATTAGGTCATACGATGGTTTAAGTACGGTTTTTCCGTTTACGTTTATCTCTCCGCGTTCAATTGCCTGCTTTGCTTTTGTTCGGGAATCAAAAAATTTTTGCGCTGTTAAATATTCGTCCAATCTCATATCAAATAAAAAAACACAATTTCTTGTGTTTTATTTTTTTCTTTTGTAAAGTTTGTCAGTAAATGCAGACAAAAACTCACTATTTTCAATATTGTCGAGAACGTGCTTACATCTAACGTAATGTTCTTCAGCGCGCTTTTTAGCACCGTCTAAACCAAATACTTTAACTGTTGAAAGCTTATCGCTAGCATCGTCCTTATGCGGAGTTTTACCAATTCCTTCTAACGTGCCCTCACAGTCCATAATATCGTCTATCATTTGGAACAAAACGCCTAAATGATAACCGAATTCTTTTAATTCGTCAAAATATTTATAATCGCACACTGCTGACGCAACAAGCAAGGGCGCAATGATGAGTTTTGCGCACTTACAGTTAATGATATCGTAAAGAACTTTTTCGCTAGGATTAGAATTGTTTTCGTTTTCTAGGTCTAAAACTTGTCCTGCAATCATTCCTCTATAACCAGCATATTCTGCTATAACGCGCATAGCGTAAATATCGCTAATTTTGGCATTATCCTTAAACAAGCACGTTTCAAACGCGAGATTTAATAATGCATCGCCCGTCAAAATAGCGTTCGCTTCGCCAAATTTTTTATGAGTTGAGTACTTGCCTCTCCTATAGTCGTCGTTATCCATTGAGGGAAGGTCGTCGTGCACCAAAGAATATGAATGAATAAGTTCAATTGCAAGCGCAAATTCTTTAACAGAGTCGATTGACATACCGAGAGCTTCAGCGGCAGCAAAACACAAAATAGGTCTTACCCTTTTTCCACCGTCGGCAACTGCATATTCCATAGCTTCTCTTAACACTGCGGGAGCAGTCTTATCGAGGGATTTTATCGTGCTGTTTAGGTATTCGTTAAAAAATTTGTAATATCTATCGTAAACTTGGTCGAAATTAGCCATTAATTTTCTCTCCTTTTTGCGCAAATATAGGTGTTTTCTAAAAGCATAGCAATTGTCATAGGTCCAACTCCACCTGGAACAGGCGAAATATAACCGGCAATGTCTTTGACTGCATCAAAATCAACGTCGCCAACAAGTCCATTTTCCGTTCTGTTGATACCAACGTCGATTACCACCGCCCCTTCTTTTACCATATCTGCCGTAACGAATTTTGGTCTACCAATAGCAGCGACCAAAACGTCTGCGGTTTTGCAGATTTCTTTTAAGTTTTGAGTTTTACTGTGGCAAATGGTTACCGTGCAGTTCTCTTTGAGTAGTAACATTGCCATAGGTTTTCCAACGATGTTGCTTCTACCTATAACTACTGCATTTTTACCAACGAGGTCGATATTTTCGCTCTTTAACATTTGAAGAACGCCAAACGGAGTGCAAGCAACCGTTGTCGGAAGTCCGAGCATAAGATTACCAACATTTTCAGCCAAGAAGCCGTCAACGTCTTTTTCCGCGGGAATAAGTGCTAAAATCTTGTTTTCGTCAAGATGTTTAGGGAGCGGAAGTTGAACCAAAATACCATCAACAGAATTGTCCGAAGACAAACTTTTAATCAATTCTGAAACCTCGTTTTCGGTAGAGTTTTCAGGAAGATTAAAAGAAAGCGATTTCATACCCACGTACTCTGTCGCTCTAATTTTATTTTTAACGTAAACTTGCGAAGCAGGATTTTCCCCAACCAAAACTACGGCAAGCGTAATTTTTCTGCCGTATTCCTTTTCAAACTCCGCAACCTTTACTTTCAAATTATCTTTAACGTTTTGTGCGATTAGTTTTCCGTCTATAATTTTACTCATTTTCTCTCCTTGGAATACTCGGCAAGAATTCCGTTAACAAAATCCGTACTATTTTCAGTAGAATACTTTGCAACAATATTAACCGCTTCATCAATAACGACAGGCGTTGGTGTTTCGATAAAGTTATCAAGTTCTGCCATACCAAGTAAAAGCGCACACTTATCTGCTGCGTAAAGCCTATTAAGCTTGTACCCCACTGACAAATTTGAAATCTTTTCAAGGTAAGTTTCTTCCTTTTCTATTACGGAATCAAGTAGTTTTGTTGCAAATTCCGCGTCGTCACTGTTTAAGTCCTTTTTTAAAACAGCAAAAAGCCCTTCATCACTTGGATTGAAGAGCCTTGAGAACAAATAAATAAAAACCGTTTCTCTTGCTTTACTTCTCATCTTTACCTTCTTTAGTTAGTTCAGCATTGTCTTCAACTACGGGAGCAATAGCGTCTTCTAATATTACTCCTTTAATGCTGACGTTAACGTTTGCAATACGATATTCAGTCATTGCCTCGACGTTGTGTCTAATAGATTCTTGAATCTTAAACGCAACTTCAGAAATATTCTCCAAATAGTGTGTTTTAACCTTTACGTCAACGTGAACGCCGTCGGCTGCAAAAAACACTTTTATCGCCTTATTTTTTATAAGGTTTTGCGGTGACTTGCTATAAAGCTCGACGTTTGGTATTTCGTTAATCGCAAGAAGAACTATTTCGTCTACAATTCCGCTACCGTAAGTTATTTTTCCTTCGTGAGAATTGACAGGTATGTTTTTAAAACGTGCCATAAATATCCTCTGATAAATAAATTTTGTATATTTATTGTACCACAAAATATTTATTTTGCATAGTGTTTTTTAAGAAATAGGTATAATTTTTACATTTTCTGGTGAAACGCCGATTTCTTCAAAGACAACGGTGTAAATTAAGATAGCGTCGTCAGTAGTCATATCGGGCGCTTTTGCTATTACGTTAACGTTATCAGACTCCAATCCTATCACAACTACCGCGTCTTCAAAACCGTATGCTTTAATAAGATTTTCGAGCAAAAGTTCTTTTTCAGTAATTGCCGTCATCTCAATTTTCATATTAAGCGCTTCGTTTCTTTCCGCGCTGTTAGCTTCAGCGTTTGCGATAATTTCATCAAGTTGCAAAAGTTCTTCGTTTCTAGTTGTCATTCTTTCCGTTCGATACTGCGAAAAGTAGTTTGCAGAACTCACCTGTATCGTGTCGTCAATCGGCTTGTTTCCGCTAGTTAAAACAAAGTTAAAAACGGCGGTTACAGCAAGTAATGCAATCATGCAAGATAGTACTACGATTTTTCTCTTTTTTGTCATGTTTTTTCTCCTTATTTCATTGTTAAAATTTCTACTTGGTTAACGTTTATATCCAAAAGCGAAACAGTCGCTTGTTGAATCTTTCTAAATACTGTCAAATTATCCGCACCTTCAGCCACTATAAGAACGCCTACAATTTTAGGATAGCACTCCTTAACAGTAACAGTTTTTCCGTTGACAATTATTGGTGATTCTTCAATTTCGCGGCCGTTTGACGTTTCATTAATAGTCGTTTTCATTGCAAGCACCGTTTCCATGCCAGACTCAACGGTAATTATTACCGAAACTTTCCCCGCGCCGTCAACTTGTTTTAATACCTTTTCAAGTCTATTTTCAAGACTAGTAACGTAAGTGTCTACAGAAAATGTCTCTTCTGCTTCACTATCATCATTAATAAAGCCCTTAAACAAAATGAAAATCGCAACTATTGACAAAATCACAACTAATGCAATTTGCAACTTTTTATCTTTTTTAATCTTTTCTAAAAAACCGATTTTTTTGTCACCCATTTATAATCTCCACAACGTCATTTGAAACGTTTAAGTATTCCGTAATCGATTTTTTTGCTTGTTCGATAATATCTATATGCTCTTTGTCCGCATTAATTACCGAATTTTTTAAATTTACGGATACTTTTTTAATACTAATTTCGGGTAAATTCTCTATTTTGTAACTAATGTTTACACTAGCGTGCAAAATACCCAAATTTTCTAACATTTTTTCGCAATAATCTTCACTATTTTCCACCCTTTTTTGAGTCGTATAATAGAGATAATTTTCCTGATATTGAATTGTTTCGCTTTGACTGTTTAAAGTAAATTGCCCGTCTAGTTCGCCGGTAAAAGGTTTTATTATCACTAAAATCACTAGTAGTGAAAACATCCCCTTAACGTATTTCCCCATTTTCCCGTCGGGAATTATCAAAGATATTAAGGATATATTGGTTACAACAACCCCTATTGAAATTGCCCAATCTTTCATAATTATATAAACACGCTAGCCGAAAAAATCATTAGCAAAATAGTGATGAAAAACATCAAACCAACAACTAGCGTCACTGCCAATAAATAATTAACACATTTTGCTATTGAAGTACAAAAGTTAGAAATTCTACCGTCAGATATAGGCTCTGTAACAGCCGAACAAGTCTTTAATATTAGTGAAAAGATTGTCATCTTAATCACCGGTGATAAAATTAGGTTTATAACGCCAAAAATACAAGCAAGCCCTACTGAATTTTTAATTAAGACACTCCCTGCTAAAACCAAATCAAATCCATCTCGCAAAAAACCACCTACTAAAGGTATTGAATTTGAAATAGCATACTTTGCAGCCTTTACACTAATTCCGTCGTAAGTAGCACTAGTAATACCCTGCACGGATAAAAACACAGTAAAAACAGTTGCGGTAATTCCTAACGTCCACTTAATAATAGACGACGCTAAATCGGTAAATTTTGAAAGTTTTACGCTTGATGAAAAGTTGGAAATTATTGAAAAAATTATCATAATCGCAATTAGCGGAAGCGCGATACCTAGCAGAACGTTAATTATTAGATTTGATAACACGGTAACCGTAGGCGAATATAGTGAAGCGGATACTTTAGCCCCACCCGCCACCATTAACGTAGTGATTATGGGTGACATAATCGTGCTTAAATTCGCTATGTTTTTAATAATGTTTTCGCAATCTTTCCACAAAGATGAAATTTCCAATGATATTATTAGTATTACGGCAAGTAAACCTACAAATGAAATCAAGTTTGCTACCCCGTCTGAAGCGAAAGAACTTCTTATTCCTTGAAAAATTCCGCAAAAAATTGCAATTAATGTTATGCTAACTAATGAGGGTAAAAGTTTATTTACTTCAGAGAATAATACGCTAGTTATCCTTTTTCCCACGTTATCATACTCCGCTTGATATTTACCGTTTAGCATCTCCTTTACGTATTCTAAAAAAGTTTTGTTGTCAAATCCTCCGTTTTCATCAAAAAAATTCTCTATCTCATTTAAATCAATATTACCCATTTGTTCTTCAATGCTATCTGATAATTCGTCCGCATAGCCAATTTTTTCGTTTAGATTAAAAAAAACACATGTGGCAACTAGCAAAATTGTTAAAATAGAAATTATCTTTTTAGTCATTGAATTATACCGCTTAAAAGATTTATAATAGCGTAAATTATCGGCAATGATATTGAAAAAATCATTATTTTACCTACGAAAACAAGTTTGTCCGCAAGACTTTTTAGTCCAAAGTCAGACACGGTATCCGCGCCAAACTCTACCAAATATCCAATGGACGTTATTTTGAAAATAATCTTGTACATATCCCTATCAATACCGGTAAGCTCTATCATTCGGTCGATAACGGAAAACACTTCGGAGAGATAAGAAAAAGCATAAAACAATATAATTATTCCTGCACAAATGCCCGTAAGCATGGCGAGTTCCCCGTTTATACTTCTTAAATACAAGATTATAACGGCAAAAATTATCGTTAGAACTACAACTTTTTCCATCTAATATAGATAAAATATATTTTTTATCGACTCAAACAACTCGCTTATCATGTTTATAACCAAAGTAAGAACAATAACTAATCCAGCAAGCGCTACTAACGTTGCAATATCGTCTCTATCACTTTTTTTAAGCACTTGTGTAATAACTGCTATCAATATTCCTATTGCAGCTATCTTAAAAATTATATCAACGTCCATAGACCACCTAAAGCATAATTATTAGTGCCATTATTCCAAATAAAACACCTAATTTTATATATAAAACCTTGTATTTTTTCTCATTTTCTTTTGACTCAAAGAGCATTTTATCAAGCTCACCACCAACAAACGTCAAATATTCTAACTGCGTTTTTTTATCGTGTCTACCTACTGACTCTAAATAATTTTTATAAAATTCCTTTTCTCTATCGTTTATGTAGTTCTTATTAAAAACAAACTTATTTTCCCTTAAATATAAAGACGAACAATCGTAAAAATCGCCTTTATTTTCTTGAGAATTTATTATTTTCACTAACGACGCTTGTCCAAAAGAAATCTCGTTTTTCACACAGTTATTAAAGGATATAAAATCGTCGAAAAACTTTCTTTTATTAACAAATTTTTCAGAGAGTTTTCGTCCCAAATATATACATAAAATAAGTAATATTATTCCAAAAATAACGTTCACAACAAGTTAAAATCTCCGTCGTAAATATTTTTTACCTTTCCAGCTTTGCCGTTGCTGTTTAAAATAACGTAGCGCGAAAACACTTTACAGAATTCGTGCTTATTTATTAAATCTTCTACACTGTCCGCGTGGCAACTAGCAATCACGTTAACACCACAAGTAACGGCTTTTTTTACACATTCCCAATCGCTTTTAGTAGATAATTCGTCGGTAATTATAACTTTTGGAGACATTGACCTGATACCGTAATCAAAAGCATAAGATTTTGAGCAGTTTTTTATGATATCTATATTCTCCCCGACGACACCGCAAAATTCCGACCTTTCGTCAACGACTAAAATTGCTCCCAAGTTTTCTTTGCTTAATTTTTCAGCCAAGTCTTTAAGTATCGTCGTCTTGCCATAAGACGGCGCGGAAATTATTAAAGTATCACAAACTTTACCATCAAAGTAAACGTGTTTGTATATCTCATTTGCACACCCCTCTACTTTATGAGGTATTCTTAAATTTAAGGAAGTAATGTTCTTAATTGTAACTACTTGTCCATTATCGTAAACACACTCACCGGCAAGTCCGATTCTAACACCCTCGTTTATAGTGATAAATCCTTGTTTTATACTTTCATTATAGGCATAAACAGAACGCTCGGTAACGCGCAAAAGTATATCTTCAATATCACAAATATTTGTCCTCAATGCTTGTCCGAAATTTTTCGTAGCACCGTTTTCTCCTAAATATAAATATTCAGTATCACTTTTTAATATGACCGGATTATTTGCACGAAGTCGTATTTCGGACACCTTGTCCATATTTACTTTTGCTAACGCGCTCTTAATAAAATCGGGAAAGAATTCAAAATTCATTTATATAACATTATGCTATAAAACTTTTTAAAATACCAAAAAAGCCTTGTCAAAAGACAAGGCTTAATAGGAACTTATATTAAATTAGTTTTCGTTGTTGCCGAGGATTTCTGCGATAGAAACGCCACCGTCACCAGTGTTGTCATCCTTCCATTCGCGGAGCATTTCCTCTTCTTCAGGAGCAGCTTCCTTACGTTTTTTACCCTTTGCACCCTTTTCTTCTTCAGTCTTTTCAGGCTTGGGAAGTTCAGGAAGAAGTGCTTTGATAGAAAGAGTCATCTTTTCCTTTTCGGGATTGATGTCCATAATCTTTGCTTCAACTTCTTGACCAACTTCTAAAGCGGTTACAGGGTTTTCCAACCATTCGTTAGAAATTTGAGAAACGTGAACTAAACCGTCAATTCCTTTTTCAACTTCTACGAAAGCACCAAAGCTTACGATTCTTACAACTTTGCCCTTAATAACATCGCCAACGTTGTATCTTTCGGTAACGGTCTCCCAAGGTTTGGGTTGTAATTGCTTATAACCAACGGATACTCTCTTATTTTCTTCATCAATCTTCAAAATCTTGAATTCGTATTGAGTACCGATTTCGAGAACTTCTGCACAATCTTTGCATCCCGTCCAGGAGAGGTCAGAGATGTGAGCAAGACAATCAAATCCGTTAACGTCGATGAATGCACCGAAAGCTGCAAATCTTACGGGAGTTCCGAGAACAACGTCGCCCTCTTGAATGTTACCGAAGAATTCTGCTTCTTTTTGAGCCTTAATTGCATCGCGTTCCGCCTTTTCAGCTTCGAGAATAATTCTTTGTGAACCAACGATTTGACGACGAGCGCCTCTTGATTCAACCTTTTCTGCTTTAAGTCTTAAAGACTTGCCAACGTATTTTTCCAAATCTTTAACAAAACCAAGTCTGATTTGTGAAGCAGGAACGAATACTTGATAGCTACCAAATTTACCAGTCAAACCACCCTTGTTGGTAGCAGTGATAACTGCTTCAAAAACCTTACCAGCCTTAATCTCTTCGATTTCAGCTTCCTCTTTCAAAACTTTTTCCATTGCTTTTTCAGAGAATTTGATAGGATTTTTAGCAACTACCATTACGCGCATTTCTTGTCCGATTTTATCTGCGTAAGCTTCTTTATTGTAGTCACCCATGATTTCAGAACTAGGAAGTTCGAAGTCTTTTTTAGAATTCTTGAGCGACAAGGTCAAGCCGTCGTCTTTAGCAGACGATATATAAGCGGAAACGATTTGCCCAATCTTAAAATCTTTGCTGGGCTTAATGTTGTTGAAAGCCTTTTCCATTTCCGATTTTTCGGAAACTTCAACTTTTTCCTCTACTGCCGCAGTTTTTTCACTTTCAACAGTTTCCGTGGTGATGATTTCTTCTGTAATGTTCTCCATATGCGAGATAACCTCCTGAAATTGCTCGATAGGCGTTGACGCTCCGAGTACAATTCCTATTTTATTAAAACTTTTAATTTTTTCATATTCAAAATCAGCAGTTGACACAACCCTAAATGTGTTGGGGCAATTTTTGTCGCAAATATTAAAAAGTTTTTGCGTGTTGTTGCTGTTCGCACCGCCAATGACAAGCACCGCGTCGCACTTTTTAGATAATATTTCCGCTTCTTTCTGCCGTTCTATCGTAGTATAGCAAATTGTTTTGAAAATATCAACTGTTTTGACCTCGCTATACTTAAAATTTTTCAATAAATTATTAAATTTTTCTTCAGAATAGGTTGTTTGAACAACAAGGCACAACTTTTCGAATTGAAGAGAAGACAAAACCTCGGCATCTTCAGTAATTATTGCCTTTTGTTCACACCAACCGTTTATACCTTTTATTTCAGGGTGATTGGGATTGCCTATTATTGCAATAGTATATCCCTTCGCATAATGCTCTTGAACAATATTTTGTATTTCTTTTACGAACGGACAGGTGCAGTCGATAATTTCCACACCAGCCTTTTCCAATTTATCAAAGGTTAATTTTGGTTCACCGTGCGTTCTAATCAAAACTTTATCGCCCTTTTTGAACTCAACGCCGTCTATGCTATCAAGAGTTTTAATACCGAGCCTTGACAATTCTTCCACGACGGCTTCGTTGTGAATTATTTCGCCAAGAACGTAGTTCCCGTCGCCACTTAAACTTTTAGCACGAGAAACCGCACGTTTAACACCAAAACAAAAACCGCCGTTCTTGCCTTTAATTATTTTCATTTTTCTTGTTTTTGCCCTTTTTCTTCTTTTCTAAAAGAATTTGATTGAGAAGAGTTAGTTGTTCTTTCATTTTGTTAGTAACAACTTCGTTCATCTTCTCCATATCTTCATCAGTGAGTTTTCTATCGTAAAATTCCGTAAGTTCAAAAGGTTTACCGACAATGACGTTGGATTTTCTAAACATTTTAAGCTTTCTATCAATCATTATGGGAACAATCGGACTTTTTGATTTAACGGCAAAAATCATCGCGCCCCCCTTTATCGGCTGAAGCTCTGTACTGCCCGTCTTGTTTCTCGTACCCTCTGGAAATATTGCAAGCTTATGCCCCTCTTTTAACACCTTCAACGCAGTCATTAAACTTTTCATATCGGGATTATCGCGGTCAATCGGTAAGCCGCCCAATGATTTAAGAAGCTTTGAGATAAACTTTTTCTTAAATAATTCCTTTTTCGCGAGAAAATATATGTCTTTATTGTAAATTTTAGCAACGTATCCGCAGTCCATTGCGTGCAAATGGTTGCACACTATTACCGCTTTCCCCTCGGGAAGATTTTCTTTGCCAAAAATCCTAGAAGGACACAAGCGGTTAAAAACGAATAGCGGTATGCGATATAATCTGTTCATAAATTACCTTTCAATATAGGATAAAACTTTGGAAATTACTTGGTCAACCGTCATAAAAGAGGTATCGATTTCAATAGCGTCAATCGCCTTTGTTAAGGGTGCAAATTCGCGAGTTTTATCATTATAATCTCTCTGCTCAATTTCTGCTCTTAACTCATTAAAATCAACCTTATGACCTTTTAGCGACAACTCTTTATATCTTCTATCCGCCCTAACGTCCACGCTAGCGGTTATATAAAACTTAAAATCTGCATTCGGGAGAACGTACGAGCCGATATCCCTACCGTCCAAAACACAAGACATTTGTCCTGCAATTTTTCTCTGCATTTCCACCATTTTTAGTCTAACGACCTTTAAGCTAGATATGTTAGAAGCCGCCATTGAAACGTGCGGTTCGCGAATTCTTTCTGACACGTCCTCTCCGTCAAGATAAGTGTGTTGACTTCCGTCGATATACTTAATCTGCAGGTCAATATCGTCAATAAACGTTTTAACGCCCTCTTCATCGTGCGTGTCAATGCCAAGCGCAATAGCTTTTAATGCTGTTGCTCTATACATCGCACCCGTATCTAAATACAAGATATTTAGTTTTGACGAAAGTTTTTTTGCAATCGTGCTTTTACCACTTCCCGACGGACCGTCGAGCGCAATTCTAATAATTTTTTCCATAAGTAATTCCCCATCTATAATTATATGCCATTATTATAGCAAATTTTATTTTAAAAATATAGTTATTTCGTATAAAAAATTATATTTAAGCATTATTTCCTGCAACAAAAGCTGTTGAAAAAGCAAGTTGAAGGTTAAAACCGCCCGTGAACGCATCCACGTCAAGCACTTCTCCGGCAAAATATAACCCACTCACCTTTTTACTTTCCATTGTTTTAGGATTAATTTCCTTAACGTCAACTCCGCCCGCAGTTACTATCGCCTCTTCAATTGGACGCAATTTTTTTGGCAAGAATTTTAAGTTTTTAAGAGTTTTAACCAGCGATAAGCGTTCTGCTTGTGTAATCTCGCTACAATTTTTGGTTTGTTTTACGCTAGCCTGTCTTAAAACTACAGATATTAGATTTTTTGGCAATAACGAACGCATTACGTTTGAAATGTTTTTTGCTCCGTTTTCAGTAAACTCTCTAATCAGTCTAGCTTCGAGCGTTTGTTCGTCAAGCGCAGGCTTTAAATCGATAAAAAGTGCAAGGTTATTTAGTTCTTTTCTATTGATAATAGAAGAGGCGGTCAAAACTATCGGCCCTGACACGCCAAAGTGTGTAAAGAGCATTTCTCCAAACTCACTGAAAAGCGTTTTTTCCGAGGCTTTTACTGACAATCTGACGTTTTTAAGTGAGAGCCCTTGCATAGAAGCATAATCATCCCCTTTAAGTTCTATACCAACTAGCGCAGGGCGTAAATCTACTATTTTGTGCCCCACTGCCTTTGCAAACTTATAGCCGTCTCCCGTGCTTCCCGTTAAGGGATATGAAATACCACCTGTGCACACAACCACAGAATCACTTTCTATTGTCGCGTTATCAGTTTTTACCCCAACTATTCTACCGTCTTTGCAGATTATTTCCTTAACTTCGGTATTAAGTCTTATATCAACTCCTAAATTTATAAGTGCTTTTTCTAAAGTTTTGGTAACGTCGCTAGCCTTATCACTCAAGGGAAAAACTCTATTTCCACGCTCCACCTTCAAAGGCAAGCCCAAATTTTCAAAAAATTCATAAATATTTTGTGGCGAAAAAAGATTTATTGCACCGTAAACGAATTTAGGATTAGAAACTACGTTAGGGAAAAAGTCCAAAGGCGCAACGTCGTTTGTTAAATTACACCTTCCTTTTCCCGTTATGTACAGTTTTTTTCCTAATTTTTCATTCTTTTCAAGTAAAACTACTTGATTTCCATTTTGCGCAGAGGTTAAGGCTGTCATTAAACCAGCCGCGCCACCACCAATTACAATAACTTTTCGCATTTTTCCTTTACTTCTATAATCTTTTGATAGTTAGTTTTGTTTAATAATATCGGCGTAATAGTAACGAATCCCTTTTTAATCCATTCTATGTCACAATCTTCATCGTTTTGGTCGTGGTCGACGAGTTCACCAACTAACCTATATTCATTTTCGCCTACTTTTTCATAGCGGTCAGTATATATCTGCTTGCCAAGTTTTGTTATTTTGTATCCTTTTATTTCTCCTAGCGATTCGTCAGGGAAATTAACGTTCCACACGTCGCCTTTTTCGGAGAGCGGAAGCAACTTATTTATTATTTTTTCACACAAATCAGCATATAAAGAAAAATTACTCTCTCCTAGCGAAAAAGCAGAAAAGGCAAAGGCAATATCGCCAAAAAATGCAGCCTCACACGCGATAGATACCGTTCCCGAATATAAAATATCAGAACCTAAATTATGTCCTTTATTAATTCCTGCCACAACGATATCCGCATTAAATTCAGAAAAATGTAATTTTGCAAACTTAATGCAATCTGCAGGCGTTCCAGAAATCGCATAACAATTATACGACTCCGCACTAACTTTATTAAGTTTAATTTTGTCCGAAATGGTTAGAGAGTGTGAACAAGCAGACCTATTCCCATCAGGAGCAACGACAAGTACGTCGTTCTTCTCCGATAGTTTTTCCGCAAGACAAATTATCCCTCTGCTTTTAACCCCATCGTCGTTACTTATTATAATTTTCATACTTTTTAGTCGATTATGTCACACATAATTATATTGATTTTGCTTTTATTTTACTTGTGATTTGCTTTTTGATATAATTTTTTTAAACGCAGTTAATATTGCAATACCTAACCCCACAAAAATAACGCACCAGAGCATTATACCCCACCAAGTATCATATGGAATTAGGCTATTATTTATAGAAAGTGAGGAGGTAAAAATTGATACAGACCTCGTGAGCGCCGTCATAATAACAAAGTAAACGGTTGGCATTTGCGTAATCCCTGCAACCACACATAAAATATCGTCCGGAAAAAATGGGAACAAGAACGCGATTGCAAAAACTACTTTTCCCTTGCCATCTATGAGTTTCAGCCACTTATCCAGCTTTTCCTTGCCAATAAGCCACTTCGCTACTTTATAGCCAAAAATTCTTCCAATAAAAAAAGCAACCAGCGAGCCTAAAATTACCCCAAAAGAACTTAAAAGCGCGCCCTTCATCGGTCCAAATAGCAATACCCCCGCCCCAACAAGAACGAAAGACGGTATTGGCAGTACTAGAACTTGAAAAAACTGCAACAAAACAAAGAATAAGACCGCAAGACTTCCAAACCCTTGGACGTAATCTCGCACCCCTTCAACGCTTGAAATCTTATCTAAAACGCCATTTATCTTCAAAATATACAGCAAGAATATAACAATAGTTGTAAAGGTTATCAGCAAGAAAGACAGTTTTGAGACAAAAACGTGCGAGTGCTTAAATAAAACTGCGGTAAATACTGTAAACACACTTATAAACGCTACGCAAATTGAAGTTAAAAGTTCCGAATTATCATAAAAAAAACCGTTCTTAAACGTATCGATATAAAGAACGGAAAAAACTATTCCCGCACATCCAATTAAACCGATTGCGGTAGTTATTAAAACTTCTTTTATAAGAAAATACTTATTATTTGTCATATATATATTATACAAAACAAAGCAAAGTATTATCCCTTTTTAATTAAATGTCAGTTTTTTTGTATTCTTCTACCGCTATTTTATCACAGCGATTATTATATTCGTTATCCGCATGACCTTTTACTTTAATAAAAGTAACGTTATGCATTGCAGTCAATTCCAACAACTTTTGCCATAAATCTGGGTTTTTAACAGGTTTTTTACCAGCAGTTTTCCAACCGCTAGCCCCCCAAGCGCTTATCCAATTTTGATTAAACGCGTCAACCACGTATTGTGAATCGCTGTAAATATTAACCTTGCAACGTTCTTTTAACGCTTCAAGCCCTTTTATTACGGCAAGAAGTTCCATTCTATTGTTGGTAGTATTTTCTTCTCGTCCGCTAACGATTTTTTCCACCTTATTATAAATGAGTATTGCACAATACCCACCAACGCCTGGATTTCCGCTACACGCCCCGTCGGTATATATATCAACCGTTTTCATTATTATAAATTCTCCAATTCTTTAGAGCGATTTACACAGGCTTCAACTGCCTTTTTGGTTATTTCGTCGAGATGATTTTCATTATAAGTTTTAATAGCCTCGATAGTAGTTCCACCTTTGCTACAAACGGAATTAATCAACTCGTCAAGAGTTTTATCTTTATTTTGCATAACCATTTCGCCTGCGCCAATCATTGTTGCCGTCGAAAGAAGTTTTGCCTCGTCATAAGATAAACCTTGTGAGACTCCAGCCTCTATTATGCCTTTTAAGAACAAATAAAAATATGCAGGTGAGCTTCCACTAACGCCCGTAACCGCGTGCATTTTTTCTTCTTCTACTAAAACTACTTCCGCAAAAGAAGATAAGAGCATTTTTATAAAGTCGCAATCTGTTTCATTATCAAAATCAGAAAGGTCAAGCCCTACTGCGCCAAGCCCAACAGAACATGGGGTGTTTGGCATACATCTAGCAACAAAGACTTTGCCAAGTGCATTTTTGATTTTTAGTTTTTTAACGCCTGCCATGATTGAAATAAACTTTTTGCACTCACAATCTTTAATAACGGATAAAACAGCATCGAGATTTTGAGGCTTTACCGCAAAAAGCACGTACTCGGAATTATCGGCAAGAAATTTACTGTCGGTTGTAACACTCACACCGTTTTTTGCCATTAAGTCAAGAGATTGTTGATTGAGGTCGCTTACGATAATCTTGTCAGAATCAATAGCGGAAGACAAAATCGCTCCCTTTACTATTGCCGTTGACATAAATCCTGCGCCAATTACACCTAATTTAAATTTCTTTTCCATTTTGCCCTCATTTTGTTTGACTAAACTTAAAATTTATTATATAATCGTTATGCTTTTAGGGGAGTGGCTCAATTGGTAGAGCAGCGGTCTCCAAAACCGCCGGTTGCGTGTTCGAGTCGCGTCTCCCCTGCCAAATACCAATCATAGTTTTTACTGTGGTTGGTATTTTTTTATGCAATCACGCAACCTTATCCGGTTGCTGACTGCTCCGCTTTGCTACGCAGGACTTACGTCCGCGTCATCGTCTCCCCT
>SVIY01000021.1 GCA_015069265.1 Clostridiales bacterium
CAATCTGAATTCGGGAATTCCGTACACGAGAACGCCACCAGCCAAGTGGAAGGCTTCAAATACGGTTACTTCATAACCCTTTCTTGCGAGATCGCCTGCACAAGTAAGTCCAGAAGGACCAGAACCGATAATTGCAATTTTGATACCGTTCGATTGGGGTTTAACTGCTTTTTCCTTGCAGTTTGCATTGTGGTAGTCTGCAACGAATCTTTCAAGTCTACCGATTGCAACAGGTTCACCCTTTATACCGCGAATACAGTATTTTTCGCACTGTGATTCTTGAGGACATACTCTTCCACATACCGCAGGAAGTGAAGACGATTGGGATATAATTTGATATGCGCCTTCAAAATCTTTTTCCTTAATTTTTGCAATAAATTCGGGAATGTGTACCATAACGGGACATCCGTTCATGCAAGGTTTATTTTTACAGTTAAGGCATCTTTCCGCCTCGTCCACTGCTTGTTCGGGAGTATATCCCAAAGCAACTTCTTCAAAGTTTTTATTTCTAACGTCAGCCGGTTGATGAGGCATCGGATTTTTCTTTAATGACATGTTAGGCATCTTACTTTACCTCCTTTTTGAAAAGGTTACAAGTTTCTTCATATTTGTGTCTTTCCCATTCTTTATAACTTGCACCGCGCTTCATTGCCTCGTCAAAATCTACGAGGTGACCATCAAATTCCGGTCCATCGACGCAAGCAAACTTGGTTTCTCCACCAACAGTCAAACGGCAACCGCCACACATACCCGTTCCGTCTATCATAACGGGGTTCATGCTGACAATAGTCTTAACACCGTATTCTTTGGTGAGCTTGCAAATGAACTTCATCATAATAACCGGTCCGATTGCGATAACTTCGTCGTATTGTTCACCACTTTCGATGAGATTTTTAAGAGCGTCGGTTACAAGACCTTTAGTGCCTGCCGTTCCATCGTCACTCATAAGAACGTATTTATCGCTAACAGCCTTAAACTCGTCTTCCAAAATAACGAGATCTTTACATCTAAAGCCTACGATTGAATGCACTTCACATCCTTGTTCATGAAGTTTTTTAGCAACTGGGTATGCGATTGCACATCCAACGCCACCACCGACAACTGCAACTTTCTTCAATCCTTCGGTATGAGTTGCGTTTCCTAGCGGACCAACAAAGTCTGCAACGTAATCGCCAACTTCAAGTTGGTTGAGCGCGTAAGTAGTTGCACCTACGATTTGGAAAATAACCGCAACCGTTCCCTTTTCCCTGTCGTAATCTGCAACAGTGAGCGGAATTCTCTCACCGTCGTCAGTTGCTCTGATAATTACGAATTGACCAGCTTGTGCTTTCTTCGCAACAAAAGGAGCATACACGTCGATACGCGTAACGGTTGGATTGAGTACTTTTTTGTCAACAATTTTGAACATAATCTCTCCTCTTTTAGTAAGTAGCGCAAATTATATTGGAATTTATCGCTACGATTATCGTTTTTTGCTTATGATATTGTACCATATATAATGACAAAAATCAAGTCATAATATGGTTATTTTATATATATTTTTAGTAAATATATACAATAACGCGCACACGCAGTTTCACCACATGAATATACTGTCTTATGAGAATTAAAAATTACGACGTAAAAAATGCGGTAAAATATGCCAGAATGTATGCTCTATCCCGAAACCCCACTTACTATAATTTCGACCTACTAGGAGGCGATTGCACTAATTTCGTTTCTCAATGTGTTTTTGCAGGAACGAAAATCATGAATTACACCCCTTTATTCGGTTGGTATTATCGCTCTTTACGCGACAGAACGCCGGCTTGGAGCGGTGTAGACGAGTTTTATTCTTTTATCACAAAAAACTCTGGTGCGGGACCTTTTGGTAGGCTCGTAAACGAAGAAAATGTGTCGATTGGCGACATTATTCAACTTGCTAATTTTAGAGGTGAATATTATCATGCACTATTTGTCACAGACGTTACTCAAAGTAATATCTACGTTTGTTCTCACACGAGAGACGGGCTTGATACTCCGCTCTCAAATTACAACTATGCAGAAAAACGCTGTATCCATATTGAAGGAGCGCGTGAATTTTAAAAACAAAAAAGCGTAGCAATCTTTTGCTACGCTTTTAAATTTGTATAATTAAACTCCGTCGTTAAGATATAAAATACCCAAACAGTCCTCTCCACAGTGGCTTGTAATAGTACCGCCTGCGCGCGTTATGTGTACCCTTTCAAAGCCTCTTTCTTTAAGTGCAGCAATTGCAGTTTTGATAACGTCTTCGTCCGCGGTAGTGTACGTTACAAAGGCTTCTGTTAGGTCGGGCGTATTAAACTCGTTAAGCACGTCTTGACAATAATTTTTAACTACGTGATTGTAATTTCCGCGGTATTTTTTACCCGAAACCATTTTGCCCTCCTTTACGATAATTTGTGGACGAATTTTTAGTAAGTTTGCACCAAAATAGCTCAAACTACTACATCTTCCGCCTTTATACAAGTAGTCAAGTCTTTTGAGTTCAAAACTTGCTTGAACAGCTGGTACACGCGCCAAACATTTCTCGTAAATATCATTAGCGTTTAAACCTTGGTCTACAAGTCTTTTTGCATACAACGCTAAAAGCGCAATTCCCGTAGATAAAGATTTAGAATCTATTACGTAAACGTTCTTAAAATTCTTTGCAGAATTCTGTGCGTTAGTACAAGCTAGACTCATTTTTGAAGATAAGGAAAAATGTATAATCGCTTCGTAGTCTTTTAAGATTTTTTCAAAATGTTCATTATACTGGAATTCGTTTATCGCACTAGTCTTTGCCAAAATTTTATTTTCGTTTACGAACGATATGATATCATCACAGGTGATTTCACCGTCAAGACCTGTCTTATCCCCTAACTGAATTGTAAATGGTACAACTTTAAAATCGTTCTCCGCAATTAGTTCTTTTGTCAAATCTGCCGTTGTTTCTATTGAAATTGCAATTTTCATCGCCAACTCCTCATTTCTTTTTGATAAAGATTACAAAAAATCGATAAAAATAGCAATAATTTAGGTATTACTTTTAATCTACACTTTTATTTAAGTCGTAAACAGTTTTTTCACACAACTCTCCTAAAAGTAGAATATGTATGTTTTTAAGCGATTTTAGTTGATTTTTCAACAAGATTGTGATAATATATTAAATATGGATGTAAAAGAGAATTTAGCAAAAAACTTGATAAAATATAGAAAAAGCAAAAATTTAACCCAAGCTGAACTTGCTGAAAAACTCAATTATTCTGATAAAGCAGTTTCAAAATGGGAGCGTGGAGAATCATTTCCCGACCTTTCGGTGTTGAAGCAGATTGCTGACTTTTACGGAGTTTCCGTGGACACTTTACTTTCAGACCCTTCCTCTGCAGAAATTAAACCCCAAAAAGAAAAAACTAGGGCAAGGCGCACGATTTTATGTTTTTGCTGTTTGGGACTAGTATTTTTAGTCGCCATTTGCAGTTTTGCTTTTATCGACATTCTTTTCCCCTCGATTGAAGAAACGTGGCTTTCTTTTATTTACGCACTCCCCGTCGCCTCTGTCATTCTTCTTGTTTTTTCTTGCAAGTGGAAAAAGAGGGCGTTCACCGCAATCTTTATTTCTACACTAGTTTGGACGGTGATTTTATCACTTTATCTAACGTTGAACACCGTTCTCACCGCTCCGCCAAGCAAGTTGTGGGAGATTTTCCTAATCGGTGCGGTATTACAAGTTTTAGTAGTATTTTGGTCAATTTATAAAAAAGTTAAAATTAAAAAAACCGAACGCTAGTTCGGTTTTTTTGTTGCTATAAGTGCATTAGTTTTTATTCCTATCGCATTAAATTTTTGTTCGTATTCCGTTTTAACGTTTTCGATTTCTCCGTTCTCTATTTCTTTAGACACGTCTTTTACGTCAAAACCGTGCTCAACAAATTTTGAAAATGAATAATCAAAAAACTCCTTGTCGTCGGTTTTTTGATAGATTGCCCCACCGTCTACTAAATAGTTTTTGTAAGCGGAAGCAAATCGGTCACTAGAGAGTCTTCTGCTCTCGTAGCCGTCTTGAGAAAATGGTGGAGAAAAGTTTAAGTATATATTCTGTATAGACTCATCTGGAATATATCTCGGCAAATATTCCGCACCACTGTTTACAAATTTAACATTGCTTAAATTTTTGCTTTTTGCAAGCTCGCACGCCATAACGATAATATTTTGTAATAATTCTACCGCAATATAGTTTACGTTAGGATTTTGAATCGCCTTTTGAACTATAAAGCCACCTTTTCCACAACCGATTTCCATTTCAACGGGATTATCGTTTGAAAAGATATTTTTAAAATTAAAATACCTTTTATCCTTTACTGCTTCTAACACGTTAGGGATATCTCTTTCGGGGACGATTAAATAGTCTTTTACTGCTAAAAGCCTTTCTGATAAGTGTCTTTTTTTCCTAATTCTCATACAAGTACCATAATTTTTTAATTCAAACAAAAATATTATAACATTATTTTAAAAAGAGTCAAATATTTACCCTCATTTTTGTTGCAAAATAAAAAAAGTTGTGGTACAATATATCACGCTAACGAGGTTAGCCAACATAATCGTCGGGGTATGGCGCAGTTGGTAGCGCGCTTGTCTGGGGGGCAAGAGGCCGTGAGTTCAAGTCTCGCTACTCCGACCAACAAAAGCACAATGGTTTCATCCATTGTGTTTTTTGTTTTGTATGGGGTTTGTGAGGCTTGAACGTAGTGCATATACGAACGCAGTGAGTATTACGGAGCGTTAGCGTAGTAACGTCTCGCTACTCCGACCAACAAAAAGCACAATAGTCTTTTGACTGTTGTGTTTTTTTGTTTGTGTAGTGGATTGACTTAACGATATAAAAAACCCCGAACGCATTTTGCGTTCGGGGTTAATATCAAAAAATTATTTCTTCTTAAACAACTTTCTCATAAACGCGGGAAGTTCTCTACCCTTTTTGCTTTCGGGTTCGGTCATAAGTTCTTCCTCGATTTTTGAAAGCTCTTCGTCGTCATCCTCTTCTTCATCTTCTAAACTTTCTTGAGCAAGTCTTTCCTTTTCTTCAATATCACGAATTAGCGGAGGAATTGAACTGTCCACAGGCGCAACTTCTACCTTGCTAGGTGCAGGTGCTTCAACTTGCGCGGTTTGAACCGTTTCGCCCGAAATAAAGCCTGTTGCGATAACGGTAATCTTAACCTCGTCAACCATGCTATCGTCAATAGTTGCACCAAAGATTATGTTTGCAGAAGCGTCGATTATGCCTTGTACTAAAACTGCCGCTTCGTTAACTTCAGTAAGCATAAGGTCTTTACCACCAGTAACGTTCAAAATTACCGATTTTGCGCCCTCAATAGTAGTTTCAAGCAAAGGACTAGATACCGCTTGACGAACGGACTCAATAACTCTATTTTCGCCTTTTGCTCTACCAATACCCATGTGTGCAAGTCCTTGATTTCTCATAACGGTATTAACGTCAGCAAAGTCAAGGTTGATAAGAGACGGCGTTGCAATAAGGTCAACGATACCTACGATACCTTGTTTTAACATATCGTCCGCAACCTTAAACGCATCGAGCATACCCGTTTGCGGAGGAAGGAATTGCAAAAGCTTGTCGTTAGGAATTATCACCAACGTGTCTACGTATTTTTTAAGGTTTACAATACCTTTATTTGCATTTTCATTTCTTATTCTACCTTCAAACGAGAAGGGTTTAGTAACTACTGCAACGGTCAAAATGCCGAGTTCCCTAGCAATTCTTGCGATAACTGAAGCAGCGCCCGTACCCGTGCCACCGCCCATGCCTGCCGCTATAAATAGTAGGTCTGTCCCTTGAAGCATTTCTGCGATTTGTTCTTTTGATTCTTCTGCAGCTTGTTCGCCAACGTCGGGATTACTTCCTGCGCCTAAGCCTTTGGTGAGTTTTTCACCTATCTGCAAAACTTGTCCTGCTTTGGACATTAAAAGCGCTTGATTATCAGTATTTACAGCGATAAATTCTGCGCTAGATATATTTGAAGAAATCATGCTATTTACAGCGTTACATCCGCCACCGCCGACTCCTAATACTTTGATTACTGCTGAACTTACTCTTAAGTTTTCTTGACCGTACATTTTAGTTTCCTCCAATATTTTAAGTTATGATTTAATTTTGTTCGAGCGCTAAATCCAAAATGGATAAAACAGTCGATTCTGTAGGCTTGTCCATTAACGGAACTTTTGGTGCAACAATTTCCACCACCATTCCAAGTCTTCCTGACAAATGCTCTTTCGCGCCTCTAATATAGCTTATCCCACCGCCTGTAACCTTTAACGGTACGTATTCGGGAACGATAACGCCAGATTGCTCTATAGCTCCACTAATCTTTTCGCAAAGTTCGTCAAGACTTGAGGTTATCGCCTGTTGAACGTCTCCTAAAGCATAGTACTCACCGTTATCACACTCAATAACGTCCAGAGCTTGCGAAGCCTGTATTCTGCTTAAATTTACTTGCCTTTTCATCTTTTCGGCATAAGGGAAATCTATAGCAAACTTCTCCACGATTGAAGCGGTTATGTATCCACCGCCATAAGTGAAAGATTTCTGATATAAAAGTCCGTCCCCACGAATAATTGAAAGTGTGGTAGATATATAGCCAACGTCTATTAAAAGCGCCGTTCTATCGCGAGTTTCGGCATCGATTAGATACATTGATTGCGCAAGCATGGCCGAAACGAATTCCACCGTTGAAAAGCCGATTGCTTTAAGCGTAGGCTTAATCGCCTCTATAAAATAGTTATTGCAGACGATAAACGAAAGTTTGCCTTTTAATATTTCACTCACTTCGCCTACAGGATTTGCAAGCCTACGGAAATCGTCCAATTCGTAAACTATTGCAGAACGATTTATAAGCGTATATTTCGTAGAAGATAGGACGAAAGCCGCGTCAAACAGAGCGTCTACGTCTTGTTCTTGAATTTTCTTTTTCTTGCTAAACGATATTTGGCTTTGCTTTACGACAACCTCTGTAAACTCTCCGGGAACGCTCACATAAACGGTGTCAATCTTGCCACCGCTAGTAGTTTTAATGTCCTCCCCAGCTTCAAGAAGAATATGCTTTATGTTTTCTTCATCGAAAAAAGCGCCATTTTCAAACCCGTCGTAGTCATACGAATAACGACCTTTGATAACAAAGGTCTTGTTTATTCCTCTTTCGCCGACGATAGCCGTAATTTTAGAAGAACCGACTTCCAAAACTGCTACTTGCTTCTTTTGCATACTCCACCTCTATTTGCCGATTCCCGAATTGCCCGACCAAGCGAGTTCGATTTTACCGCTTTCTCTGTTTTTCGTAACAATAAGCGTATCGAACGCCTTATCGTAATCGGTTACGACAGTATCGTAATATTCAAATGCTTTAATTATCTTTCGCACTCCCTCGTCTTCTGCTTTAGTAACGCAAACCTTTACACCCGTGTAAGTAGTTGCAATTACGTTTTTGAGATTGCAGTCAATAGTAATCGCTTTAATACAGTCGGTTAAATTTACGTTGTTTGCCATATCAAACGCAGTGAAAAGCAGTGCGTCGTTATCGGTTTTTATCTTGCGCCCAACGGTAAGGTCTTGAACTTGAACGTTGTTGTAACCAAGTTCGGTTTCAAAACAAAGTTCAATCTTCTCCCTTTCACCCTCTAAAAGTTCGGGCACTACACTTTTAAGCACGTACCCTTCGCCATCTAGAATATAGGTCATACCGTCGTGATTTAAGTAATAGACTTCGCGTCTTTCTTTAATGCTAACTTTTATGACGTTTGGATAATCTTTTTCTACCGAAACAACCTCCAAATATGGATTTTGTTTAAGAGTTTTTTCAACATCTTCGACGTCTAAAAACAAGAGGTTCTTACCCTTGTATTCGTCAAGTTCTTCTTGTATTTTGTGCGCATCGGTATTTTTGCCCGTAGCAAAAGCAATTTCAACTTTACTTACTGAAAAAAGAGCAAAGCAAGACAAAATCGCAATCAAAAGGAATGCGATTGCTATTGAGATTACTACTACTTTCTTTGCTTTCATAAGTACACCGAAAATTTATCCTTGTCTTTTAACGTCAGCACCAAGCTGACGAAGTTTTTTATCAAAATCGAGGTATCCTCTCTCTATAAAAGGAATACCGCCAATAACCGTCGTTCCCTCTGCGCAAAGTCCTGCGAGCACGAGTGCAGCGCCTGCACGCAAATCGTTAGCATAAACTTCCGCGCCCGATAGAGTTGGAACGCCCGTTACTATTGCCGTTCGTCCTTTAACCGTTATGTTAGCACCCATCTTTATTAATTCGGGAACGTGCTTAAACCTTGTTTCAAAAACGTTCTCCTCAATGACCGAAACCCCCTCCGAAACACATGCAAGTGCCATGGTTTGTGGTTGAAGGTCTGTAGGAAATGACGGATACGGACCTGTGGAAAAAGAAAAGCTTTTTCTTCCCCTCCCACTTTTTAGATATATTATATCATCTTTTACACTAATTTTACAAGTATTATTACAAAGTTTATGTACTAAAGAGGAAATATTTTTTACGTTACAGTTGGTAATTTTTACCTCTCCGCCCGTAATTGCCGCAGATATTAGATAAGTGCCTGCCTCTATCCTATCAAACGATGGAGTAAACTCTGTACCGTGCAGTTTTTTAACCCCTTCTACGAGTATCAAAGAAGTTCCTGCGCCGTAAATTTTTGCACCCATAGAATTTAAGAATTTCATTAGGTCTACTATCTCTGGTTCTTTTGCAGGATTATGTATTTCCGTCTTTCCGTCCGCTAAAACTGCGGCGAGCATTGCATTTTCCGTAGCCCCAACCGACGGAAAATCTAAGTACACTTCTCTGCCTTTAACCCTATCGGTATAACAGAAGATTTCCCCGCACGTTTCGCTAATAGAAACGCCTAAACTTTTTAGCGCACCGAGGTGCATATTTATCGGTCTTAAACCTATATCGCATCCGCCTGGATAATATAGTCTTGCCTTTTTTAAACGCGAAACAAGAGCGCCCATCATTACGACTGACGCTCGAAGTTCTCTGCCTAGCGCTTGGCAAACGGTATATCCGCTCAAATCGTCTGCCTTTATCACTAGGTTATCTTCCTCGAATTTAACCTTAACGCCTAAAGAACGGAGAATTTTCGCCATACTTAAAACGTCGTGAATTTTAGGGCAGTTTTTGATTATTACTTCATCTTTCGTTAAAATTGCGCCTGCCATTAATGGCAGAACAGAGTTCTTTGCACTCTCTATTTTTACCGTACCGCTTAACCTCTTGCCACCGTTTATCACGAATTTTTCCATAAAATTCTCCCATATATTCAAGTTGTATCATTTTATGGAAAAAGCGGTTAAAAAGTTAAAGAACCTTTTTTTGATATATTAAAAAGCACCCCCATTTCAGCCATAAAAATAATAATAGCCGTGTTTCCGCTAGACACTAGCGGTAACGGAAGTCCCGTCGGCGGAATACTTCCGGTAACTACAAGCGCATTTATTACCGTCTGTATACCAAATATCATAGTTATACCAACGGCAAGCAAATACCCAAACACGTCCTTTGACTTTGAAGCAATTTTCAGTCCGCGATAAATTATAAAACCGAGCAATGCAAAAAAGAAAACAAGCCCAATAAAACCTATCTCTTCGCCTATTACCGACAAGATAAAGTCAGATTCCGCAAATGGCAAAAATGCGTATTTTTGTCTAGAATTAAACAGTCCTACACCAAACCACCCGCCAGAACCTAGAGCGTAGAGCGATTGCAAGAGTTGATATCCTTCACCCTTTGGATTTGACCAAGGGTCTAAAAATGCCGTTAATCTTTTTAGCCTATACGGCTCTATAAAAATAAGCGCGACAGCACCCAAAACAAGCGGTAAAATTATGTACAAAAAATGTTTAATTTTCATACCGCTCGCAAAAAGCACGGTTATCATCAAGAGCGCGACGCACATTGTTATGGACATATTCGGCTCTAAAATAATCAGCGCGCACGTTCCACCGCCAAACAATAACACAGGAAGTATTCCCTTAAAAGTCTTTATCCTTTCAGGCCTTACCGAAACGTAATGCGCACAAAATAAAATGAGTGCAAACTTGGATATCTCGGACGGTTGCAAGGTAAGACCTCCAAAACCTATCCACCTCTTTGCACCGTAATTTTCTACTCCAATTCCCGGAACGAATACAAGGGCAAGACCTATAAAAGAAATAATAGAAACGGGTATTGTAAACTTTTTTAATTTTTTGTAGTCAAAAATAGAAGTTGCAATCATCGCCACCAACCCGACCACAACCCCTATTAGTTGTTTTTTTACAAAGTAAAACCCGTCACCATACGTCTTTTCTGCCGAATAGTTACTAGCAGAATAAATAAACACCGTACCGATTACAGCCAGCATGACGACTGCTATCAATAAGCTTATATCTCCCCTTTCTTCTTTCTTTGCAAGTTTTTTACTCACAACTCCTCCACTAACTTTATAAACGTTTCCCCTCTTTCCTCATAACTAGAAAAAGAGTCGAAACTTGCACAAGCAGGACTCAACAGAACGCAATCTCCCTCTTTGGCAAAAAGTTTAGCTATCTTTACCGCATCGGAAAAATTACTCGTTACGGTAACGCTATGAAACCCTATTCTTCCAGCGCTGTCTAGCATATTAAAGCGCGAAGCACCCGTTAAAATTGTCTGCTTGATGCCGTACTCTTTGATTTTTTCAAAGAGATTATCATATTTTTCCCCTTTTTCGCTACCGCCAAGTATTAGAACGGTAGGCTTTGTCATCGTTGTTATCGCACTTATTGTTGAAGCAGTATTCGTTGCCTTTGAATCGTTAAAATAATCTACTCCATTTTTGGTGCACACAAGTTCTGTTCTGTGCTTTACACCCTTAAACTCTTTTAGAGCGTTTGCAATATGTACCGTTGGAACGTTAAGCAACTTTGCAACCGCGATTGAAAAAAGCGCGTCGCTTATGTTATGCTCGCCTTTTAATTTCAGCGAGTTTTCTTCAATAATCATTTCGTTCTTAAAGTAAAGCTTTCCGTCTAACAAGTATGCTCCGTCCACCTTTTCTTTTGTGGATACCCACAATACTTTTGCTTTGACCTCGCTAAAAAACGAACGCACCGTTTGGTCGTCGTAATTTAAAACTGCAAACTCGCTCTCTCTTTGATTTTTGAAAATGCGTTTTTTCAAGAAAACGTAATTATCCATTGAATAATGCCTTTCAAGGTGGTCGGGAGTAACGTTTAATATGCAAGAAATATGTGGACAAAAAGCGTTTACACTCTCCAACTGAAAACTTGAAACCTCGGCAACTAGTACGTCTTCTCTTTTTACGTCAGAAACGGTTGCAGTGAGCGGTGTTCCTACGTTTCCAACAAGATGAGAATTTATCCCTGCGTCTTTTAATATTGCGTCGATAAGAGAAACGGTTGTGGTTTTTCCGTTAGTGCCCGTTACTGCAACAAGCGTTGGGTTAAACTGGAGATAACCGAACTCTAATTCCCCAATGATGCGCTTTGCTTGTTGCTTACATTTTACCGCAACGGGATGATTTATTGGCACCCCTGGACTAATCACTAATACGTCCGCTTGCTCGATTACGCTATCCACTTCGTTTTGAACCACTCTCTTTGCTCCAAGTTCGATGAGTTCTTCAATCGCTCTATCGATTTTTGGACTTTTTAGTTCTTCGATAAGAAAGCAAGTCCCACCTAATAAAAGCACTCTTTTTGCCACCGCGTAACCGCTTTTAGAAACACCTAGCACGATAAATTTTTGAGTACAAACGTTCATAATCACCTCATAGATAAGCGACAAGGCACGCACTTCCTAAAAGCGCAGTAATGAGAGAATACACGTACGATATTTTGCTCTCTGACACGCCTTTTAGTTGGAAGTGGTGGTGTAGCGGTGCTTTTATAAAAAATCTTTTACCGCTATGCTTAAACCTTGCCACTTGCATAATTACCGATATGCTCGATGCGACGAACATTATTCCAATAAGCGGAACAAAAAAACTGTTGGATGAAAAAATACTTATTGCGCCAATAAAACCGCCGAGAGATAGCGAGCCCGTATCTCCCATAAAAACTTTTGCCTTATTGGTATTGTAAACTAAAAAACCTGCAAGTCCACCGATTAAACAAACAGCTAAAAGTTCTAGTTGTTCATACTCGTAAACAACAAAATACACACTGCTTAAAACGGACGTTTGGAGTCCTATAAGCAAAGTCATAAAAACCAAGTAAACTAATGAGACGTTTCCTGCAAGCCCGTCTAGTCCGTCGGTTAAATTCACGCTATTCGTTATAGCTATAAATACAAAAGCAATAATCGGTATAGTAAAGTATCCTAAATCTAAATTTTTTTGCGTAAACGGAAGATAAAAAACCGTTAGTCCGCTCGTATATGCAAACACGCCAGCAAACAGCGCTATCGCGGTTTGGAAGATGATTTTTTGATAGGCTTTAAGTCCTTGATTTTTGCGCGTTTTTATCTTTATAAAATCGTCTAAAAACCCAACGGTCATATACGATAGACCAATAGTTAACCCAACCGTTGCAATTCTTCCTTTTATGCCACCAAGTATTAGAAAAACTAACGCAGTTGGTATAATAAAAAACAGTCCGCCCATTGTGGGCGTACCGTTTTTTTCTTGATGTTCTTTAACGTATTCGTATACAGGTTGCCCTGCTTTTGCTCTTTTCAAGATTGGAATTACTAATTTCCCTGCAAGAATTGTAAAAAGACACGAGCTAACCCCTGCTAAAACCAAACTTTTCACTAAAATTACCCTCTTAATATTTCTCTTACCGTATCTTTGTCGTTATAAAGATGTTTTATACCGAGAATCTCTTGATAATTTTCACTGCCCTTTCCCGCTATTAAAACAACGTCGTCGTCACACGCTATCGACAAGGCGTACTCTATCCCCGACTCTCTCTTTTCAACGACAACGTAGCGTTTGGAAACTGACAGCACTCCTTTTTCAATATCGCTTATTATTTCCATTGGTTCTTCATATCTAGGATTATCTGACGTTATCACTGTAAAATCTGCAAGTTCCCCACTGATTTTACCCATTTTATGACGTTTGTCTTTATCCCTATTTCCACCGCACCCAAAGAGGCAGATAAGTTTTCCTTTGCATATTTTTCGCATTGCATTAAGTGACTGCATAAGTCCGTCAGGAGTGTGAGCGTAATCAACGTACACGGAAAAATTTTTATCGTAAACGCGCTCCAACCGTCCGCTTACACCCTTTTGCTTTTGTATAGATAAAACTGCCTTTTCGGTATTTGCACCAAGTAAAGAAAGCGCGGTTAGCGCTCCCATCGCGTTAGACACGTTAAATTTACCGATATAGTTTAGGTCAACTTTATAAATGCAATCGAACAAGTTCAACACAAAGCTTATTCCGTCAGAGTTTTCTTTGATGTCAATAGCAAACACGTCCGCAGGATTTTCTATTCCATAAGAAATAGTTTTTTTACCTAGTTCTAGTATCTCTCGCCCAACCGAATCATCACTATTAGTTACTATATATTTACAATTGTTTTGCCTAAAAAAATCTATCTTTGCTTGCTTATATGCGTTCATGTCGCCAAAAAAATCTAAATGGTCTTGTGTAAAGTTGGTAAACACTGCAACCTCATAATCAATTCCATATATCTTTTTCCAATAAACAGCGTGGGCGGACACTTCCATAACCACTATCCTAACCCCTGCTTCGTACATTTCATAAAGCGTTTTATGAAGCGCTACTGGGTCCGGCGTAGTTAAAGTAGGTTCAAAATATTTATCGTTATAATATGTGCCTAAAGTTCCTATAACAGCGCAGTTTTCGCCTAAATCTTTAAGTGCATGGTAAATCATATGCGCGGTAGTGGTCTTGCCGTTTGTTCCCAAAACCCCTACAAAACACATTTTTTTATAAACGTTTCCATAAAGCTTTCCGCAAATAACGCATTCTGCTTTTCTAGTGTCTTTGACTATCACTTGAGTTAAGTGTGTATCAGTTTCACGTTCTGAAATTATAGCCGCGCCTCCATACATTTCCACTTGTTTAACGTAATCATTCCCATCACTGCCTTTCCCCCTATGCGCGATAAAAAGACTGCCCTTCGTAACAAAATTACTGTCGGTCTTAACCTCGGTGATTTCCACTTCTTCGTCGCCTATAATTTTAATCGTTTGCAATTCGCTAATTAAATCTTTTAGTTTCATATTACCCCCTCGCTTGTACAACTTATCTTTATTTATAATATACTTTATAGGAATAAATAAAATTCTAATTCCTGTCGATTTTTTACCGCTTTTGTCCTTTGAATTTTTGCGCTTTAAGGCAAAGTATTTTTTATTGCCCATAAAATGCTCTGTATTGCTTTTTTTGTCTTATTTTATTGCTTTATTTTGTTTTTAGATATATAATTTGCATATGATGAAAAACATTATTGACGTGAAGTCTATTAAAAAACAAAATTTAATGATGGATGACGTAGGGCTTATCACTAGAACGCTACAAGTTGCGGAATTTGAACTGCATCGCCATCAACATTACGAAATTATATGCGTGTTAAGCGGACAGGTTCTCCACACGGTAAACGGTATAAAACACATTCACTCTGAAGGCGACTGCGTTTTGCTCGGTCCAGGCGCTTCACACGAAGTTGAGCCTATACTTAAATCCGCAGTACTTCGCCACCTTATGATATCGCCAAAATTCTTTTTAAGCACAATGCAACTTATCGGCGATGAAAATTTATTCGCGGACGAAGTAGTAAGCGTAATAAAATTCTCCAAGCCTGAAATGATAGAAATTGAAGGTATAATAAGACAATTTTCAAGTGAGAGCAGTTTTTCGCGAAAGCGTTGTATCGGTGCGGAAATAATTTTAAGAGTAGCAAATAAAAAACTTTCAAAAGAAAAGGTTACGAGTACCGCCCTTCCACCTATCATAAGAAAAATTTGCGAGAATTTATACAAAGACGAGTTTGTTAGAGGCGGTATTAAACTTTTACTTGCCGACCTAAAGTATAGCAACTCTTACGTATGTCACGTATTCAAGCGATATATGGGCGTTACTCTTTCAGAATATATTAAAAATATTAGGGTAGACCGCGTTGCTTACTATCTAAAAACTACCGACTATTCACTTCAAGAGATTTGCGATTTAGTGGGAATTGAAAGTCTATCCTACGCAAACAAGGTTTTCAAAGAAAAATACAAAATTACACCTATATCTTATAGAAAAAACAATATTTAAGGAGAAGAAACATGTGCGCGAAAGTTTTACCTAAAGAACAATACGTAAAAGGCATTTCTATAATCAATCCTGACGAAGTTGAAAGAAATTACCTCTTGTTTTGCATTGATTACGCAATAAAATGCGGATATAACCATATCCAAATAACAGGACCTATCCACGACCCCGTGAAAGGCAACATCGACGGTATGACTTTTAACAGAAAGTATGCGCAGTTCAACAACGAAAAGAACGCAGAATACGTTAATTTGTGTATGTCTGCGGTCAACGAGGGTTTGGAAAAGTCGAGCAAGGCTGGAATCAAGACTTTTATGTGGCACCACGAACTCGACCTTCCCAATGGGTTTAAGGAAGCTTTTCCTGAAACGCTTAACGAAAACGGCGATATTGAAGTTACCCACCCTATCGTTAAAGACTATTTAGAGAACAAGATTTTAGATTTCTTTAATGCCTATCCAAAGATGGACGGCATCGTCTTAACCTTGCACGAAACCAAAATACCATTGCTTAAACTCAAAAATCAAAAGCTTGATAAAATTGAAAGAGTCAAGTACGTTACAAAGATTTTATACGATACTTGCGCTTCGCTCGGAAAAGAAATGATATTGCGCCCCTTTGCTTCACAGGCTCAAGACCAAACTGATATGGTAAAGGCATTCTCCGAAGTATCAAAAGACATTATCGTTATGGATAAATGGACCAAATACGACTGGTCACTATCCCTACCCGACAACGACTTCTTTTCTGAGATTACCGAAAACCCGTTCGTAGTGGAGACAGATATATTCGGCGAGTATTTCGGTAAAGGCAGGCTTCCGATAATGCTTAAACAACACATAGAGCACAAATATAATCACTGCCAAAAATACCCGAACTCTGGTTTTGTTAACAGAATAGACCGCAACTATCAAAATCCGTTCGGCACGGTTAACGAAGTAAACCTTATCGTTATGAGTTCAATATTAAACGGACTAGACGTTGACGAGCAGGTGGACAAGTTCTTCTTTGAAAAATTCGGTGAAGCGGGAAAAGAAGTTAGAAAGATTATGGAAGATACCGAAGAAAACCAAAGAAAGATATTTTATTTAGATAACTACTATTTCACTCAAGGTAGCTACTTCCCCGACGTAAACCACTGCAAAAACCATTTCTTTTTTGAAATCATGAAGGAAAACTGTGACATTGCTTCTAACGAATGGTTTATCCCCGTTGGTTGGAAACGCGGTTCGATAGAAAAAATCTTGACGGAAAAAGACGAGGCTGTTAGCGAGGCAGAAGACATTTTAGAAAGAGTTATAGCACTTGAAAATAAAATTGACAAAGAAGAATACGCAAAATTGTACTTAAAATTCAAAAACCTTTATTACGTTGCTCATTTGTGGAGGGAACTTACCCTATCGCTATATAATATGACAAAATACTTTGAGTTAAAAGACAAAACTTATCTAAAAGAACTTAAAGGTCATATGAAAAACATTGATAAAATCAACGCCGAAGGTAAAAACGAATTTGCAGAAGATTTTTACAACTTCCTAGGTTGCCGTGGTTTTACACACGATATTCCCGAATTTGGCGGTGACTTTGTTAAAAGCTTAAAGACAAACCTAAAAGCCGAATTAAAGGCACAAAAGTTAATAGATAAGCAAAAAGATTTAACTGACTATATAATTTGCGGTGGTTGTGTTGAGGGGCACAAACTTCAAAAAGAGGTCAACTTTAGCGACACTATGCTTGTTAACGGTGACATCGTGAGAATTCCTGGTAATCGCAGAGGTGCAATGTGGAGTCAAATCAACGCACACGGTTGGTTCTCTTACGAACTAAAAGTTAAACCCAATAGCAACAACACTATCTCTATTATGCTCGGAAGCGCAACCGACAAGTTATCAATAAAAATTACCGTTGGTGACGACGTTTACCAAATAAAAGAGGCAATTAAGGGAAAGAAAGAATTTTCCTTTAATTATAAAGCAAATGAAGCGGATGCTGTTCGCATAAGAATTGATAGAATTGACGGCAATACCCCGTTCGTATACACAATAACTAGTAAATAATTTTAGGAGATATAGCATGAACAAATATCAACTTTTAAGAGAAAAATTTGACAAAAAAGAAAAAATCGTTGGCGCTTCTATGGTCATTTTTAACAATACTATAATTTTAGAAAAAATGGCAAAACGCGATGACCTTGACTTTATCCTTTTCGATGCTGAACACGGAATTTTCGATGCGCAAAACATCGTTCCCGCCCTTCAAGTAAACCGCCTTTTAGGTGTTCCCTCAGTCGTTAGAGCGCAAGACGCTGAATATTACCTCGTTGCAAAGCTCGTTGACATGGGTGCTGACGGAATTATGATTCCTAGAACTGAAACTTTAGAACAAATCAAAACGGCCATTGACGGATTGCACTTCTCTCCCGTAGGAAGAAAAGGCATGGGTGGACACGGTCAAATGAGAAATGGCGAAAAGTTTGACGAGTTTTCAAAAACTAGATTTCTTCTCCCCCAAATCGAATCGCCCGAAGGCATTAAAAATCTTCCTTTAATGTTAGAAAAATACGGCGAATATATAAGCGCGGTTATCGTTGGGCCTTACGATATGTCGGTCATGGTTGGCACACCTTGCGATATTGCAAGCCAACCTATGATGGATGCTATTCAACAAGTATTCGATATTTGTAAAAAATACGGTAAATCTTGCGGAATTTTCTGCGATGACGAGCAAAAGGCTAAAATTTATCGCGAAATGGGCGCAAACGTACTTTGGATGGCAACGGATAGAGATTATTTTATGCGTGGCTATAACGCAATGCTTGACGGAGTTAAGAATATTTAGGAGATATTTATGAAAATTGTTGTATTAGATAAACCACGTGAAAACCCTGGTGAAATTGATTGGAGTGAAGTATCAAAGTTAGGAGATGCTAGAATTTACGACGACACTCCGCAAGACAAAATCGCTCAAACTATAGGCGATGCGGAAATCGTTATGCTAAACAAAGGCAAAATAACGCGTGAAATTTTGGACGCTTGCCCCAATATTAAATTTATTTCGGTT
>SVIY01000022.1 GCA_015069265.1 Clostridiales bacterium
GGTTACAACTGTTATTGAGTCCGCCTTGTAGCGTTAGTCCAGCGTGTTTTCCGTTTTTATGGTCACTCCAACACTTTACCTTTTGACCGTCTATGTATCTATATCTTGAAGATGAATATACGTGATTTGGCGAGTAGGCTTTAGGGTTTCCGTTTAAATATTCTTCAATATTTGCAGCCGCAGTGAGCACCTTAAAAGTTGAACCTGGCTCGTAAATATCGCTCACTAAATTATTTCTAGAAAGTTTATTGAGCGCGTCTAAATCGTCTCTTGGAATTTCGTTAAGATTAAACGATGGCTTATTGCAAAGTGCCCGTACTGCGCCGTTAGAGGGGTCTATAACTATCATTTGAGCCGATTTTGCCTGGTGGATTTGCATAGCTTCTTCCATCGCAGTCTCAACTAGCTGTTGAATTTCAAAGTCAATAGTAAGTTTTAAGTTTAATCCGTCAGTTGCAGGAATATAACTCGCATTGCCACCGTCAATTTCCACCCCTACTATATCCGTTTCGTACAATATTTCGCCGTTTATTCCCGACAAGTATTTGTCATAATATAATTCTAACCCTGACTGACCTTTTCCGTCGGTTGAAGTGAAACCTAAAACTGAAGTTAAAAACTCGTTATAAGGATAAACTCTAAAATTATCCCTAGAATAATAAACGCCACTAAAGTTTTCAGATAAAAGTTTGGAAATTTGCTCTTTACTTACTTGCTTTTTTATCGTGACTTCGCTAGATATTGTCGTAGTCAAGCGGTTATACACGTACTCGTAATCGACTTCCAAGGTTTCAGACAATGCTTTTGCTAACTGCTCAACGTCATTAACCGCACGTTTTCTTACAAAAACGCTATACGTATCGTCGTTATCGGTCAAAACTATACCGTTAACGTCAAAAATCTTTCCTCGTTGTGCAACGACGGGAATTTCTCTTGTCCATTGGTCGATTGCCTTTTCTTGAAGGTCGTCACCCCACACAACTTGCACGTAAAACAGTCTGCCAATTATCGCCAAAAATAAAAAGGTTACCGCAATCGTTATTGCGAATAACCTCTTTCGTAACACTGTTATTGAAAAATCTTCTTTGATAGTAGTTATCTCCTTATCCTTTATACTTAATTGTATTCGGGATACATCTAGATAATTACCCTTTAATCATGCCCATTTCGTTTACTGCTTTGTCAATGATATATTCATCGCTAGACATGTGCTCAATTTCCGTTTGGATTTCAACGTGTCTATTCATAGCTTCGTTAAGTTCTGCACTTCTTGAAGCAGTTTCTTCAGAAAGATTAGAAAGAACGCCGGTGTTGATGATAATGAGTGCCATGATTACCGAAACCACAACAGCGTAAAGCGCTAATACTACTCTGCCCTTGTTGTTTAGGCGGTAAGAATGTTCTTCATCTTCTTCCTTGCTCTTGCTCATTTCTTCTCTTATAACGTCGATATCTTCACCGAACTGCATAGTTGTAGAAGTAGGTCTTATATCCTCTTCGGAAATATCCGATACAACCATTGCACTCTCGGAAACGACTTCTTCTTGCATTTCTGCAGAATATCTATCGTAATTTAAGAGTTTTTCTAAATTTTTATGCATTTCCGCGGCGGCATTGTCTGATATTACAGGCGTTGCGCTGTTTTTTTCTTCATACGTTTCAGGTCTTTCCAAAACCTGTACACCAGCTGATTTACTGCTAGTGGAATAAGCGTTATTCGTGCTTTCGTTTGAACGTCTTGCGGTTAGCATTTTTAATTTTCTCCTCTTATATATTAAATCTTTTCGGCGACACGCAGTTTTGCGCTTTTTGACCTGCCGTTTAAGGATAATTCCTCATCACTTGCGGTTATCGGATGTTTAGTGATTATTTCCACCTCTTTCCTCTTTCCACAAACACATATGGGCAAACTCTTGTCGCATATGCAGTCGCATTCAAGTTCCTTAAATGCTCTTTTTACAATTCTATCTTCCAACGAGTGAAAGGTAAGTATTGCAATTCTTCCGCCTTTCTTCAAGGCTCTTGCCATAGAAAGAACTATTTCATATAGCCCGTCCAACTCTCCGTTAACCTCAATTCTAATAGCTTGGAAAGTTCGTTTTGCAGGGTGTCCGTCGTGTTGGAACTTTTTGGGTATGCTCTTTTCTATGATTTCTATCAACTCGCCAACCGTTTCTATAGGTCTAACCGCTCTCGTCTTAACTATGTTTGAAGCGATTGTCGATGCGAATCGTTCTTCTCCGTATTCGGATAATATTCTCTTTAATTCTCTTTCCGCGTACTCGTTTACAACCTTTCTCGCCGTTAGCGGATTGTCACGATTCATACGCATATCGAGTTTTACGTTGTTTGCTAGGTAGGAAAAACCTCTTTCTCTATCGTCTAGTTGAAAACTTGAAACACCGAGGTCTAAAAGTATTCCGTCAAAGCCTTCAACACCCAAATCTTCTTTTATCTGGCAAAAGTTCTTGAAATTATCGTTTACTAGAGTAAATCTGCCGTCAAATTCTTTAAGTCTTTCGCTTGCGCGTCCGATAGCATAGGTGTCAAGGTCGGTAGCGATAAGTTTTCCGTTTGGAGCACTGTTTTTCAAAATCTCGTAGGAGTGTCCGCCCCCACCGAGCGTTCCGTCAAAATAAATTCCCCCGTCTTTAACTTTAAGAGCCTCGATGCACTCACCGAGCATTACGGGAAAGTGCTTAAGTTCAGTCATTGCCATTTAATTCGTCAAACGCATCTGCAAGATTGGAAAAATCAACGTCGCTGAAGTATTCGTTCCAAACTTCCTCTGCCCAAATTTCAACACAGTTAGGTCCTTTGAACACTACAACGTTTTTAACTATCTTTGCAATGTTGCGAAGGTTTTCAGGGATAAGAATTCTGCCCTGCTTGTCCTCTTCTGCATCCCAACTGTTATGTAGAATATAACGAGCGGCTTTTAACTGACTTTCTTTAAAGGGGTTAATGTTGTTGAGCTTTTCGCGAATCTTTTGTGTTTGCTCTTCCGTGTAAACGTAAAGACAACCACCCGAACCTAACATGACCGAGTAATTCGGACCAAGTTCTTCGCGCAGTTTTGCCGGTATTCTCATTCTGTTTTTAGCATCGAGTTGATGCATGTACGTTCTACCGGACATAACTAGACTATACCCCTCCTTCTTTATTGCAGTGTTATTATAACACTATTTTTGACCACCGTCAACCCTTTTTAGAAAATTTTTGACCACTTTTTAAATTTTTTTTCAGGGGTTTGACCCGATTTGACCACTCAAAACAAAAAATTTTTTATTCGCTTCGGCGTTTTTTCCAATAAACAAAACTGAATTTTGATAGTTATTTTCTAGCGATTTATGATTTTCAAAATATTTTTTCACCCTCATTGCTGTAAAAAAATTACCACTTATAATTTTTCGGGGTCGAAAGTGGTCAGAAATTTTGTTTTTTATAAATTCGTAGTGAGTACAGCCTAAAATTATCGTGTCGTAATACTCTTTCTTCTTGCAAAACTTCCCCACTGAATAGAGCGACAAGTTTTTACTAAAATCAACGTCGTTTAAGCAAAAGGCGCATCGCTCGATTTCAGAGGCAAGATTTTTTAGGCCAACCACGTCAACACCGTAATGATTTTTAATCTTTTCCCTAGTTTGCACGGTACATAGCACTAGCGTTTTCTCACCATTAACAACGCACCGCTCAATCGGTGGAAACACTCCAAACGTCGGCACTTTTGAATAGCTCCTTATTTCCCCAATAAGATTCGCAGAAAGTGTATTGCACCCTAAAACCAACGCTTTTATTGGAAAAGAGTTAAGCCGTTCTATCCCACTAATTGCAAGTTCGAACAGTTCGCGTTTACTCTTATTTCCATAAGGCGCATTTTCGTTATCGCCAAAATAGATAAATCGTTCGTTTGGCATAAGGCGGATGAGTTCATTTAGCATAGAAATTCCGCCTATTCCACTATCAAATACCGCTATATAACCGTTTGCCATAATAGATTGTATGAAAATTTATAGAAAAATAGTGAAAATAAAATTAAAAAGATAGATTTTAACTTAAATGTAGTTGCTTTTACTTTTATTTTGTGTTAAAATGATTAGCGATATTAAAAGAAACTAAGGAGTGCATATAACATGCCAAATATTAAATCTGCAAAGAAAAGAGTTTTAGTAAACGAAAAAAAGACCGAACAAAATAAGGCTATCCGTTCGGCTGTAAAAACCGAAATGAAGAAAGTTGACGCTCTTATTAAAGAGGGTAAGTTGGAAGAAGCAAAGGCAGCTCTTTCCGTAGCATTCTCTGCTATCGACTCTGCTTGCTCCAAGAACATTTATCATGCAAACAACGCAGCTAACAAGAAAGCAAAACTCGCTAAAAGAGTTGACGCTATGGCAAAAGTTGCAGTAGTTGAAGAAGTTGCTCCCGTTGAAGCTGCTCCCGTAGTAGAAGAAACTCCTGCCGAAGCACCTGCAAAAAAGACTACCACTAGAAAGCCCAGAGCAAAAAAGGCTGACGCTGAATAATTAATGCAAAAAATTAAGGCTCTATTTAGAGCCTTTTTTTCGTACAAAAAAAGACCGAAAGTTCGGTCTTTTTGTTTTTTATTTTTTCTTTTCCTCTTTTTCTTGCTTTGGGAAGAACAAGGGTATCTTCTTGTGAATATAAAAAATAATCATCCCTACCCCTATTAGCGCAAACACAATCGACATCCACTGTGACGGTGCTAATGAAAGGAACGCGCCACCTCTTTCATCGGTGCGGAAGAATTCTATAAACATTCTCCACACAGCGTAAGCAATGAGATATATCGGCAGAATTATATTGCAACGCTTAAAATACAGTACGGACAACACCGCAAACAACACGAACAAAAATAATGATTCGTATAATTGCGTGGGTACGTAATATCCCCAACCATTAGTTGTGCCTTGCATATAAATTCCGCCAAAAACGTAATCTTTGCCAAGATATGCTCCGTGACAGCAACCTGACATCAAACAACCGATTCTGCCAAACGCGTGTGCAATGGTGATACAAATTGGCGCAACCAAAAGTAAATCGTTAAAATAAACTTTGTGCAACCTTTTTTTCTTGCCCTTAAAGACAAGTTTAGCAAGTCCAAAATAAAGAATAAGGAAAATTGCCGCGCCACCGACAAAGCCACCCATTACGGTTATTCCAGCCGAGTAGAAATTAAATCTTTTAAATCCACTTTCTATCCAATTGTATATGGCTTGGAAAAATTTCGCCGATAAAAAACCAAATGCGATTGAAACTATTCCGATAAAAAAGCTATAGTCTTGCACTTGTTGCGGAACACCTTTCTTTTTGGTGTAAAAGAACAAAATAAAAATGCAAGCTAAAATACCCGCCGCTATACATAACCCGTAGGGATAAATATTAATTTTTTCAAACAAAGAATTTGGTGCCATAATTTTTACCTTATTTTAATTATACAACGATAGAAAAAAAATGTCAATCGGATATATTATATATAATGTTTACGATTAATTACCTTTTAAAATCAAAACTCTACGGTTAGTAGGGGTATTTTTGCTAAAATTTATGATATAATAAACTTAAAGAAGGAGGCAGTGCTATGAACCAAATAAAAATCGGCAAATTTATTCAAGAAAAAAGAAAAGAAAAAAACTTAACTCAAAATGACATTGCGGAAAAGCTTTCGATTACAGATAAAACCGTTTCTAAATGGGAAACGGGAAAAGGTATGCCAGACGTAAGTTTGATGCTCCCCTTGTGTGAAATTTTAGACATATCCGTAAACGAGCTTTTATCGGGAGAAAATCTTGACAACAATAAGTACGTTGACAAGGCAGAAGAAAACATTATAGGCTTGGTTAAAAACAATAAAAGAAAGTTTATTTTATATAACCTATCCGCCGTTGTGATTATTATTTATACTCTCATTTTAACTGTTGTTGCAGCTTATGTTCCAATGCAAGACTGGATAAAAATATTAATAGTTGCTCTCGCGTTCGTTCTCCTTATCCCAAACATATTCTTGTTATCTTATTTTGATAGAGAGGCAGGAACGTTTGAGTGTATACATTGTGGACATCGTTTCATCCCTACTTTTAAGGCGTATATCATGGGTGCACATACAATAACAAGACGAAGATTAAGATGCCCCAACTGCCACAAAAAAAGTTGGTGTAAAAAGAGAATTGACGAATAAAAAAAGGCACGGTATCGTGCCTTTTTTCTATTGCGGAATTAATTCCACCGATATTTCAAAATTAAGTAAATTGACCGTAACTTTGTAAGTTCCCGCTTGCTTAAAATAATAGTTTTCGCCGTATTTAGAAAGCAAGTTAGTTTCTATTAGAGACAAATCGTACGCTTTATATTTCGCCGAGTAAAAATTAGGCAATCTTTGATTTTTTTCCACAGTTAATTCCTTAACGAAGATATAAGGAATTTCTTCATTCTCTTTCTCTAAATCAATAAAGTCGGTACCATCATAGTACACACAAGTATAAGTTGCCGTTTCGGGATTTAAAAGTTCAAAGCGCACAACGTAAGTCTTTCTGTTAATATAGATGTTATAATTCCCACCAACGTTTACGGTAACAAATAGTCCTTCCCCCGAAACGTAATTATTTTCATTTGCAGGGTCTAAAGTTATTTTATAATGACTTACGTGAAGATTGTTATAAAAACTAACCGTTGCGCCTGCGTCAACAGCAAAGTTGTTGATGACAAACTCATCGTTATTCGTAGGATTTAAGCTCATTTCCACCCATTCCGTTGCCTTGCTGTAGATACTGCAATTTTTAATGGTGTAATAAACGGGAGTGGATATCTCCGCCTTAAACTCTAAACCGAATTTAAGGGTCTCTACGTCAAACGTGAGTTTATAAATACCAGATTTCTTTATATTAACCTGTATGTCGTAGCCGTCCTCTTTTTCTTCTTCCGCATAAGGATTGTTTTCAGCATTTTCTAAAGAAGCATAAATATCCTTATAATCACCCGTTATCATATAAATATAATCGTCTTCATAAAAATACAAGTTGTCATATACTCTTTTATTGCCGTCAACGGAAAAGTACTCCATAATCATATACTCGCCGTTTATACTAACACACAATAAAAGTCCTTTGGAAGTGTAATAGGTCGTTCCCTCCTCCTCAACAAAATGTTCGGTGGTAACGTCCTCGGGTGCGACGACCTCAATATCATCGTTGTAATTTTTTTCAGTAGTACCACCCGTCCCAAAACAACCTAAAAGCGAACTTGCACCTATAAGTATTATCAAGATCAAAAAGAAAGATATTAATTTGTTTTTCATGCCCTACCTCCTCTTTTTAAGTTCCTATATTTATTTTATCACAAAACAACAAAATTGCAATACTTTTCAAATTTTTACTTGGAGTTTAAAAAACCCCAAGAGAACGACAGACTCATTCACACACTACTTATACCAAAAAACAAAAAGGGGGCTTTTTGCCCCCTTTGTTTTTTGGTGCGAGTAGCAGGACTTGAACCTGTACGGTGTTACCCACTAGAACCTGAATCTAGCGCGTCTGCCAATTCCGCCATACTCGCTATTAAACTTTGTCATCAATTATATTTCATAATCAACGGCTATGCTTGATTTTCTTACCTTATGCATATGTTTTTTCACAACTTCGCAGTGATAAGGGTCTTTTTGATACTCTTCCAACGCATTCATATCGTCAAGAACTACTGATAAAATAACGTCATAAGAGCGTTCGGAGTGCAAAACGTCCACCCCCACTTCTATTTCTCTAATCAAAGGGACGTTTCCTTTCATAGAAAGCAAAACTTCTTTTGCTTTTTCGGGACTTTCGCCCTCGTTCAACTTAAAGCATACGATATGTTTTATCATCTTATCACCTATAACGGCATAACTGCCGACGCATTGAGCGTTAAATCGGCAAAATTGCCTTTTTTATATTGCAAATATCCTTCCGCACCTATCATTGCGGCATTATCGGTACAATAACGCTTTTCGGGAAGCACAAGTTTAATACCTTTATCCTTTACTGCGTTAGTTAGCGCTTCTCTTAAATAACCGTTCGCACCAACCCCACCAGATATCGCTATGGTATTATAACCAAACTTTTTTGCGCCTTTTAGTGCTTTTTCTATTATAACGTCCACTGCAGAGTGTTGGAAACTTGCCGCGACGTCCTCTTTTACAATCTCAACGCCTTTTTCCGTTTGATTATGGACGTAATTAATTACCGCAGTCTTTAATCCGCTATATGAAAAGTCAAATTCCCCACCGCTATAATTTTTAAGCATTTTTGGCAAAACTATATTGTTTTTACCACTTTTAGCAAGTTTTTCAACGTTTGGACCTCCTGGATACGGAAGTCCCAAAACGCGAGCAACCTTATCGAAAGCCTCGCCCACCGCGTCGTCGATGGTGCTACCTAAAACTTTTAGGTTGTAATAATCTTCAACGGCAACTATTGCGGTATGTCCACCGCTTGCCAATATACTTATAAAGGGCGGTTCCAGCTCCTTATCCGCAAGGTAAGAAGCCGCGATATGCCCCCTTATATGACTTACGGGAACGAGAGGTTTACCCGTAGAAAAAGCAAGTGCTTTTGCAAAAGAAACACCGACTAAAAGCGCACCCAATAGTCCTGCGCCCTCGGTTACGGCAAAAGCGTCAATATCGTCGAGCGTCATATTCGCGCTCTTTAACGCGCGTTCTGTTGCCGTTAAAATAGCCGTGGTGTGCGAACGGGAAGCAATCTCCGGAACAACACCGCCAAAACGTGCGTGTTCGGTTGCAGAACTTATAATTTCATCAGCAAGTATTTCTCTGCCGTTCTTTATTATTGCCACCGCCGTCTCATCACAAGACGTTTCTATACCCATAATAATAGGGTTTTCTTTTATCGGTGTGTTTTTTATCCTTTCAAAATAACTCATTGTGATTTCTTAAGATAATCGTGTATAAATCCTTGAATATTTCCGTTCATTACAGAGTTTACGTCAGTTATTTCGTAACCTGTTCTATGGTCTTTAACGAGCGTATATGGACAGAAAACGTACGAACGTATTTGACTGCCCCACTCTATCTTTTTAATCTCGCCCTTAATGTCTTGGTCAAGTTCCATTCTTTCGGCTTCGCGCTTTTCAATAAGTTTACTGATAAGCATTTTCATTGCCATTTCGCGATTTTGGGTTTGACTGCGCTCGTTTTGGCAAGCAACGACAATTCCAGTCGGCAAGTGTGTAATTCTTATTGCCGATTCGGTTTTGTTTACGTGCTGACCACCTGCACCGCTTGAACGGAAAGTATCCACCTTTAGTTCGTCAGGACTAATCTTTATTTCCTCGTCGTCCTCAATTTCGGGCATAACTTCAAGTGAAGCAAATGACGTATGTCTTCTCTTATTGGCATCAAACGGAGAGATGCGCACCAATCTATGCACGCCTTTTTCCGCTTTTAAATACCCATATGCACAATCGCCCTCAATCTTAAAGGAAACGGACTTTATACCGGCTTCGTCGCCCTCTAATCTATCAAGTTCTATAAGCCTATATCCGTGCTTTTCCGCATAATACATATACATGCGATAAAGCATTTCCGTCCAGTCGCAAGCCTCTGTTCCGCCTGCGCCCGCGTGCAGAGTAAGAAGTGCGTTTAACTTGTCGTACTTACCCTTTAAGAGCGCTGCAAGACGCATTTCCTCTATTTGCTTTTCAACCGCAATAAGCTCGCTAGAAAGTTCTCCTAAAAGACTCTCGTCGTTCTCCTCTTCTGCGAGGTCGACTAAATCTTTTGCGTCGTTTATTACCCTTTCAGCTTTATTAAATGCGGTGACCTTGTTGTCAAGCGATGCTATTTCTTTTGAAATCTGCTGTGATTTTGCAAGGTCAGAATAAATCTCGGGGGTTTGAGAAAGTTCTATCTTTTCCTTTAACTCCTCTCTTAATCTGTCGATGTCAAAGAGAGTGTCCCGTCTCGCCAAGGATACCTTTTAATTCTTTTATTTTAAGCTTAAATTCTTCGCTTTTAATCATTTAACACCTATTTTGCACCGCAACAGTTTTTATACTTCTTTCCGCTTCCGCAAGGACAGGGGTCGTTTCTTCCAATTTCGTGAACGACTTGTTTCGGACGTGCAGGGCCTGTTTGCATATTGGTCTGCAAGTTTCTGTTTTCCTGTTTTACAGGTTGAACACGACGAAGTTCTGCCTTTAAGAGCAAGGTTATCGTATCGTCTTGAATAGATGCAGTCAAGTCTTCGAACATCTCGAAGCCTTCCTTTTTATATTCGACCACGGGGTCTACGTGACCGTAACTTCTTAAACTTATACCTTTGCGGAGTTGGTCCATTGCGTCGATATGGTCAATCCATTTAGTGTCGATATTTTTGAGCAATACCATTCTTTCGACCTCGGAGAAGTTAATACCCTCTTCCTTATATCTGTCGATTTTTGCTTGGTAAACGTTAATTGTTTCTTCGGTGAGTTTTTCAACGAAAGTTTCAAAGTCCCAGTTTTCTGCACGTTCAATTGTTGCAAACTGACTGTCTTTGGGAAGAAGTTTTAACTCGATTGCCTTGTTTAGCTCATCCAAATTCCACGTTTCAGGCTTATTTTCATTATCTACCGACGAAACAACTACGTAACGAACGAATTCGGGAATGAGTTTTAAGATATCTTCGTGAACGTTTTCATCCTTAATAACCTTCATTCTTTCGGCGTACATAACTTCACGTTGTTTATTCATAACGTCATCGTATTCAAGGACGTGTTTTCTTATACCGAAGTTTTTGCCCTCGATAGTACGCTGCGCGTTTTCAATACTGCGCGATAAAATCTTGAACTGCATGGGTTCGTCTTCGGGAAGATTGAAGAAATTATAAATCTTCTGCATTTTTTCGCCACCGAAACGCTTTGCCAAATCGTCCTCTAATGAAATGAAGAATACAGATGAACCAGCGTCGCCTTGACGACCACTTCTACCACGCAACTGATTATCAATACGGCGAGATTCGTGTCTTTCAGTACCCAAAATATGAAGTCCGCCTGCTTCTACTACCTTAATCTTTTCAGCATCGGTTTGTTCTTTTAATGCCTTATAAATTTCTTGGTAGTGCTCTCTAACTTTCATAACGTCTTCGGGAATATCCGCGATATATGAAGTTGCAAGCTCGATAACGTCAGGCTCAACACCCTCTTCACGAAGTTTTCTCTTTGCCAAGAACTCGGGGTTACCACCGAGCAAAATATCCGTACCACGACCTGCCATGTTGGTCGCAATCGTTACTGCGCCAAGTCTTCCTGCTTGAGCAACGATATCCGCTTCTCTCGCGTGGTTTTTAGCGTTCAAAACGTTGTGCTTAACGCCGTTTTTAATGAGAAGTTTAGAGATTTCTTCTGATTTTTCTACGGTTACAGTACCTACTAGAACAGGTTGACCTTTTTTGTGTCTTTCAACGATTTCTTTTACGATTGCTTTATTTTTACCAGCAACTGTCTTATAGATTATATCGGGCATATCAATTCTTGCGACTGGTCTATTGGTGGGAATTTCCAATACGTCAAGTCCGTAAATTGAACGGAATTCTTCTTCCTCACTCTTTGCCGTACCCGTCATACCCGACAACTTCTTATAAATTCTAAAATAGTTTTGGAAGGTAATGGTCGCATAAGTTTTGTTTTCGTTTCTAATTTTTACACTTTCCTTTGCTTCGATTGCTTGATGCAAGCCGTCCGAATAACGTCTACCAATCATAAGACGACCGGTAAACTCGTCAACGATTATAACCTCACCGTCAGATACGACGTAATCGTTATCTCTCTTAAAAATATGGTTGGCTTTGAGCGCTTGTTGGATATGGTGTGAAAGTGAAGCGTTTTCAATATCCGCGAAGTTAGAAAGTCCAAAGAATGCTTCTGCTTTCTTTGCACCCGACTCGGTTATTTGAACGCTCTTTTCTTTAATGTCGATAGTAAAGTCTTGGTCGATGATTAAAGACTTAACGAACTTGTTTGCCGTTATATACTTATCGCTAGACTCTTGACCTTTACCCGAAATGATAAGCGGAGTTCTTGCCTCGTCGATTAAAATAGAGTCAACCTCGTCGACGATTGCAAAATTTAAGGGGCGTTGAACCATTTGTTCAAGTCTACTCTTAAGGTTGTCTCTCAAGTAGTCGAAGCCCATTTCGTTGTTAGTTCCGTAAGTAATATCGCAAGCATAGGCCTTTCTCTTTTCATCGTCGTCCATACCTGTAACTGCAACGCCAACGGTAAGTCCCAAGAACTTATACACCTTACCCATCCACTCTGCGTCACGCGAAGCGAGGTAGTCGTTGACGGTTACGATGTGAACGCCCTCACCCGTAAGCGCGTTGAGGTATGCAGGTAAGGTTGCAACCAAAGTTTTACCTTCACCTGTTTTCATTTCTGCGACTCTGCCTTGGTGCAAGGTTATACCACCGATAATCTGAACTTTATAGTGGCGCATGTTGAGAACACGGTACGCCGCCTCTCTAACAACTGCAAACGCATCGCACATAATGTCGTCGAGCGTTTCACCTGATTTTAGTCTGCCCTTAAAGAATTCCGTATGGTGACGGAGTTCTTCATCGGTAAACGCTTCGTACTTACTTTGAAGTGACAAAACTCTGTCTGCGAGCTTGTCAATTTTTTTGAGGTTTTTTCTTGCTTCTCCCCCTAGCATGTATCTAAATAATCCCATTTTTACTCCTATGGTTTTGTTTTTTACCTTTTTTTGCTTTTATATCATACGACGGTGTGCTTGCCACCGTTAATAAATATACGTACTTTGCTCCAGCTTTTCGCAGTCGATTTGCAATCGTTTCCGCCGTCGCGCCCGTTGTCGTAACGTCGTCAATTATAACAATCGTCTTATCTTTGACCGCTTTCCTATCGGTTACCCTAAACGCTCCCTCTAGATTTTTAAGTCTATCTTTTCTTCCGAGTTTTGCCTGTCTTTTAGTGTCTTTCACTTTTGCTATGCAATCAAGAACGGGAACTTCGGTTTTATATGAAATCCTTTGTGCGAGCAAGCGAGATTGATTATACCCTCTTTTTCGCTCTGCTTTCTCTGTCATCGGAACGTATACGAAAAAGTCGGCATTAAAATAGTTCTTTAAGTAAAGCAGTGCCATTTTGTCTCCGAAATATTCGGCTAAATATCTATGGTTTGAATACTTAAAGCTCGTAATCAATCTACTTACAGGTTGTTCGTAATTAAAAACACTTCTCGCCTTGTCTATGGCAATTAAGCTATCTTTACAAGTTATGCAATATTCCTCGTCCACAGTAGTTTTTCTACCACAGTGATTGCATATATACCCATCGTTATACGGCAACTGTTTTTCACACTCTTTGCACACGAACCCGCCGTCGAAATTCTCCTCTCCACACACCGAACATTGCCATTCGGGGTTATAGACGTGCAGTCGCAAGAATTTTTTTAACCAACCGACAAAACTCATTTTTTTACAAATACTTTTTGAGTTTATCTACGCTATCGGTCTTTTCCCAAGAAAAGTCTGCGTGACCAAAGTGACCGTAACTTGCCGTCTTTTTATAAACGGGTTTTCTCAAATCGAGTTTTTCAATGATTGCCAAAGGACGGAGGTCGAATTCTTCCATAACGATTTCCGCTAAACGCTCGTCAGAGAGTTTGCCCGTTCCAAAAGTATCCACTTTGACCGATACGGGTTTTGCGACGCCAATCGCGTAAGCCACTTGAATTTGACACTCGTCCGCAAGTCCTGATGCGACAATGTTTTTGCAAACGTATCTTGCCATATATGCAGCCGAACGGTCAACTTTAGTCGGGTCTTTTCCGCTAAATGCTCCGCCACCGTGAGGACACTTTCCACCGTACGTATCAACTATAATCTTTCTTCCTGTAAGTCCAGAGTCTCCTGTCGGTCCACCAATCTCAAAGCGCCCTGTTGGGTTGATGTAATATTTGGTGTTTTCATCTATAAACTCAACGGGAAGAATTGGGTCGATTACGTATTTTTTAATATCTGCTCTCAACTGTTCAGTAGACACTTCGCTATTATGCTGTGTCGACAAAACGACAGCTTCTATACGCTTTGGCTTTCCGTGAAAATATTCTACGGTTACTTGTCCTTTTCCGTCAGGTCTTAAGTAGGATAATTCTCCACTCTTTCTAACCTGTTCAAGCTTTTGGCAAAGTCTATGCGACAAGACAATCGGGAGAGGCATATAATCGTCAGTTTCTCTGCAAGCATAACCGAACATAAGTCCTTGGTCGCCTGCACCAATTTTATCGTACTTATCCTTTCCGTCTTCCTTTGCTTCTATAGAATTGTCCACTCCAAGAGCAATGTCCGCACTTTGCTTGTTGAGTTTAACTAAAACTTGTGCGCTCTGGTGTGAAAAACCTATTCCCTTTTCAGTGTAGCCTATATCTGCAACCGTATCTCTTGCGATTTTTTCCACGTCGACTTTAGCAGAAGAGGTTATTTCGCCCATAATCAAAATAAAGTCTGTAGTAACGCTACATTCGCACGCAACACGTGAGTTTTCATCTTGAGACAAATAAGCGTCAAGAATTGCGTCGGAGATATTGTCGCACACCTTATCCGGATGCCCACTCGTTACACTTTCACTTGTAAAATAATTCTTCATAAGATTTTTTCCGTCACGTTAATTTTTACTATTAGTTTATTATACACTAATAAAGTGTATATGTCAATCGTCTACCCTTTTTAATCGCGCAAAAAATTAATATTTTACGTCGAATTTCGCCTCTTAATTTTCGGTAAAAAACTAATATTTTTTACGACTGACTTTTTTGTCAATAAATCACTCAAATTGACTGTTAAACACTTGACTTAAATAGTTTGGCTATTATATAATACTTGCGATTGACTTTTGTGTCAATCAAAAGGAGAAGTTTATGCCCAAATCAGACGAACAGTTGATTAGGATAAAAGATGACAGAAGATCTGACATTGTCGTCTCCGCCCTAAAAGTATTTTGTGAAAAGGGCTATAGTGGCGCGACAATCAACGATATAGTTAAAAAAGCAAAGTGTAGTCACGGGCTTTTTTATCATTATTTCGACAGTAAAAAGGCAATTTTTGATGCCGTTATGGAAACTCGCGGTAAGAATATGATGGACTTTTTGGACGAGGTCATGAAAAACAGTGACAACTATGTAGAAAAGCTTAAAAAACTTACCGAGTACACGTTTGCGAATATGAAAAAAGACGAGATTTTTGCATACAGATATTACTTTTTTGTATCCAACGTTTTTATGAGGGTAGAATCTGGTGAGTCTCCCCCTAAAAACTGCAAAAAAGCACCTCCGCACGTGCGTATGTTTGCTTTCTTTGAAGAAGGCATGAAGCGAGGAGATTTTAAGGACGACTATGAAGCGAGCGAATATGCAAGGCTTTATAACTGTATTATTCAAGGTGCGACATTGAACTTCATTCTTTGCCCAAAAGAATTTAAACCCTCGTTTAATTTCCCAAGAATTGAAACAATAATTGATATATTTAAAAAAGGAGCAACAAGATAATGCGACAGACAAAAACTGAAAAGACCGGATTTATCCCCGTTATCAAAACGCTTGGAAAGTCAGTTCGCGAATACAAAAAGCCCTCTTTCCTCGCTCCGCTTTTGGTTGCGATTGAGGTTGTTATGGAATGCCTTATTCCCTACATAATGACTTTGCTTTTGGATAGAATTAAGACCATATCCGAATCGGGCAATACCGAGTTTTTAATTCAAGAAATATTAAAATACGGTGGAATTTTATTAGGTCTTGCTTTCGTTTCACTGCTCTGCGGTGTAGCGGCAGGGCGATACTGTTCAACCGCCGCCAGCGGTTTTGCAAAAAACCTACGAAAAGATATGTTCACGCGAATTCAAGGCTTTTCATTTTCCAATATTGATAAATTCTCCACGTCTAGTTTAGTTACGCGTTTAACCACCGACGTAACCAACGTGGAAATGAGCTATATGATGATTGTTAGAACTGCTATTCGCGCTCCGTTCATGCTAATATTCTCGCTAGTTATGTCCTTTACCATAAACGCGCAAATGGCTTTAATCTTCGTTGGAACAGTGCCTATCCTTGCCATTGGACTAACGCTCATTATGAAAAAAGCGATACCGTTCTTCAACAGAATTTTCCATAAGTACGACGCGCTTAACGAGTCCGTACAAGAAAATATCCACGGTATGCGAGTTGTTAAATCGTACGTTAGAGAAGATTACGAAAAGGAAAAATTCTCCAAGGCTTCAGACAACGTAAAGAACGATTTTACAAAGGCAGAAAAGCTCATTGCTCTTAACGGCCCGCTCATGAACTTCTGCATTTACGCAGGTCTTATTCTGATTTATATCATAGGCTCAATGCTCATCATCAACAAAAACGAACAAGTTCTTAAACTTGCAGAGTTGCAAAGCTTTATGACCTATTCATTCCAAATGCTTATGAGTTTGATGATGCTGTCTATGATTATGGTTATGATAATTATGAGCGTAGCATCTGCAAAACGTATTTACGAAGTACTTAACGAAAATAGCTCAATCGTATCAAAAGAAAATGGAATCACCGAAGTAAAAGACGGCAGTATTGAATTTAAGGACGTAAGCTTTAAATACTCAAAGGACGCTAAAAACTTCGTTTTATCAGACGTAAACCTCAAGATTGAAAGTGGTGAAACGGTTGGTATTTTAGGTGCGACGGGAAGCAGTAAAACCACACTCGTCAACCTTATCCCCCGTCTTTACGACACCGTAGAGGGCGAAGTAAAGGTGTCTGGCGAAAACGTTAAAGATTACGAACTAAATGCTTTAAGAAATTCCGTTGCAATGGTTTTGCAAAAAAACCAATTGTTTTCAGGAACGCTCCGCGAAAACATGCAGTGGGGGGACAAAAACGCTAGTGATGAGGAAATTTTACACGCACTCAAACTTGCCCAAATAGATTTTACCGATTTAGATAGACACGTAGAACAAGGCGGTGCAAACTTCTCCGGTGGACAAAAGCAAAGACTTTGTATTGCGCGCGCATTGCTAAAAAAACCAAAAATTCTTATCCTTGACGACTCTACGAGCGCAGTAGACACGAAGACGGACGCTTTAATTAGAAAGTCATTCCGCGAATATATTCCCGAAACCACAAAAATTATAATCGCACAACGCGTTGCGTCCGTTCAAGATGCAGACAAGATTTTAATTATGGAAGGCGGAAAAATCACAGCTATTGGAAACCACGAACAACTATTAAAGGATAACGAGGTTTACCAAGAACTCTATTACTCTCAAAACAAAGGAGGTGACGACAATGGCTAAACCTATGCCCATACGCGGTGGTATGAAAGGCGGTATGAAAGGAGCTCGCCCCAAAGCTAAAAAAGGCACACTTAAAAGACTACTAAAAATACTTTTTAAGACCAATGGCAAAATGCTCTTTTTGGTGTTCGGGTGTTTAGTGATAAGTGCTATTGTCAGTGTTTCCTCCTCTATCTTCCTTGAAAGACTTATCCTTCAAATAGGAAAAGGTTTAATCGAGGGTATGGACGCAGTATGGGGCTCACTCGTTAAAATATTTATAACGATGGGTTGCGTCTACGGTGCAGGTATTTTATGCAACTTCATTTATTCAAGATTAATGGCGGTTCTCACTCAAAAATTCTTGCATGAGATAAGAACGGGACTCTTTAATAAAATGCAGTCTCTGCCCGTTAAGTTCTTTGACCAACACAAAACCGGCGATATAATGAGTTCGTTTACCAACGATACGGACGCGCTCCGTCAATTAGTATCCCAAAGCATTCCCCAATTCTTCTCGGTATCTATAAGCATTGTCACCTTACTTATAATAATGTTCTCATCTAGTATTTGGCTGACGTTAGTCATATTTTTAGGCGTTATTGCAATGTTTTTCGTTACCAAGCTCGTGGGTGGCAACAGTGCTAAATATTTTATCCGTCAACAGAAATCTCTAGCTAGCGAAGAAGGCTTTATCGAGGAGATTATGCACGGACAAAAAGTAGTTAAAGTTTTCTGTCACGAAGAAGATGCGATAAAAGATTTCAATGAAAAGAACGAACAACTATTTGAAGACGCTAGCAAAGCACACGCATTCGCAAATATTTTAGGACCGATAATGAACAACCTCGGAAACATCTTGTACGTTCTTATCGCTTTTGTGGGCGGTCTTTTAGTATTTTTAGACATACCAAACCTTACTATTACAGGTTTACAAGATATCAAAGCAGGAGGTCAACTAACATTCCTTGCAACCATAATGG
>SVIY01000023.1 GCA_015069265.1 Clostridiales bacterium
GTGTTTTTTTGTTTTCATATTCTTTTATAAAAGAATATGAAAACAAAAAAACACCTTGCTTTTTAGCAAGGTGTTTTGAATTTTATTATTATTTAATTTCAACGTCGGTCAACGTGAATACTAGTGCGCCGAGCATTTCAAATGCACCGTGAGTGGTAAGAGTTTGAACTAGTTGAACGGGCAATGCGCGGAACGGTAAGGTTTCAGAACCTTGTTTTTGAACGTATATAAATTGTGAAGAACCAGAGTTGGTCATCGAACTTACCATATAGCGAAGACCTTTGAGTTGAACGTTTTCGGTAAGAGCCGTGCCGTTATAGTTTATTGAAAGATTGTTCAAGGTTAGTTCTTCTTCGTTTCCAATAGCAACTTCAACGGGGTATCCATAAGAGAAAGATACGACGGGAAGAGTTGTTGACGAGCCTTGTGAGAGCGATAAGTTTCTCGATGCGAAGATGAATTGCGAATTGTCTATCACGCCTCTAAAATCGTATTCGTACGTCTGTTTTGATTGCGTTTTGGTGTCTGGTTTTGCCGTGTTTAAGATTAGAGTTTTGTCAACCGTGTAAGAATCTTTATCGTAGGACGTCTTTACTTCATAACGGCAACGGGTTAAACTCGTGGTGTTTGAAGATTTGTCGTAATTAACTAGCGTGTTTTCTTGTTCTACGTACGAATAGATGGGTGCAAACGAGAGTCCTGCAGGCAAGAAGAAGATTTCTTGCTTTATATAATCTTGATGAGTTTGCGCTTGTGCTTCACCATTTAAGCGGTAAGTAGCGTTGATTGTCGTCTCCGTTACAAGATGATAAATTCTGTTGGACGCAACGTCGATGTTAGTCTTGATATAGGTTGGGAGGAGTCCCTCAATACTGAACGAGTGAACGGACGTGCCACTATAATCGCAAAATACGATATCGTCGGTGAGGTTAACGCTCTTTTTAATGTAGCCGTTGCTAAAATCATCAACGTATTTAATATCGTATTTCAATACTTCTTCTAAATAAGTAGGTGCTTGGTCGGTGCCACTAAAGTTGTTATTAAACGTCAGCGCTGTTTCTCCGCATCCAGAACCTAATAAACAAACGGAGATTGCCAGCGCAACGCTCATAATAGATAGGAAAAATTTCTTCATTTTTCGCTCCATATAAATTTTCTTATCTAATAATAACATAATTAACAGAAAAAGTAAATCTATGTGACGAAAATGTCCTAAAAATATGTTATAATATTCTTATGGTAAAATTAATTACTGCCGATTCGTATTTTGAACTGTTTCCGGCAACTATAAATTTAATAAAAGATTCGTCAAACGGCTTAAAGGATAGGAACGTGATATTTTGCGAGGCAAAGATATCTTTAATGATTGAAAGGCTCCTATGTGCCGAGTGTGGCGGAACGTTTAATACTGAAGTGTATTCTTTCGGTAAGTTTTTGCGCGACCATAAAAAAGTGGATAAAGTTCTCTCTAAAGAGGGCGCGTCCATGGTCGTTAAAAAGATTTTGTCTAAAGTTAGCCTTAAATGCTTTAAGGCTAGTTATCGTTCTCTCTCCCCAGCTTTGTACGACCTTATTATACAGTTAAAGAGCGCAAAGGTTTTTCCCGAAACGCTTAAAGATTTGTCGGCTGTAAACAATACCGTCCTAAAAAACAAACTAGAAGACGTTTACACCGTGTATTCGGAATACGAGCAGTTCTTGTTAAAAGCAGGCTACGACGACCAGAGTTCGCTCTTAAACTATCTTCCCGACGTTATAAGGGATAGCGAAGAAATCAAGAACGCCAACGTATACATAGTCGGTTACAGCGGCTTTACCGCTCAAGCACGCTCTGTGATAGAGGCTATATTTAAAACTGCTAAATCTGTTACCGCCGTGCTTACGGAGGGTGAGAACAAACAAGTCTTTGTAAACGAGACGGCACAGTTTATTCGTGACCTTTCAAGAAGACTTAATATAAGTATCGAAGAAAAAACGGTTAAAAGTGCATACGCCACCGAGGGAAAGCTTATTATAGACGGACTATTCCAGCCTCAAAGGGCAAATAAGAGGGCGATTAAGGCGGAGGGTGGCGTGTACTATCTATCTGCACAAAACATCTCTGACGAAGCAGAACGCGTTGCAGAGGTTATAAAAACCGCCGTTATAAACGGTGAGTGTAGATATAGAGACGTTACTATTGCCGTGCCCGACGTTAATCTTTACGGTGATGCTATAAAATCTGCTTTCGATTTGTTGGAGATACCATTTTATCTCGATGAAAAAAAGAGGGCGGAATCACACCCACTAATATCGCTTATTTTAACTTACATAGACGTTCTTCGCAAGAATTTCCAAAGAAGAACGCTTATAAGATTTATAAAAAATCCGCTATTTTTAGAGGATAAAAATTTAGCGGACGCGTTTGAAAATTATTTAATTAAATACAACGTTAATTACGGAAAAATAAAAGAGCCGTTTACCTTTGAGGTGCAAAACGACTACACGCTTGACGACTTTAACGGTATAAGAGAGAGAATTGTTGGAATTTTTTCTGAATTCAACGTGGAGAAAATGCTTTCTACCTTGAGCGTAAAGGAAAAGCTAGAGGGCTTTTCCGCGCGCTTAAAAGGGAGTGGAAAGGCAGAAGAGAGTGCGGTCAATGAACAGATTTACGAGCTTGTAATCGGTGTTTTAGGGGAAATGAAAGGGATATTAGCGGGCGTGGATATGACGCTTGGCGAATACAAGGACGTTTTCCTTGGCGGAGTTTCTGCTATGGAATTATCCATTATTCCCCAATATAACGATGCGGTGTTTGTTGGTGGCTTTAAGGAATGTGCGCTTGGCATAGCGAAAAAATTGTTCGTTATGGGGCTTAACAGTGACGTCCCGCAGTTAAAACAAGACGTTGCAATTTTGTCGGACGGGGATATAGACGCGCTAGAGCGCGTTAAGGTTTTGGTAGAACCAAAAATTAAGATAGTAAATCACCGCGCTAAAGAAAATTTGGCTATGTGCTTATCGGCATTTTCTGACGGACTATACGTAAGTTACCCGATAGCGACGGTTGACGGCAAGAAAAACTTTAAGAGCGAAGTGATTAGTCATCTCGACAAGATGTTTATCTTAAAACCTTTTCCCAAAACGCAAAAATATATAACTGAAAAGCAAGGTCTTAAAACTTTTGCATACCAATGCGGTCAGTTTGCAGATTGCAATCTTGACGACTTTTCGGAGGCTTCTGCATACTTTAACGTTATTGGTGAAGATAAGCTAAACGCCTTTTTAGACTATGCGAATAAAGAGGTTAAAGTAAGGCTAGAGGGGAATAGACCGTTAATTGGAAAAGAGATTTCCCCAACCACTATTGAAGATTACTATAAGTGCCCCTACCGTTCGTTTTTAGCGCATACGCTACGACTTAAAAAGCGTGAAGACGGTATGGTTGACGTTTTGTCCGTGGGCAATTTAATGCACGAAATATTAAACGGTTACGTAAAACACCTTGAAGAAGTTTGTGACGAGGATAGTTCTAACGCGCTTTTTGATAGTGTTAAGCAAAAGATTTTAGATAGAGAGGAATACAAAAAATTCCTTTTAGACGCTGAAACTTCGGCTACCGTTAAAAGAGTGCTTAACGAGTGCAAAAAATACTGCTATAAAACGTATAAGTCGTTCAAGAACTCAAAGTTTAATACCCGTAATAGTGAGGCTGCGTTCGGGAACTATGAAAAGGCGGTTTATCCTGCAGTACCCCTACTTAATGGTGAGGTTCATATTAAGGGAAAGATTGACCGCGTGGACGAAAGCGAGGAGTATTTTAGGGTAATAGACTATAAGACGGGTAGCACGGACGTTACTGAAAAGTCTTTCTTTGCAGGTATAAAATTGCAACTTTATCTATACGCATTGGCGGTTAGCGCAAAGTACGAAAAGACTACGCCTAAAAAACCCGCAGGACTGTATTACTTGCCTATTTCCGACAGTTATAAAAAACACGGCGACCAAGAAAAACCGCTCGCAGTAGGTAAAACGCTAGGAGAGGAACAAGCGGTTATCGCGCAAGACGGAGAGTTTTTCGATAACGGAAAAAGCGAGTTCTTGCCCGTATCGGTAGATAAAGACGGACGCGTTAAAAACGCGCCCGATATGGACGCGCTTCAAAAGTATCTAGATTATGCGCGCGAGGTCTCTAACAGTGCGGTAGAGAGGCTTAAAGAGGGGGTTATAATAAAATCTCCTTACGAAAAAGCCTGCGAAAAATGTGACTTTAAGGCTATTTGCAATAATGAAGAAGTAAAGATTAGAACGCTTGGTGCGGTAAATAGCCAAACTATAATAAACGCAACCGAGGAGGAAAAGTGATATGCCACGCTTAACTGATGAACAAAAGCGCGTTGTAGAGCATGACGACGGCAATATTTTAGTCACCGCCTCCGCAGGAAGCGGAAAGACCCACACCATGATACAGCGCGTTATAAGGCTTGTAACCGAGGGAAAGGCTAGCGTAAAAGAGATTCTTGCAGTAACCTTTACCGAAATGGCTGCGCTTGAAATGAAAGATAAATTAAAGTCCGCCTTGCAAGACGTTGCCGAAGAAAATTGTGGACTAATTGCCGAACAGATCAACGACGTTGCGACTGCCGATATTTCCACTTTGCACTCATTTTGTGGAAAACTTATAAGGACTTATTTTTTTAAGGTGGGTTTAAGTCCCGACTTTAAGATTTGCGACCAAACACAATCGGATATTTTAAAAAACGAGAGTATAGATTTAACGTTCAAACACTTCTACGATTTGGGCGAGGAGTGGTTTTACACGCTTGTAGATAGGTATGCGCGCGGACGTATGGACGGAGCGCTTAAAGAATTAGTGTTAAAGGCACACGAATTTTGCTCGTCAGAAGCAGACCCGTCCGCACTTTTAAGTAAGCACAAAAACAACTATAGTAAGTCGGGGTACGAAGAGATAAAAGCACGTTATAAAGGGTATTTGGACAAGCAGTTGCGCCTAATTAAGCGCGATGCAATCATTGCAAAAAACGCATTTAGTAAAGACGCGCTCTTAAAGTCCACTGCGCTTGCAGATAGCATCATAAACGACCTCGATATGCTTTTAGGTAGTGCTGATTTAGGGGTGCTAAAAGAGTATAACAGGTTTTCTTTAAGAATGGACTTCGACAGGAAATTGACCGAAGAACAGCAAGAATATAAAGCCCTCTTAAACGACTGTAAGGCAAGGCTAAACGGCGTTATAGAGAGGTTTAGGGAGTGTTATCTTTTAGACCCGTGCGACGATAATGCGTTAGCGGAGTATTATAGCGACACGGAAAATTTTATCAAAGTAATAGAAGAGTTTGATAAAAATTATACCAAGGCAAAGAGGGAAGAAAATCTTCTCGATTTTAACGACCTTGAACGTTTCACTTTGGAAATTTTATCAGACGAGCAGATTGCTGAAGATATTAGAGGCAAGTACAAGTACGTTTTTGTTGACGAGTGTCAAGATACCAATGGTGTTCAAGATAAAATAATATCCACGATAAGCAACAATAATTTGTTTATGGTAGGCGACGTAAAACAGAGCATTTACGGATTTAGAGGTTGCAGACCGGAAATTTTTGCAAAAAAGTCCGCCCAAATGGAAGAAGAGGGGCAAACGGTCGTTAGACTTAACGATAACTTCCGTTCGGCAAAAGCTGTTGTGGATACCGTTAATAGTATTTTTGACTTTTGTATGACCGAGGAGTTTTTTGGCGAGGAATACAGTCAAACGTCAAGACTTAAATTCGGGGGCGTGTATCCCGAAACTGCAAACGGAAGAACGGAATTTACATACTTACACACCGCTGACAAGAAGAAAAACGAGGAAGTGCCGAGAGTTTACGACCTCTTGGACGATAAGGGCGCGGAATTTGACGAGCAAACGGCAAGCGTTGCTTCGCTCGTTACCGAGATTATAAACGACGAGCTCGGCAAGACCTATTACGACGCGAAAGAGAAAAAAGAAAAACAAGTTAAGTACGGAGATATTACCATACTTACTCGCAGTAGAAAATCGCAGTACGTTCAAAACCTCGTTAAAGGTCTTAAACGGCACGGAATACCCGTTGCGAGCGAGGTTAGAGAAAACGTTTGCGACTACCCTGAAATCGCAATGCTTGTAAATGCGCTCAAACTCATCGACTGTTTTTGTTCGGATATACCGCTTGTGTCCACCTTGCGCGGACCAATCGGCAACTTTACCGACGAAGAACTTATGGATGTCGCATTGTTTTTCCAAAAAATGGAAAACAAAGAAAGGGATAAGAGTTCGGGATTTTATCAAGCGTTTGAGTATTATTTGAAAAATGCGGACACACCGCTTAAAGATAGGCTAAAAGAGTTTAAGACCTACGTGGACGAGTTGAGATTTTTATCCGATTTTATCGGGGCGAGGGGCGTGCTTCAAAAACTCGTTCTTGATAAAGATTTAGAGGGGTGCTTCTACGCTCAACGAAACGGCAAGGCAAAAGTCGGGCGGTTACGCAGATTTATTTCCGCAAGTTCTGACGGGGGGCGTGTGCTTTCCGTTAAAGAGTTCCTCGCAAAAACCGAAGATTCTGCAGAGGCGTTCGGGTTTACCGATTCTGTGGAAGAAGATACCGTTAGGCTTATGACTATACACGCATCCAAGGGACTAGAATTCCCCGTAGTAATCGTGTGTGGTTTGGAAAAAGTGCTAAACAATTCCGAGGAGAACGAACCAATTCTATTTAGCAGAGAGTTTGGTTTTGCACTTAAAGGTTTTGACGATAAAGATAGGATGAGCAGGGAAACGGTTTTGCGCGGACTCATTAAGGAGATGGTGGCGGAAGAGCGCGTTCGCGAGGAGATGAGGCTCTTTTACGTTGCTACAACGCGTGCGACCTACTCGTTAAGGCTTACGTATTGCGGTAAAAAAGAGAACAGAAGTCTAGTGTTTAGCGGAGCGGATAGGTTTATGGATTTTATTCCCAAAAAACTGCCGATAACCGTACTTGAAGAGGAACAGTTGAGTTTTTCCGACTTATCGCGCGGAACGAGAAAGGTTTTAATAGCAAACCCAGATACTGACGCAGAGGGGCGGATGAGAGAGGCTTTTGCATACCGCTATCCCCACTTACTCGACACGGCGCTTCCCTTAAAGACTTCGGTAACCAAGGCGAACGAGCAGGCAAAAGACGAAGACGCGCCAAAGACGGTGGTTTTGTTCGACGAACAGGATACGAGCAAAGAACTTGGAATTACTGCACACAAAATTTTAGAGCTTTACGATTTTAGCAATACCAAAACGTTTGAAGAGCAAGTAGAACAAATGTTGCAAAGCGGACAGCTTTTAGCAGAGGAAGTGGCTAGGCTAGATTTAACTCGTATCAAAGACGCTCTCAACGATAAAGTGTTTGACGGATTAAAGGAGAGCGAACTTTATCGAGAAAAGAACTTTTTAGTGCAAGTGCCGGCGCGATTAGTTATGGACGTTGATACCGACGAGCCTGTGCTTGTTCAAGGCGTTATAGACCTTTTGTGTATAGACAAGGACGGAGCAAAAATTATAGACTACAAGTATTCTCGCCACAGTGCGAACGCGCTTATAAGTAGATATAAAAAGCAACTTGACCTATATGCTTATGCCGTTGAAAAGGTGCTAGGCGTGCCTATAAAAGAAAGAAGGCTAGTAAACCTATATACAGGTCAAACGGTTAAAATTTAATAAAAGGCAAGAAAGCCTAAAAAAAGCCGAAAAACGACAATATCGAGTGGTTAAAATTTGATAGAGGTGTTTATGAACCAGTCAATTTTAACGTCGCTCGATATTTTTTTGTTGCGTTATGGCTACGACCGGATATTTTATATTTCTGCATCCATTAAAGGCGTGATTTTTACCCTGAATTTATGCCTTTCGCTATGCGTTTATTATTACTCGATAAAGAAACGTTTATGGAGCTTATTTTTACTGTTCTCAATGGACGTTTTTTTAGTGGGCTTGTATTCTTTCACTGGGGGTGGGGCGCTTTATATTGCGCTAACGCTCTCATTATCGCCTATCGCTGTTGCTCCACAGTTTATTATACGCGAACGCGTTAGAGTCGTTGGGGAAAAGGAACTGCAACTCGCTAGGCTGTTGAGTGAAAAAGTGAGAGAAGGTGGGAGCGCGCATCAAGTAGAGCAAGAACAAATAATACCAATTAAACATGAGCAATCGCAGGTTACGGGAAAGCCACAAGGCGAGGATAGGTATGGACTTGACTTTTCGCACGTTAAAAAAGTGTTAGCGCGACTGGAATATTTTCCTTTAAGCCAAGCCGATAAAAGACAGGTAGCCGAACTAAATTCGCTCATTTACTCGGCAGAAAACGGGGCGTTTTCCGAACAGATTAAAGAAAAAATCAACGAGGGACTTGGCGCGCTGTTAAAAATCATGTCCAAACACGGTGCATAACGAAAAATAAGAAATCGCTTCTTTTGAGGCGGTTTTTTTATTTTCTATTGACACAACTAAATAAATACTGTATAATATACGTTGGTAATTAATGTGACTGAAAGAAGTTTATAAATTTCTGATAGGGGATAAATTGTGAAAAAGAGATTATTAGGATTAGCACTTGCCTTTCTCATGGGTATATCGTTTATGTTTACCGTTGCGGGCTGTTTTGGTGAAAAATCTTTTACAGTAACTTTTGACGCTAACGGTGGCGAACGCGTAGGCGGTGGAGAGCTTGTTCAAACGGTTTCGGATGCTAAAGACCTCGTTTTACCAATAGTGGAAAGAGAGGGGTATACTTTTACCGATTGGGATAAAGTGCTATCTGAAATTAATAAAGATACGACTGTCAAGGCGATTTGGAAGCCCGTTATGTTTACAGTAACCTTTGCTGTAAGCGAGGGCACGTACGTTAGTGGCGACCTCATTCAAACTGTAACTAGGGGCAGAGATTTAGTTGCACCCGTATACGAGAGAGACGGATACGTGCTTACGTGGGATAAAAAACTTTCGGATATTATGGAGGCGTGCACAGTAAACGGGATTTGGGTACCGTCAGAGTATAGCATTTCATTTGTTGATAGCGAAGGCGCACCTTTAGAAGGCATCGAAGATATAAAAGTAAACTATGGCGAAAACGTTCCTTCTCTTCCAGAGGGTGTAAAAGGAACGCAGAGAATTTTTGCATGGAAAGTATACGAGTCTAGTCAAGAATACGTTTACGAGGGGCAAAGATGGGAGTATACGGAGAACTTAAAGTTAGAGCCCGTATATAGAAGCGGTTATAGAATAAAATACGACTTTAACGGTGGTTCGGCTCGCTTAAACCCTATAAGTATTCCAATTAGTGGAGGAACTAACGTAAACAACCTTGAAAGAGACGGCTATTACTTTGTAGGTTGGGTAGAGACCGACGCGCAAGGCAACGTTTTAGAAGGGGCGGAACCAAAGGAAAATTTGGTAATTTACGCTTCGGAAAAACGTGATATATACCTAAAAGCCGTATGGCACGAGGAGACCTATTCAATATCACTTACAACGAAATACGGCGTATTTGAAAACGGCGAACAAACGACTACAATGGAAGTAACTTACGGCGAGCCTGTGGGCGAACTTCCTCAAATATACGAAACGGAAGTTGTATTCACTTGTTGGAGATACGGTCAAAACATTATAAACCCCGATACCGTTTGGAACATAAAGGACGGTAGCGTTACGTTAGAGGCGGTATTCCAAAAGACGTACATAGTAAATCTTGTATTAAAGTGCACCGTTTCAGGAATTGTGGTTGAAAGCAAAGTTAAAGACGGAACGCCCCTTACCTATAGGTTAACCGAGGGCGAGCAGTTGATACTTCCAAACGCAACGGCAATTATGCCTAAAGGCGAAACAGACCCCTTGGCATACGCCTTTGTCGGTTGGATATATTACAACGCTAGCGGAAAGAGAGTGGACGTTAAGTCAGGCACTGTAATGTCGGAAGAAAATTTCCCTGGTCTTGCCGAAGATAACGGAGTAGTTAGACTTAACCTTATAGCAAGAGTAAAGAGAACAAGTACACCTAACTGGTAAAAATAACCCCCGAAAGTATTTTCGGGGGTTTTATTTAGTCGGGAATAAAATTTTCAAAAATATAGTTAGTGCAAACGGAAGAAAGGTTTATAGCAGTATTTTTATCGGTAACCGTCCACGCGATTATAGGGAGTTTGGTTTTTATCGGTAATCCAGAGTGGATATAGCTTACAAAGTCGGGTTTTATCAGCTTGATTAAGGATAAGTGTTTTAAGATATAGCGAATAAAGAAGTTTTTTTCTTTTGGGCAAACGTTAGTGCCTAAAATTCCTCTTATAAACTCTGGCGCTTTTTTTCTTACCTTGTTTATATACGAGGGGTTAAAGGACTGAATTGCAAACTCGCCTTTGTAATCTTTAAGACTTTCGATAAGTATATCTACGATTTCCTTTCTCGGTTGGTCTTTTATCTCTATAAGCAAGGGCGACTTTCCGCACGCAATTTCTTTTAATTGGTCGAAAGAAGGAATTTTTTCCTCGCTTCCGTTAAGATTAAGGGAGAGAAGTTCTTCATAAGAGCAATCGTATATAGGCTTATCCACACCCGTCATGCGCTTTAAGTTGTCGTCGTGAAAGCAAACGAGTTTTTTATCGGTGGTTAAAAATAGGTCTACCTCTATCGGATAACCTTTTTTAGATGCGAGCTTATAAGCCGTTAGGGAATTTTCTATAACGCCCTCGCCCCAAAGACCGCGGTGGGCGATAGGACGGCATAAAAGCCAGTGGTTATTATTTAATCGCATATTAACTCCGTTTATAAAATACTTGCAAAATTTTGTTCAATAGTATATACTATTGCTTGAAAACAACACTGATATTATACAGTAAAAAGGTAAAATATGTCAATCAACAAAAAGAACGTAAGAAACTTTTGTATAGTCGCACACATCGACCACGGTAAAAGCACGCTTGCAGACCGCCTTATGGAAAAGACTGGTCAGGTCAGCGAGCGCGATATGGAAGAACAACTTCTCGACTCAATGGACCTTGAAAAAGAAAGGGGAATTACCATTAAACTAACCCCCGTCCGTATGTTTTACAAGGCAAAAAATGGTGAGGAGTATATCTTTAACCTCATTGACACCCCCGGTCACGTAGACTTTACTTACGAGGTTTCACGTTCGTTAAAGGCTTGCGAGGGCGCAATACTCATAGTCGACGCAACGCAAGGCGTCCAAGCGCAGACGCTCGCTAACGCATACCTCGCAATAGATAACGATTTAGAAATTATGCCCGTAATCAACAAAATGGACCTAGCATCTGCCCGTCCCGACGAGGTTGCTGCAGAAGTGGAAGACATTTTAGGCGTGGAGGCAACTACCGCACCTAGAATTTCCGCTAAAACAGGTCTTAACGTAGAGGACGTGCTAGAGCAGATTATAGAAAAAATACCCGCCCCGAAAGGGGACGAGAACGCACCCTTAAAAGCGCTCATATTCGATAGCTATTACGACAATTTTAAGGGCGTTATCTGTTTTGTCAGAATAATGGACGGCCAAGTAAAAATAGGTACTAAAATAAAAACCTTTATGTCGGACAAACAGTTTGACGTTACCGAGGTCGGCGTATTTTCACCGAAAATGCAACCAAAAGACGTTCTTACTGCCGGCGAGGTTGGCTATATTGCGGCAAGCATAAAAAGTATTGAAGACACGGCGGTTGGCGACACCATTACCGATGCGTTTAACCCTGCTAGCGAGCCACTACCTGGGTATAAAAAGGCGCTTCCAATGGTGTTCTCGGGCGTATTCCCCTTGGACGGAAGCAAGTATAACGACCTAAAAGACGCGCTCTTAAAATTAAAACTCAACGACGCGGCACTCTCAATCGAACCGGATAACTCCGCAGCACTAGGCTTTGGGTTTAGATGTGGATTCTTGGGGCTTCTTCATATGGACGTTATTCAAGAGAGGATAGAAAGGGAGTTTGATTTAGAGATTATCACTACCGCCCCCTCTGTTTCTTATAAGGTTTACAAGACGGACGGAACGCAAATGGTTATCGAAAACCCGACCCACTTACCGCCCGTTACCGAAATTGATTATATGGAAGAACCGGTCATCAACGCGAGCATATTGACACCGCCGGAATTCGTTGGACCGATTATGGAACTTTGTCAATTTAAGCGCGGTGTGTATAAGGACTTAAAATATCTTGATAAAACGAGGGTGGAATTAAAATACACTCTTCCATTGAACGAAATAATCTACGACTTTTTCGACAGCTTAAAATCGCGTACCAAAGGCTATGCCTCTTTTGACTATGAAGTTACGGGCTATCAGAGAAGCGACCTCGTTAAAATGGATATGCTCTTAAACGGCGATATTTGCGACGCGCTTTCTATTATCGTGCATAAGGACAAGGCTTACGAGCGCGGAAGACAGATTGCCGAGAAGTTAAAGGACGTTATTCCTCGCCAAATGTTTGAAATTCCTATTCAGGCGGCGGTTGGCGGAAAGATTATCGCTAGAGAAACGGTTAAAGCGTTTAGAAAAGACGTTCTTGCAAAGTGCTACGGCGGTGACGTAACCAGAAAGAAAAAACTTCTTGAAAAACAAAAAGAAGGAAAGAAAAAGATGCGTTCTATCGGTACGGTTGAAATACCGAGTGAAGCGTTTATTTCCATTCTTAAAACTGATAACGATAGGTAATTATGGCAGGACTTTATATTCACGTTCCCTTTTGCAAACAAAAATGTACGTACTGCGACTTCGCTTCCTTTCCAAAGGAAATGGGAAAAGTAGAAAGTTACTTCGCGTGCTTGTACCGCGAGATAGAGGGACGCTCCAAACAGTATAAGGACACGGTTTTAGATACGGTGTATATAGGCGGTGGAACACCGTCGGTGGTGGACTCCAAGTTCATTATGGGCGCGCTCCGTCAGGTAAGGAAATGCTTTACCGTAAAGGACGATGCGGAAATCACCATTGAACTAAACCCCGGTACAGTAGACGAAAAGAAGATTAAAGACTATAAGAGCGTTGGTATTAATAGGTTTTCTATCGGGCTTCAAACGGGATTTGACGACCAACTCAAAAGGCTTAATCGTATACATACCGCAAAGGACTTTTTGCTCTGCACTAATCTTTTGAAGGGCGAAAATATAAGCGCGGACGTTCTTATTGGTCTTCACGACCAAACGGCAAACCAAGTTGAAAAGACAATCGACCTCGCTATCGCAGGCGGTGTGTCGCACCTTTCCGTTTATGCGCTAACTCCAGAGGTGGGTACGCCCATTTATACCGATTATCTTAACGGAGAACTTCTTTCCGAGGACGAGACGGCGGATATTTACGAACACGTTGTAGAGTACCTAAAAGGGAAAGGCTTTAATAGATACGAGGTTTCTAACTTCGCTTTAGACGGGTTTTACTCTCGCCATAATATGAACTATTGGAAGCGCGGAGAATATATCGGCGTTGGAGTGTCTGCAAGTTCGTTTATGCAGGGCAGAAGATTTACTAACACCTTTAAGATAGACGAATATATAAATGCCGTCATTTATAACAAATCTCCCGAAATATCTAGCGATATTATCGAGGGCGACGATGCTAAATTTGAGTTCATCATGCTCGCTCTCCGCACGGCAGACGGACTTGACACGGTGGAGTATAACAAAATTTTCAATGAAGATTTTGACAAAGAGTATAGCGAGCCTTTGCGCAAAAAAGCACAGTTTTTAGAACGCAACGGAAATAAAATTAAAATCAAAGACCAATATTTATACGTTCAGAACGATATAATTTTGGAATTTATGAAGTAAAGTTTTTAATTAACTTATAAAAAAGACTAATGCAAATTTGCGTTAGTCTTTTTTGTTGAACAAATTTATAATCGTTTTTTTCTTTTTAACGGCGTATTGATAAGCAACGGTCGTTCCACTTTTAGTTTGTTTTTCAAGGGAAGGTGTGTAATTTTCGTCATAATAAAAAACACAAAAATTACTCGCGTCAATCATTTTTTGGTTGCGTTCTACGTAAGAGGCTCTGCCCGAATTTTCTATTCCTTTTGGCATTAACGTGTTGTCATAAATTTTAAGCAAATAATTTTCATATTCTGCACTGATATGTTGAAAATGTGAGCGGTAGTATATAAGTTTTATTTCGGGATGAACGCATTTTAACAGTTTTGTAATTTTCAAGCACAATTCATCAAACTGACTTTTACTGCCAAAGAGAAAGGTATCAACGTCGTTTTTGCAAATAAGTTCTTTTATTGTTTTTCTTAACCGCTCTAAAAGTTCGGGCGTTTCTTCTACCTTTCTGTGTCCAATAAAACAACAAGTTTTCATTTTGATTCTTCCTCAAAAAAGAGCCGAAAACAACACTTGTTTTCGGCTCTCGATTTTATTTGATTGCAAAAAAAGATGCCGAACCTTTCGGGACGGCACCGTAGAATATACCCTCTCGAAAGTTTGCGACAACTTTTTCAATCACATAAAACTAAAACAGCAATGTAAAAGCGATTAGATATACTACTACCTAATTTAGCCGTTTTTATTAATTTTATGTGATAATTGTCATTTAAGGGATGATTCCCATGAAAAAATTGTCGCACGTATATTATATGAAATTTTTAAGGCGGTGTCAATAAGGTTATTAGTTTTTTACAAAAACTTTTATAATGTTAAAAAATATTACTTAATACACATTATTCTCTATGCTATCATTTTTCCGCGAGGGCGGAAATGGTTGTTTATATTGAATACGTTTTAATAGACAATTTCTTTATAGACTATATGCTACTTAAAACCACTTTCGTACTCACCGGCAGTAAGGCGGGACGAGGGCGGTTTTTAGTTTGCTCTTTTCTTGGTGCGGTAATTGCACTTTTATTACCCCTAGTTAGAGTCAAAGGTATACTTTTAGCAATAATAAAGCTTTTGAGCGGGTTACTTTTAGTGTGTATTTGCGTAAAAGAAAAGAGCGCAAAGGCGCTTTATAAAAACTTTGCCGTTTTTCTGTTTTTAACAGCACTAACGGGCGGAGCGATTATCGGTGTTTTTTCTATTTTTTCCATTGCTTACTCATCGGAAATTTGCATTGCTATCATGATTGCTCCCGTGTATTTAATCGTTAAAGCTTTTCGAGGTGTTCTAAACTATTTATCGAATAAAACGCGAGAGAAAACCCTCTGCAGAAAAGTCATACTGACGCTTGGGAATAGGTCGGTAGAGGGGATAGGGTTTTTAGACACGGGCAACGCATTATACGACCAATGCAACCCCGTTATAGTGTGCGGAAAGGCGTTTGCGCTAAAACTTATGGGCGAGGAGTTTTTTAAGATAAAACTAAAAAAAATAACCGTTAGAACGGTTTCGGGTAGTGAGCAAAATTATGCGTTCTTATTGGATAAGATTTTGATATATAACGGGGACAAACCGAATATACATAATAACGTAACGGTTTGCATTTCAAAAGGCGGTGTGGGTGACGGTTACGACGTTATCTTGCACCCTCGGTTAATGGAGGTGGAAAATGCTAGCAAAAGCGGTTTTGAGGTTAAAGAGGTTTCTTAAACTATTTGACTTAAACGAAAACTTGATACGGTTTATAGGTGGTAGCGAGGTGCTTCCGCAACCTTATTCGTCCGACGAAGAAGCGGTCATGATAGAGAGGCTTGGGTGCGGAGAAAAAGAGGTGCGCGACAAACTTGTCGAACACAATTTAAGGCTTGTAGTGTACATTGCAAGGCGGTTTGAGAACACGGGCGTTGACCTCGATGACCTAGTTTCCGTCGGCACGATAGGGCTTATTAAGGCGGTTAACTCTTTTAATGCCGAAAAGAACATAAAGCTAGCGACGTACGCGTCTAGGTGCGTGGAGAACGAGATTTTGATGCACCTTCGCCGTACGGTTAAGTTAAAGAGCGAGGTGTCCTTTGACGAGCCTTTATCTACCGATTGGGAGGGTAACGAACTAATGCTTTCCGACGTTATGGGAACGGACGGCGACGTGGTGTATAAGAGGATAGAAAAGGGAGTGGAGAACGACTTGCTCGTCATCGCCTTAAAAAAACTTAACGAGCGCGAACGCGAAATTATGGAACTGCGATACGGACTAAAAGGTGGGGAAGAAAAAACCCAAAAGGAAGTTGCGGATATGCTTGGCATTTCACAAAGTTACATATCGCGCCTAGAAAAAAAGATAATCGTTAGATTAAAAAAAGAGTTTGCAAAAATGGTATAAGAAAAGCGGTGCAACGTTGCACCGCTTCTTTTATACTTTTAATTTTCTTACTACTTCGTCGCCTACTTCTTTTGTGGAAGCCGTACCTTTTAGGTCGGGGGTTAACACCTTTTTCTCTAGCAACATTTCCTCAATGATATCGATAAGTTTTTTGCCCCAGTCTTCGTGCCCGAAGAAGTCAAGCAGTTGACTTGCCGACCACACCGTTGCGAGTGGGTTTGCAAGACCTTTGCCAGCAATGTCGGGAGCAGAACCGTGAATTGGTTCAAACATAGAGGGGAAAGTGCGTTCAGGGTTAAGGTTTGCACCTGCAGCAAGTCCCATACCGCCTGCGATTGCTGCA
>SVIY01000024.1 GCA_015069265.1 Clostridiales bacterium
ATGGCGAGCAATCTTGAAGCAAGTGTGATGGCAGTCACACTTTGCAAGGAGGCTGGTGTAAAGACTGTTATTGCAAAATGTGCAAACGAGATGCAACAAAAAATACTGCTTCGTGTTGGTGCGGATAAGGTGGTTTTTCCCGAAAATGAATCGGGAATCCGCCTTGCTAAAAACTTATTAAGTTCTGGTTTCATTGATATGATATCTCTATCAAAGGACGTATCGATTGTTGAGATTGACGTGAAGGAAGAGTGGTGTGGAAAGAACTTGATAGAGTTAAATCTTCGCAAAAGATACGGGTTTAATATAGTTGCCATTAAGAAAGGCGAAAATATTAACGCGAACATCACTCCTGAGCAGGTGCTTGATGCTGAAACTACACTTATAGTTATTGCAAACACTTCAAAATTAGGGAAATTAAAATAAATAGCAAAAATTAAATTTTACGGACAATTATGGCAAGCACGAAAGAATATTTAGACTTTGTTTTAGGTCAAAATTACAATGAATAGGCAAGAGTTAGAAAAATACATATTAGATACTTACGGTGTTAGCCCAGAATATCCGTGGATAGTCAAATTTGGCTATTTCCCAAAAATTTTACAACTCAAAAAGCCTTTATAAAAAACTAGTGATAAAAAGAAAATCGCTAGGTAAGACCTAACGATTTTCGTGGTGCCGCTGGCCTCGTCGCAACTCGCCACCTTCGTCCGCAGTTTATACCTATATAAACTGCTTGACTTTTCTGCGGTTGCTCCTCTTCCCAAAAAGTTCTTCGATACTTTTTGGGAGCCCTTTTTTCGTCAACTCCGTTATTGACAACCAACAAAAAATGACAGGGCGTTGCCTGTCATTTTTTGTTGGTGCCGCTGGCCGGACTTGAACCGGCACGGATGTTACTCCGAGGGATTTTAAGTCCCTTGCGTCTGCCTATTCCGCCACAGCGGCGACGCTATGAAAAAATAAAAGACTCTGTGCAGTGTACGCGCAGAGTCTTTTTTGGAGGCGCCACCCAGATTTGAACTGGGGGTCAAGGCTTTGCAGGCCCGTGCCTTACCGCTTGGCTATGGCGCCACTGCTTATGAGGAAAACCTCATAATAAAAAAATGGAGCGGGAAACGAGATTCGAACTCGCGACATTCGCCTTGGCAAGGCGACGCTCTACCACTGAGCCATTCCCGCACGTAGCAATAGCGAACTTATTTGGTGGGAACAATAGGGCTCGAACCTATGACCCTCTGCTTGTAAGGCAGATGCTCTCCCAGCTGAGCTATGCTCCCATGCGCTCGCTATTGCTGATATAATATAACAAATTTAAAAACAAAATGCAAGTGATTTTAAGCTGTTTTTTAAATTTTTCTAAAAAATTTTTTCTTTTGTTAAAAACAGCATAAAATGCGGTGATAAATTTATAAAATGATAGCACTTTATTAGTTGAAATAATGGTTTTTGCTATTGACGAACAAGGGTTATTCATTATATAATATGTATATATTTATATTAAATTTACATATTGCGAGAGGAATTATGTATACGATAGGAATTGATATAGGTGGTATGAGTATTAAATTCGGCTTGGTCGATTGTGACGGGCAAATCAGTACTAAAACCGTGTTTAAAACACCAAAGAATACCGAAGCGGGTATAAATACTATAATTTTAGGTATAGACCAACTACTAAAACAAGCAAACGTACCATTAAGCGAGATTAATGGTATTGGAATAGGATGCCCTGGTGCAGTTGATTCGGATAAGGGAATTATAGACGTTTTGCCAAACTTGGGTTGGGAAAGCATTGAGATTTCCAAAATTCTAAACGAAAAGTATAATTTACCTGTAAAAATTTCTAACGACGCAAACGTCGCCACGCTTGCCGAAGCAAAGTTTGGCTCGGCAAAAGGATATAATACCGTTATTATGTTCACTCTTGGCACGGGCGTTGGCGGTGGAATAATTATCGACGGAAAACTTTTTGAGGGTGGTTGGTCAAGAGGCGCGGAGTTAGGACACGTCACCCTTTATGCCGACGGAATAGAATGTACGTGCGGAAGGCGTGGTTGCATAGAAAGGTACGTTTCAGCAACTGCACTTATAGAGAGAACAAAACTTGCAATGCAAAATGATAGAAAAAGCGCAATGTGGGACTACGTTTTAGGCGATATAGAAAAAGTGGACGGAAAAACGGCTTTTGAGTGCGCAAAATCGGGGGATAAGAGTGCAAATTCTGTAGTTGACGGCTATATAAAAGATTTGGGCGAGAGTATGATGAATATGTTTAATATATTCCGTCCCGAAGCTTTTGTTTTGGGCGGTGGAATAAGCGCGCAAGGCAAATATCTAACCGATAAACTAATTGATTACTGCGAAAAGTTTGAGTACGGCTATCACAATTCGCCACGAACAAAAATCATTACCGCAACGCTCGGCAACGACGCTGGAATAATCGGTGCGGCAGCGCTAATCGAATAGTGCATATGTATGCCATTATCTATGTGCTTATTAGAAATTTAATTTAAATACTTTGTAAAACTCGACTTTTATTAGTCGAGTTTTCTTTTAGACGCACAAAACTGCTTGATAAAACTTTCTATGTGTGTTATAATAATTATGCCAAACGAACTTAATAATTAAAAAAAGAGGCATAGAGGTATAATAGATATTTTTGCTTCTATTGAGAATACTAATTAAACGTAATCCATTTGTAAAAATGCGACTCCCGTTTAATAGTATGGCTATGCCTTTGCATTAACAAAGTTCGTTTGGCGACAACTTGGAGTTTCGCATTTTAGTGCGTTAACTTTAGTTGGCGCACTTTTTGTTTTTAGGAGGTAACTTATGAAAAGAGTTAGAGCAACAATCTGTTTTATAATGGTGTTTTTTGTGCTGTTTTTGTGTACTGCATGTGAAATGCCGATAGGGTCCGAGAGTAATGTTCCTAATAAAGATATTAACGAATCTATTAAGGAAGAAACAATTCCCAAAAGGCCAATTACAAAGCTGACCTTGGAAAATAAAGATACAACTTTAATTTTAGGTGAATCACTAGCATTGAAGTATAAGGTATTACCTGAAAATACAGATGAAGAATTGAAAATATCCATTGGGGACACTTCTGTTCTTGAAGTCTTTGGCGACGTTGTTCTTGCTAAAAAAATTGGAATTACATATGTTTCAATAAAACCAATGGGTTCTAAAACTAATGTGTCATCTGAATCGTTTCGTGTGAAAGTTATAAAAGAAATTTCCGAGGAGGATTTTTCTAGCAGTTCTGCAAAACTAAAAAAAGCGACATTGAAAGTTTATTGTAAAAGGTATAACACGAATTGGCTTGGAAAAGAAAAGGACGTACATGTAGTGAGTGGGAAAGGGGTTATAGTCAAAAGTATGGCATATGCAAATTATTTTTTGACAGATAAAAGTATTTTTAACGATGTTGCTACTGATTATGAGCACGAAGAGTGGTATGTAATAGATTATTTAGGAAGGAAATATTCAATTACAGGTATTCATTACCATAGAACTGCACTGATAGGAATAGGAACGTTTACATCAACAACCTCATATCCTATTGCTAGTATATATAATTCTTATGCATTTGTTGGTGACTATGCTTTTTCGTTAGGAACGCCTTGTGTCTCAAGAATTAAAGATAAAGGATATTTAGTATTATCTTCCAATAGTACAATTGGCGATAGTGTTTTTTATCATGAAACAAGTTTAACTACCGCAAAGCGTGGAGAGGCAATATATAATGTTGATGGCGAAATAATAGGAGTTAACGTGAAGTTTTCAAATGGTTATGCTATTGCCGTGTCTGCTATAGAAATTAGAGAATTATATAATAGCCTTTTTTCATAAAAATTCAATTGAAAAGTAAACTAAATAATGTAGAAGATAAAAATGGCGTAGTGAATTAAAATCACTACGCCATGACTTTTTTAAACTAATTTTTAAATAGTCCTACAATGGTTTTTGTAACCATTTCACGCATTGCAAAGTAGTCTATATATTCGTGCTTGTCAAACACGTATTCGTGAGAGAATGACTGAATAATATCCATTGCAAAGTGTATTTTTTCTAATAGATTTTCAATCTTTTCGCCAAGGTGATTGAGTCTTTCACCAATTTGCAAAGTAATATTGTCTTCTAAAGCTATAAATTGCGCTCCCACAGCCTCATCCGCGCTTGCAAGCGAGTGCAGAGCCTCGTGTATTTTACGGTTGTTTTTATGCGTTTTAATTGCTTGGTCAATCATTTTTGGGATAACCACGTCATAGTCAACGGGGGCGGAGAGTTTATCGATTAGTTTTAAGAACGGCTCGAAAACTTTGTTGATATAAAGCTCTAAAACACAAATCAAGATATCTCGTTTGTCTTGAAAGTATCCGTAAACTATTCCGGTTGAAACGCCTGCGCGCTTTGCAATTTCCGCAGTATTAGTGCCGTAATATCCAACTTCAGAAAAGAGGGCGTAACCTGCTTCTATAATTTTGTTTTTCTTTTCAATTGACCGCGATTGTTGCGGTTCTCTAACCAAATTTTTCATAACTATAAACATTATATAATAAAGAATAAAATAAGTCAATGTTAAAATGCGAAAAAAATTTCACAATTTTAGAAAAAAGTTGAAAAAAGTTTCACATTATATTTGACATTTGCGAATATAAATGGTAATATGTAACCGTAAATCTGAAAGATATTTCACGTTTGTGGAGGAGATATGGTAAAGACATTAGACAAATTTGTAATTGGCGAAAGCGGTGTCGTCGTCGGTGTGACGGGCGAACGCAAAATAAAAAGACGTCTTTATGATATGGGTATTACCAACGGAGCGGAGATATATTTAAGGAAGAAAGCACCACTTGGCGACCCTATAGAAGTTACGGTAAGAAGCTATGAACTTTCATTGAGAAAATCAGAAGCACAACTCGTTAGCTTGGAGGTACACCATGCTTAAATTTGCACTTGCAGGTAATCCTAACTGTGGAAAAACGACATTGTTTAACGGATTAACGGGGTCCACAGCGCACGTTGGCAACTGGCCAGGGGTTACCGTTGACAAAAGAGAAGGTGTCTATAAAAAGTGTGAAGAGCCGATAGCGGTTGTTGACTTGCCTGGTATTTATTCACTTTCGCCGTACACACAAGAAGAGGTTATCGCTAGAAATTATATATTAGATGAAAAGCCAGATTGCGTAATAAATATAATCGACGCTACAAACCTTGAGAGAAATTTATATTTAACCACGCAGATTATGGAAATAGACGTTCCTGTAGTTCTCGCGTTAAATATGATGGACGCGGTTGAAAAGCGTGGAGATAAAATTGATTCTAAAGAATTAGAAAAAAGACTTGGACTGCCCGTGGTAAAAATATCAGCACTTAAAGGTGAGGGGCTTGACAAGTTAATGAGCGTTGCATATGAAGCGAGTAAAGTTGAACGAAAGGGTAGGACAGTGCTTGACGAAACTGCTCTAAAGCACTTGGTTAGCGACCTAACGATTGCTCTTTCGGGGCAAGGGGTGGAAAATCCCGTTTTCCATGCGGTAAAACTCGCAGAACTAGACGATTTAGAAGTTCTTATGCATAAGGATACCGTTTCCATGGTCGACGCGTTTAAAAAGAGCAATCTTGACGAAACTTTTGGCGACGACTTTGAAGCGCTTGTTGCGGACGGTAGATATAAATACATAACTAAATATTTCTCGCCTACGTTAAAACGTAAAAACAAAGAAAAATTTGTGGTAACTCCTAGCGATAAAGCTGATAAGGTTCTAACGCATAAAATTTGGGGACTTCCTATATTTTTAGTGATACTTTTCGCAATATTCCATCTTACTTTTTCAGAAAATTTGTTCTTTTTAGGTGGATTACTACCCGAAGGGTACGTTACTTTAGAAGGTACTGTGTTTGAAGGTGTCTTTGGTGAGGGAGGGATTAATTCTCCCGGTGTTTCACTAATGAATTTAATGGGACTTTTAACAGACACTATATCAGGTCTAGTTTCGGGTTGGTTAAGTAGTGCTGCGCCTTGGGTTTCAGGATTAATTTGTGACGGAATTTTAGGCGGTATTTTTGCAGTTTTAGGTTTCTTGCCTCAAATTTTGGTGTTGTTCTTGTTCTTCTCAATATTAGAAGACAGTGGATATATGGCAAGAATAGCATTTATTTTGGATAGAGCGCTTCGTAAATTTGGACTCTCTGGCAGGGCGTTTTTGCCCATGATTATGGGCTTTGGTTGCTCTGTTCCCGCGATGATTAATACTAGAACGCTTGCCGATGAAAAAGAGAAATTGGCGACGATAAGAGTTATTCCATTCTTTAGTTGCGGTGCAAAATTACCTATATTAACGGCTGTTGCCGGTGTTATAGTATCAAAGGGAAATTTAACCGCAGGATATGCTGACGTTATAACGTATAGCATGTATTTAGTTGGTATTTTGACTGCGCTTATTTCGGTTATCTTAATGAGAAAAACCACGCAGAGAGGAGAAACTCCACCTTTTATAATGGAGTTGCCAGCATATCATGCACCGCAGTTTAAAAATCTTATGGTTTTGCTATGGGAAAAGGCAAAACACTTTGTCCAAAAAGCATTTACTATAATTCTTGCCTCAACGATTGTCGTTTGGGTTGCTAGCCACTTTAGTTTTACTTGGCAATATTTGGATGAAGAACAAATGAGTCAGAGTATTCTAGCGGGATTGAGTGGACTTATTCAACCGTTATTTACGCCATTAGGTTTTGGTAGTCAGTTGTCTACTCACGGCTGGGTATTTGCGCTAGCCGCTATAACGGGACTTATTGCAAAAGAAAACGTCGTTGCGACGTTGGGGTCATTGGCTGTTGGCTTAAGTTTTAGCGGTATTGACGGGTTGTTTATTTCAACACAAATATCAACTCCTGCATTGCTCGCGTTTATAGCCTTTAATATGACTACTATTCCGTGCTTTGCCGCCGTTTCTGCTGCTAAAGGTGAAATGCCTGATAAGAAAAAATTTAAATGGACGTTAGTTTTCTGGATTGCTACCTCGTTTATAGTATCGTCCTCAATTTATCTAATCGGAACTTGGTGGTGGACCACGTTTATTTACGTAGCCGTGTTTGTTTTGGCGTGCTTATTAATTAAGGTGGTTAATAAAAGGAGAGAAAAGGAGGCATAATTATGACTCTATTGGAAATATTGGTTATCATTGGATGCTGCTTGATTGTTGGCGGAGTAATTGCAATGAGCATAATAAACAAGAAAAAAGGTAAAACTTCTTGCGGATGCGGTTGCAGTTGCAATTGTTCAACTTGTACGGCATGCAGGGATAAAAACATTAAAGACGACACACAAATTAAACATAATTGATCGCTTTCCGATTGCCTCTGCCGAATTTTAGGGTGGAGGCAATCGGTTTTATTGAAAACAAAAATTTTTTGTGCTATAATAAACGTATAACAAAGAAAAGGGTAGTATATGATAAAAAAATTCAGCATAGGCGGAATGAGTTGTTCTGCATGTTCGAGCGGTATTGAACGGCACGTATCTAAACTAAACGGTGTAAACTCCGTTTCGGTTTCACTTATTGGCAAGGAAATGACCGTAGACTTCGACGAAAAAGTTATAATAATCGAAAACATAATAGAAAACGTTGAGAAGTTAGGATATACGGCGGTAGAATACGGAAAGGCAAACGCAGATAAAAAATTTGACGCTAATAAAATGAAAAAGCGTTTTTTTATCTCGCTCTTTATTTTGCTCCCGTTAATTTATCTCTGTATGGGGGGAATGATTAATCTTCCCGTACCAAATAGACAAATTAACTTTCCTATTCAGTTTTGTTTAGCGCTCGCCATTTTAATTATTAATAAAAAATTCTTTATAAACGGTGTGAAAGCGGTTATAAACAAATCGCCGAATATGGATACTCTCGTGTCGCTTGGCTCTGCTTCGGCTTTTATTTATAGTGTTGTGATGACTATATTTATGTATTTTGGCAAAGAAGTTACGCACACCTTTTTCGATTCGTCAGCAATGGTCGTAACGTTGGTTACGCTTGGCAAGTGGCTTGAAGAACTTTCCAAAATCAAAACGGGCGACGCGATAGAAAAACTAGGCAATCTTCTTCCCAAAACCGCAACGGTTGTAAAGGAGGGAGAGTATATTACCGTTTTAACGTCAGAACTAAAAATTGGCGATATAATAGTGCTTAAAGCTGGCGAATACGTCGCCGTCGACGGTGTTGTCGTCGAGGGCAATGCAGGGGTTGATAAATCGGCTATAACGGGCGAGAGTATGCCTGTTGAAATAGGAGTTGGCGACAATATTACTTCGGGCAGTATCGTAAAAGAAGGTCATTTACTAGTTAGAGCGGAAAAAGTCGGTGGGGATACACTGTTTTCAAAAATCGTTGAAATAGTAAAAACGGCAGGTGCAAGCAAAGCGCCAATACAAAAATTTGCCGATAAAGTATCGGGTATATTCGTCCCAACAGTTACCGCGCTTGCAATAATTACTTTTGTCGTGTGGATATTAATAAGTAAAGATTTATATACCGCATTTAATTTTGGAATAAGCGTTTTAGTGGTTTCTTGTCCGTGTGCTTTAGGTCTTGCAACACCGGTTGCAGTCATGGCTGGAACGGGAAAGTCTGCAAAACACGGTATTTTGTTTAAGAATGCAGAGGCTTTGCAAAACTCTTGCAAAATTTCTTGCGTTCTGCTCGATAAAACGGCAACTATTACGGTGGGAAAGCCTAAAGTTACCGATTACGTCAATTTTACAGGCGAATCGGACCAAACGATTTTTCCGATAATTTCCGCGTTAGAGCAAAAATCTTCCCATCCACTCGCAGATTGCGTTGTGGAGCATTGCGGAGTAACTGACAAAACTGTGGAAAATTATCAATACGTTTTGGGTAGAGGAATTATTGGTGAGGTTGACGGGGTTAAGTATTATATCGGCAATAAGGAACTTATTCCGTTTGAAATTGAAAAAGGCTTAATTCCCGATTCGTTTGAGGGTAAAACCGTACTGTATTTTGCCGATGAAATTCAGCTTGTGTCTGTGCTTGCACTGTCCGATTACGTTAAAGAAGACAGTCGCGAAGCGATAGAAAAACTCAACTCTTACGGTATAAAAACAGTAATGATAACGGGCGACAATTATAGCGTTGCAAAGCGCATTGCCGACCAAGTAGGAATAGATGAGTTTGAGGCGGAAGTTCTTCCCGAAGATAAGTACCAAATAGTAGAAAAGTACAAAAAAGCAGGATATTTTACCGCAATGGTGGGCGATGGAATAAACGATAGTCCTGCATTAAAAGCGTCAGACGTTGGAATTGCTATGGGAACTGGTACGGATATCGCTATTGACAGTGCGGAAGTCGTTGTGGCGAACGGCTCTCTCACAGCTATTCCAAAAACTATTGAGATTTCCAAAAAGTCTTTTAAGATTATAAAAGAAAATCTCTTTTGGGCGTTCTTTTATAACGTTTTAGGAATTCCGTTGGCAGGCGGTGCATTGTCCGTTTTAGGCGTGGTTTTGACTCCTGCAATAGCGTCGGCAATGATGTGTATAAGTTCATTGTTCGTAGTTACCAACGCCCTTCGAATTTCGCGTGAGGGAAAGGATAAAGGGCATAAAAAAGCTTCTGACGAGTTTACGCTCACGATTGAGGGAATGATGTGTATGCACTGTGTTTCAAAGGTTAAAGAGGCGTTAGAGGCGATTAGCGGTGTTTTGGATGTAAAGGTTGACCTAAAAACAAAATCGGCAACGCTCAAAGGAATTTCGAGCGTTACCGAACAGAGTTTGATAGATGCTATTAAGAACGTAGGTTTTACCGTAACCGATATTAAAAGGACTAAAATATAACCTTAATAACCATTGATTCGTTCAGGCGCGAGCGTGCGGAAATCTTCCACTTGTTCGCGTCTGCTATACTTTTTGCGATAGAAAGACCAAGTCCGCTACCTCCCGAATCGCGAGAACGCGATTTGTCACCGCGGTAAAATCTTTCAAATACCTTATTAGAATCTTCATCGGGAACAGAACTTCCCGAGTTTTCTACGGAGAAAACGGTTTTGCCGTTTTCTTTTTTTAATTTTACGTAAATAGTGCTGTTTTCACTTGAGTGTTTGATAGCATTATCTAAAAGAATATTAACAATCGTTTTAAGGCTTTGTAAATCTCCCGAAAGTTTAACTTCGGGGCAAACGTCAAGTTCAATTGTTCTTCCTTTTTCAAACGCCACCGCGTCAAAGGGAAGAGCGGTGTTTGTGATTTCACTAGATAGGTCAAACTCCATCTTTGAAAGATTTATATTTCCTTCGTCCATCTTCGCAAGGGTAAGCATATCCGTTACAAGCATGTTCATTCTATCCGTTTGCGATTGGATATTTTTAACCCATTGACTGTTTTGGTCGTCTTTAAGCACTTCAGCGTTTGCAGAAATTATTGCAAGAGGAGTTTTTAACTCGTGACTTGCGTTAGATATAAATTGTTTTTGTTTTTTAAGCGTTTGCTTAATCGGGTCGAAAACTCTAAAAGAAACGCGGTATACCACGTAGAATAAAACGCCGTATACGATTAGCAAAAATATTAAACTCGAGTTTGCACGTTGACGAACTGCAATAGAGTTTTCAGTCGTGTCGTAAGCGACTAGTAAGTATTTTTGTCCAACGTTATCTATTGCGGAAATTTTATACCTAACTTTGCCTACTGACCCTGAATTATATGGTTTATTGATAGCAACTTTTATGATTTCGTTTACTGTTTGCTCGCTAAAACTGTCAGCGTCGTACCAATAGTCGTATCTAGTTTCGTCAGTTTGTAGGTTGTGAGTTAAAAGAACTATGAAAGAGTTTTCTTGCACGGCATCTTCTTTTAGTACCGCGAAAGAACTTGTTGTATCAGTAAGTAATTTATCAATGTAATATTCGTTTACACTGTGAATGAGTAGGGCAGTAGCGCCGTAAATTAGGGCGAAAACGAATAAAAGAGTTGACATTGTAATTGATATAAAAACAATTTGCGCTTTTTTAATCATTTCTTTTCCCCAAGAGTATAACCGATTCCGCGTACCGACTTGATTTCGGTAAGAGAACCCACCGCGTTTAATTTCTTTCTTAAAAAAGAAACGTAAACTTCTATGGTGTTATACTCGGCTTCACTCTCAAATCCCCAAATTTTTTCTATGAATTTTTCTTTGTTGATAATTTTTCCGTTAGCAATAAAGAGCATTTCTAAAATTTGAAATTCTTTTTTGCCTAAAAGTATGGACTTTTCGTTCTTGCAAAGCTCTAGCGTATCGCGATTTAAGGTTATGTCGTTAAAAGACAAAACGTCGCCCATAAATGTGTCCTTTCTGCGAAGAAGCGCGCGTATTCGAGCAAGTAGTTCGTCGGTATGGAAAGGCTTTGTCAAATAATCGTCCGCACCAAGATTAAGCCCCTCAATTTTATCGGAGATTTCCGATTTTGCAGTGAGCATAAGAATAGGAACGTCTATTTTTTTGTTGCGCAATGCTTTTAATACCGTAAAGCCGTCAATACCTGGCATCATAACGTCTAAAATGATAAAATCGTAAATACCGGTTAGGGCAAGGTTTAGTCCGTCTTCACCGTTAAGCGCGCAATCTACCGAATAGTTATTCTGTTCTAAAATTTTGACGAGCGCGTCGGTTAATTGACGTTCGTCATCAACAACTAATATTTTCATATTTTAATTATAACATATAACGATTGAAATTTACTTTAAAAATGCAATAAAAAAAATTTTTCGAAAAATTTACAAAAATCTTTATATTTCAAGGTAAATTTAAGTTTTGTTTGTTAAACTTTGAGTGTAAAGAGAAAAGAGAACTCTTTACGTGATAAATTCAGCCCACACTCTCAATAAACTTTTTCCTGGGGTAGGACGTCGAACTATTCGGCGTTTTACCTTTTTAAACGGCTTTTTCGCTCAATCTAATTAATTTTTGACGGCAAAATACTGTGAAATTCCTCGCGTTTTGTTCAGTTGCATACTTTACAAGTATGCGTCCTCACAAGAACGCGCGCCTTTCTTGTATTTTGCTCGTCAAACCGCTTCGCTAATTAATTATCTTTCGCTCCAAAGCCTTGATTATAATAGTTATCAAAATACTGTGAAATTCCTCGCGTTTTGTTCAGTTGCATACTTTTTAAGTAGCGCTAAACTAAACAAACAAAAAAACACCCGACAGGGTGTTTTTCTATTTATAGAATAGGTATTGTTGCAAGATAATCTACGTTAGGTCTGTCTTTAGAATCGCCTTCTGCTAAAACGAAAAGGTTTTGAACGACTGTTCCGCCTGCTTTTTCAACGAGGTCGGTAAGACCTTTTAAGCTTTCGCCCGTTGAGATAACGTCGTCAATAATAGCGACCTTTTTGCCTTTAATGAGGTCAACGTCGTGACCTGATAGGTGAAACTCTTGCGGTTTTCCTGTTGTTATTGATTCGCCGTAAGAAACGTGAATACCGTCTTGCATATAGAGTTTTTTGGCTTTTCTAGCAACTGCGTAGTAGGGCATAGAGAGTTCTCTTGCTACAACGTGGGTTAGTTGAAGCCCTTTTGATTCTGCAGTAATTAAAACTTCAGCGTCTTTGACCCTTTTAGCGAGTTCTTTTCCGCAGTGTTCGGTGAGTGCGGAGTTTCCGTGAAGATTGAAAAAAGCAATAGAAATTCCACTAGGGAGTTTGATTACGGGCAAATTTGCCGTATATCCGCAGATGTCTACAGTATGAAAATTGTTCATGACACACCTTCTTAATATTCAATATAATTATTTTAGCACAACAAATTGGTTTTGTCCAATAAAAACATAAAATAAAAGGATAAAGCATAATTTAAAAGGAAAACCTGGAGGTGAGTATGACAGTTCATGACAAGTCAGTAAAATTTTTATCAGACCGCTTTAATTCAAACGTGGACAAAGGACTGTCGTTTTCCGCCCTTAACGTAAACCTTAAAAAGTACGGAAGAAACGTTTTGACCGAGAAGAAAAAAGAAGGGATATTTTCCAGAATTTTCACCGCCTTAAAAGAACCGATGCTACTAATTTTGCTATTTGGGTTTATAATCGCGTTCGGAACTAATATCGGCAAGTTTTTTAAGTCGGGCGACGCGGATTTTTTAGAGTGTTTCGGTATACTTTTTGCCATAATTTTATCAGTTGGAATAACTCTTTTTATGGAAGGGAGTTCACAAAAGGCGTTTAAGGCGTTAAACAGTATTTATGATAACGTTCAAGTTAAGGCGATAAGAGATGGAAAAATAGTAATAATTAGACAAACTGACGTTGCAGTTGGGGACGTGATTTTGCTTGAAAGTGGGGACAAGATTGTCGCGGACGGTAGAATTATCGAGAGTTCTTCGCTCCGAATAGACGAATCAGCGCTGACAGGAGAGAGCGTTGCCGTTTCTAAAACAAACGCAATTATTGAAAAAAATAACGTTCCACTTGCCGAGAGGACAAATTGTGTTTATTCGGGAACGTTTGTTACGAGTGGGAGTGGCAAAATGCTCGTAACGTCAATAGGCGACCATACGGAGATAGGCAAGATTGCAGGAGAACTTGGCGGAAAAAAAGAGGAATTTTCTCCATTGCAATTAAAACTGAATAAATTAGGAAAGGTAATATCTACCGTCGGCATAATAACTGCGATTTTCGTTTTCGTTATTTCTGCTATTAAATTATATATGTTGGGCGAGTTTGGGTTTGACGGCGTTCAAGACTTATTTTTATCGTGCATTATTTTAATAGTTGCCGCAGTTCCCGAAGGGCTTCCAACTATAGTCGCGGTATCTCTTGCGCTAAATATGATAAAGCTTGCGAAAGAAAACGCTCTTATAAAAAAGATGACGGCAACAGAAACTACGGGCGCGGTAAGCGTTATTTGCTCGGATAAAACAGGGACTATAACCGAGAATAAAATGAAAGTAACGGCAGTAAGTTTTGAGGGAAAATTAAAACCAATAAAAGACAGTATAAGTGAGGTGCTAAAAGAAAACTTTATATGCAACTCAACCGCTGACGTGGAGGGGAAAGGTAGAGGGCGAAAGAATAAAGGGAATGCCACAGAGTGTGCGCTCATTAACGCTTATCTAATTAGCGAAAAGACAGACGAGTATTTATCGTTTAGGAATAGATTTAAGGTCGTTCAGCGCGAGCCTTTTTCGAGTGATAAAAAATATATGAGCACGACGATTTCGTTGGGGGATAGGAAAAGAATTTTATTAAAAGGCGCTCCAGAAATCGTCTTATTAAAGTGTAATCTATCACTAAATGAGCGGGAAAAAATCACTAGAGATATTGAAACTCATCAAAGAGAGGCAAAGAGGGTGATTTGCTTTGCACATTCTGACGTTTTTGATGATATTATGTCAGACATAACGTATGCTTATGACGGATATGCAGTAATAGAAGACCCGATTAGAAAGGAAGTTTTTAAGGCGGTAGCCGACTCAAAACGTGCGGGGATAAAAATCAAGATGTTAACTGGCGATAACCTTGTTACCGCGTTTGCTATTGCCAAGCGTTTAAGGATAGTTGATAGTGTTGAGCAAGTCGTTCTAGCAGAGGAAATTGATAGACTTTCCGACGAGGAGTTAAAGGAAAAATTACTAAAAATAAACGTTGTTGCGAGAAGCACTCCAATGACGAAATTACGCATTGTTAGAGCACTAAAAAGTATGGGAGAAGTAGTTGCGGTAACGGGCGACGGGATAAACGATGCGCCGGCAATTAAACATGCGGACGTGGGTATCGCAATGGGTATTAACGGAAGTGAAATTACCAAAGAAACTGCCGACGTGGTTTTGCTTGACGACAGCTTTGCTACCGTTATGCGCGCCGTGTCTTTCGGGAGAAACGTTTATAGAAATTTACAACGATTTATTCTGTTTCAACTGACGGTAAATCTTTCGGCATTAATATTTATAACAGTATGTGCCGTTCTAGGTTTAGATTCGCCGTTTAATACCTTTCAACTGCTTTGGATAAACGTTATTATGGACGGACCGCCCGCACTAACTCTTGGACTTGAAAAGGCGAGTGATAATTTAATGGACCTTAAACCTATTAAGCGGGATAAAAGCATAGTAGGGGTAAAAATGCTATTAAGAATTATGTTTACCGGCGTTTTTATTGGCGTAGTGATATTATTACAACATTTATTCAATTTCTTGAAAGTACCTTTTAACCAAACGAAAAGTGCAATTTTTACCCTCTTTATTCTCTTTCAACTCTTTAACGCATTTAATTGTAGGGAGTTGGGCGCAAGGTCAATATTTAAGAGTATTGGCAAAAACAAGGTCATGCTCTGGACGTTTTTGGGAGTATTTTTACTGCACGTCTTTATCGTGCAAGTAGGCTATAAGATTTTCGGTATAAGTCCTATGAGTTTAGCAACTTGGGTAAAGACGGTTTCAGTATCGTCAATCGTTTTAGTCTTTTCGGAACTCGCAAAACTTGTATTTAGAGTGATAACTAGAAAAAATCGACAAAAAACTCTAATAGGAGAGCAAAAAATACTAGTTGGCAATCATTAACGTAAATAAAATTTCGGGCGGAGCGTAAACTAAACTTATATGAATAACCAAATCAACATTACTGAAAACGGGAATAACGAAGCAAACCTATTATACGTACAATCGGCAATGAGCGAATTTTGCGAGTGTGCCGGTTGTACGGCAAGACTTAAAAAAGTAAACGATAGGGCAATACTTACCGTAACCTTTTCAGATTGCTATAAAGAAATCATCCGTTCGGAGATTGCAGATAAAATCGCGGAAATAATTGCAATAAAGTATAAATACGATTTTTTTAAGCAAGAAATTTCCGTTAGTGGACTTAAAAAAATAGAAAAGGAAATTTTGCTAGCAAGTCTAATCGCTGCAGACCTAGACGACGATAAAAAATATTCTTTTTCTCGGCTTATGACCTTTGACGATTTTGCTATTGACGGCGTTTTTAATTTTAGATTAAAGCCGTTAAAGAAAAAATGGATAGACGTTTGTTCATACATTCCAAACTGTTTTTTAACAAGCCAATTCAGAGATTTTATAAGGTTTTTGCTTGAAAATAAGAAAAAAAGAGTGTATATAGAGGGCGGACGAGTTTACGACGCGCATTTTAGACGACTTAAAAGAAGCACCTTGCTCGGCGGAGAGGGTGTGGAA
>SVIY01000025.1 GCA_015069265.1 Clostridiales bacterium
AGGCGATTGCTCTGCTTCTATGGCTAGAACTTACGATATCGAAGTTTGGATTCCCTCAATGGGCATCTACAAAGAGGTAAGCTCGGTATCTAACGCAAACGACTATCAAGCAAGGAGAAACAACACCAAGTACCGCGACTCCAAGACCGGTAAACCCGCATTTCTACACACCCTTAACGGTTCTGGTCTCGCTACTAGTCGTGTGTTCCCCGCACTTATCGAACAGTATCAAAACGCAGACGGCTCTATTACCGTTCCCGAAGTTTTGAGACCTTTCATGGGCGGTCAAGAAGTTATAAAATAATTAACTTAAATTAAAAACAAAATCGGCAATCAAACGATTGCCGATTTATTTTTTGTCTAAATTTATTGTTGTGCTTTCTTTCTTCTTCTAAATATCTGCTTTCTAAAGAGTATTACGTTCATTACTATTAAGAAAGCAAAAAGGATAAGCATTGTATTAAGCGGTTGCTTTGCACAGTAAGGAAGAAGTAACATTATAGGAAGCCCGAACACGATTGCAGGGAAGTTTTGATAAACCAGGTTATCGGATGCAGGGGTAATAAAATCGCCGTCAATCTCACGGAGTAAGATTATACCCGTACTTGCAGTACCCGTAAGCATTCCATACATTGCGAGGAATTGTTCTTCGGCATATCCCTTAAAGAGTTTCTTTGCAACAAATCTATTGTAGGCATAAGTTACAACCAAGCCTACTACCGCGATAATTGCTATAACTCCCCAATAGTCTTGCAAGAGGCTTAATCTTATAGCGGCAATTCCTGCAACTACCATAATATCGTAGAAGAAGTTGCCTGCTCTAGTCATAAGGAAGTTGTTTATGTACTGCTTCTTTATTACCTTTTTCTTGCGCAAGAACTGCAATACCGTTTTGATAAGCGTTGCGGATAACACGCCGATGAGGAAGTTAAATCCAAAAATCGTAGTCTTCATTCCAGGGAGAATTAGTCCCAAGAGGTACATAACGGCATACGCGAGTGCGTAAGCGATTACGATAAGCGCGATTTGAACGGTGAGTTTATCAATGCTACCTTGCATGGGGATTTCGCCCTTTCCCTCAACCGTCTCGTTTATACCGTTACCTGACTTGCGGAGGGGAAGTTTGCCCTTTCTCTTTAATATGTTAAGGTGAATAACACCGCCAATGCTAGCACATAAGAAACCCATTGCGGCAATGGTTAAGCCGAACTCCGTACCGCCGTTAAACGCACCGTTTGCGAGGTTTTCGTACTCGCCACCCCAAATCATTGCTTGCCCCGTACCTTGACCAAAGCCCAAGCAGAGTATTACACCGCTGGGCGCAAAGATATCTACGACTATTAGCGAAGCGATTATGGTAATCGCAAGACCTAATACTGCTTGAAGAAGATAGGTAGAAACGGTTGTAACACCCGTGTTAAACACTTCGCCCGCTCTCTCTTTAGTGATTTTCTTTTCAGAAATCTTGAACGAACCACCGATAAAGCCGAGCGCCAAGCAGTGATAGGTTATAACTTCTAGGTTTGCGTAACCATCCGCGCCGAATATTGATAGCTCAAAGAGATAATCTCCTGTACAAACTCTTACAATCTCGGATATAACGAGCAGCATTATACCGCCCAAAACCGAGGTGGGAATGAGTGATTTTTTTAAGAACGGAATATTGTTTTTAAGCATTGTTGCAACCATCATTCCTGCGAGCAAGATTGCAATTAAAAATATTCCACCCCAATTTGTCAATTCGCTAAAATCCATACTACAACGAGCCCTCCTTGTTAAACTGGTAAAGGTATAGATATTTTATAGCCGAGAACGTTTGGTCGCCCTCTATCTGTAAAACCACGTCTCCGTCTAAATAGAAATTAATTTTTCGTTTGCCAAGCACGGTTGCACCGTAAATATCGTTGAGCGAAAGCTCGTAGTTCTTTCCGTCGTCGGTTTTTACAAACACGCTCTTTTTGGTTGCGGATATGTTTGCCCCAGACTCCTTATCGCGCTTGTAATTTTTAATAGTGCGCGCAATAACCTTGTCAGAAAACAACTCTTCATCGGTGGTTTTTGCATATTCTAAAAGTTTTACTGCTTGAGCGTCGTACCACTCTCTGACAGTACTAAACGGCAACTCGCCCGATATTGCCTTAAACTTTAAGTCCTCGCCGTACTCTGCCATAAAACCACAGTTAGAACAACTCAAAATTTTACCCTTTGAGGTCAGGGTGTTAAAGCTACTACATTCGGGGCAATAATAGAGCGCCCTTTCCAAATGCTCTGCACTTCTTTTTGATTTGAAGCGTGCGTTAAGCTTGCTATCGTCCACGTCGAGCGCCTCAACGATTTTAGCGTGAAGCTCCTCTACGCTCATTTCCTTAATTTGTTCGGGGGTAATAATCGTCTTAACCCCTACTTCCAATCTGCCTTTTCTAACGCCTTTGCCCCATCTAGGTTCGGTGCCGTACCCACCGCAAATATTATATAGAACAAGCGGTACTTTTGCCATTTTGACGAGTTTTGCCGTGGACACGTCAATCTCCCACTCTCTGCCAGACAGCGTTCTGTTCCCCGACGGGAAGAGTGCAACCGTTCCGCCCTCGCCCAAAACTTTAAGCGTTTGTCTTATGGTGTTTATATCGCTCTTTGATTTAGACTTTGAAATAGGTGCGATTAGCCACACGATAAGTTTTGATATAAAGCCCAGCGTAAAGAGGTCTTCGCTTATTATAAAGTATACGGGACGACGGAGGGTCATACTGATAAAAAACGGGTCGAACGTCGCTTGGTGATTGCACATAACCATGCAGGGCGACGGAAGTTTTTTCTCTTCTTTTTTATACTTTAATCTATATCTTATTTTTAAAATCGGATAAAAAATTCCTCGTAGCAAAAAGAACACTACTCTATGGCGAACTTTTATCCATTTCTTCTTTTTTACTTTCTTTGTTTTTTCCATATTTTTCCTTACCCTACTTGTTGATTATACAACTTTTTAAGCCTTAAATCAACTGTTTTGATATTTTTTGTTTTCTCGCCTATTTTTCGCCCCTCTTTCTTTTGCAAAATTTTAATATAAGTGCTATAATTTTGTTTGAAATTTTTTGTTGTTTTGAGGCGTTTTATGGCACTTTCAGTCATAATAGCGGGCATAACCGTACTCTTAATGGTAACAACCGTTTTGGTAAAGCCGTTTATAAAGGTTGGCTCGCATAAAATCGGTCTTTATTGGGTGGTTTGCCTAATCGGTGCGCTAACTCTAATTCTTACGGGTGAAATTTCCTTTTCGTCCGTTATTTTAGGTATTACCGCAAAAAGCTCTGTAAACCCGTTAAAAATCTTGACCTTGTTTTTGTCGATGACCTTGCTATCCGTTTATCTCGGTGACGCAGGCTTTTTCGATTTTATTGCAGACAAAATTTTCTTGCGCACAAAGGGTGGAAAAATCAAACTTTTCCTCTCTCTTTACGCGGTAGTTTCCATTCTCACCGTGTTCACGTCTAACGACGTTATAATTTTAACGTTCACTCCAACCATTTGTATTTTTGCAAGAAAGGCAAAAATCTCCCCCCTCCCATTTCTTTTGGGCGAGTTCGTTGCGGCAAACACTTGGAGCATGACGCTAATCGTCGGCAACCCCACCAACGTTTACCTCGCACAATCGGCAGGCATTACCTTTGCCGAGTATCTTTCCGTTATGATTCTACCTGCAATCACGGGCGGAATTGTCGGGCTTGGTATGATTCTTTTAATATTTAGAAAAGACCTCTTTTCTCCGATAACTCACGTTTCGCACGGGCTTATGATAACTTCTCCAACCACGCACGCAAAGATAGTTAAAACTCCTATGTTCGTGGCGATTGCTCACCTAGTTGTTTGTATCGTGCTTTTAGCAATCTCCGACTTTATCGGGGTGGAAATGTGGCTTATATGCTTGTTTTTGGCATTGAGTTTGACGGTGTTTGACTTAATATACGACCTAGCGGTAGTAAAGTCGTTAAAACCTATATGGCGCTCGATTAAAAAAGAGCCTTACGACCTCATACCGTTCGTTCTTTCGATGTTTGTTATCGTCCTTGCGCTAAAAGAGTGCGGACTTATCGACATACTAAACGGTTTGCTAGTAACGGGCAAAAATTCGGACGGACTTTCCTTTGGAATTTTATCCGCGCTATCCGCTAACCTACTCAACAATATCCCGATGAGCGTTATGTTTGAGAGCATTATAGCATCGGAATCTATCCCAGCGGTATACGGCGCGGTAATCGGCTCTAACGTGGGCGCGTTCATATCCCCCGTCGGTGCGCTTGCAGGTATTATGTGGAGCAAAATTTTAGGCGATTACGGAGTAAAGTTTCCTTTCGCAAAATTCGTTTTATACGGAAGCGCGGTGGCGCTCCCCACACTTCTCGCCTCGTCGGGCGTGTTACTTTTAGTGCTTTAGGAGTTAAATATGGCAACGGTTCTACTTTTAATTATATACGCGATATTTATTGGACTAGGTATCCCCGACTCCTCGTTCGGCCCTGCTTGGCCTGCGATATTTCCGGACTTTAACGTGCCCGTAAGTTTTGCAAACTTTGTGGAGATGACGGTATCTCTTTGCACGATTACGGCAAGCTTTTTTTCTGCTAAAGTTATCAATAAATTCGGCACGGGGTTGGTGGTTACGGTAAGCACCTTTTTAAGCGGTTTTGCTATTTTAGGGCTTGCCCTATCTCCGTCATTTTGGTTTATGATAATACTTGCTATCCCAATGGGATTAGGCGCAGGTGCAATCGACGCGGCACTAAACAACTACGTCGCAACTCACTATAAGCCTCGCCACATGAGTTTCTTGCACTGCTTTTACGGTGTGGGCGTGTCTTTAAGTCCGCTACTCATGTCCTTTGCCCTATCCGACAACAATGATTGGAGATTGGGATTCCGTATAATGTTCTACATTATGCTAGTCATTTTAATCACGGCAATAATCGCGCTACCCTTATGGAAAAAAACTAGCGAAAAGGACGAACGAGAAGAAAGTGTTGAAAAGCCGATAACTCTACCTTTTAGGAAAATGCTCAAATCTAGAGGAATTAGGCTTTCTTGGTTAATGTTCTTCTCCACGTGTGCGCTAGAATTTACTTGCGGTTGGTGGGGCGCAACCTTCCTCGTTAAAGGCGAGGGACTCTCCGAAGCGTCCGCCGCCCAATTCATAACCTTTTACTATCTAGGAATGACTGTGGGTAGGTTCATATCCGGACTAATCTCTGGAAAACTCGACCAAAAGCGCATTGTTACTATCGGGTATTCGTTAACCGCCTTTGCAATCGCTATCTTGTTCTTGCCAATACCCCCAGCATTTAAGGGTGTAGCACTCTTTTTAATCGGACTTGGAAATGGTCCTACCTTCCCGAATATGATATATTTAACCCCTGTGTTCTTTGGAAAGCGCGTTTCGGGGTCAATCGTCGGCACGCAACTTGCTTGCTGTAATTTAGGAATAATGTTGATGCCACCACTGTTTGGCTTGCTCACCGAAATTTCCGCAAAAATATTCCCCTACTTTTTAGGTGCGTGCTTTGTTTTGATGGCGCTATCCACCATACTTTACGTAAAGCAAGGAAAGAAAACGGAGAAGTTCGAAATTTAAAATTTCACTTGCCCTTATATGCTTGTTGTGTTACAATAGATATATAAATTATACACTAGAAATATTGAATAAAGGTTGATATAACTTTAATGAAAAAAATTGCACAATTTTTTAAGGTTAGCAAAGAAGAATACTTAAAATCGGGAACAGAAGAGGCTTTTAACAGCGTCATTCTCCCTAAAAGAGCCACTTCGGGAAGCGCAGGGTACGACTTTTTTGCACCCGAATCTTTTTCCCTTACCCCTAAAGAAACTATAAAAATAGCGACGGGCGTTAGAGTTAAGATTGACGAGGGTTGGGTTTTGAAAATTTATCCTAGAAGTTCTTTGGGATTTAAATACCGCCTCCGTTTAGACAATACCGTGGGTATAATCGACAGCGATTATTTTAATGCGGACAACGAAGGTCATATCTTTATTAAAATCACCAACTGCGGTGACAAACCGCTTTGCATTGAAAAAGGAAAAGCCTTTGCTCAAGGTATATTCATTGAGTACGGCATTACTGTTGACGACGACTGTTCTACCACCCGAACGGGCGGTATAGGCAGCACTGATAAAAAATAATATTAAGAGGTTAAATTATGAGAACAATAAAAGTTGAAAAGTTAACTAAAGAAGCATTTGCACCGTTTGGCACCTATTACGACTACGCAAATCCCGACGGATATGCTTTGTGCGGGGAAATTCACAAGTTCTACCCCGATAGACTTACCGCATATCACGACGCGCAAGTAGGTTTTTCTCCAATCGTGGTAAATAAACCCGAACAAATGAAAATCACCCAAGTGGAATACCACACAAGGTCAGCCGAGATCATCATGCCCTTAAACGACGATATGATAGTGCACGTCGCACAGCCGTCCGCTGGTAAACCTATCCCCGAATTTACTAAAGCGTTCCTTGTGCCAAAGAACACCATGATTAAAATGAACGCTTGCGTATGGCACCTCGCTCCCCTGCCTGCAAACGAAAAGCAACTTTCCGCACTCATCATTCTTCCCGAATGTTGCTATATCAACGACTGCACGGTTGTTGACTTAAAAGAAGACGAGCAATTTATCATTGAAAAATAAATTTTAAGTAAAAATCAAAAATGGATAGCAAAGCATTGCTATCCATTTATTTTTTAATTTTAACCAATCAAGGTTTAAGAGTTGGTTTTAACGGTTTATTAGTTTTACTCTTTTTAGATTTACACACAAGTAAAATAAGCCCTAAAATCAATATGATTGGGAAAATAGTCGCAAAGAGCAACCCCGTTTTAAGATTACCGCCCACGGCATCAGCGATTGCGCCAACCATAGTAGGACTAATCGTCGCACCCAAATCCCCTGCAAGTGCTAAAAAGGCAAACATTGCCGTTCCGCCCTTTGGACACTTTTGAGAAGAAATGCAAATTGTCCCAGGCCACATAATACCTACTGCCAAACCGCAAATCGCGCAACCTATAAGACCTATAATTGATATTGGCGACAAGGACGCTAACAAATAACACACCACGCACAGCACACCACAACCGAGCATAACCTTTGTCAAATCAAGTCTTTCGCTAAACTTTCCGTAAAACACACGAGCAACGCCCATAAAAACTGCAAATAGGCAAGGCCCTGCTAAATCGCCTATGACTTTTGAAATTCCAAGCGCCGCTTCTGCAAAAGCAGACGTCCATTGCGTCATCGTCGTCTCGGACGCGCCCGCGCATATCATAAGTATAGTCATAAGCCAAAACAACGGAAGACGAAGCAACTGACCAATGCGCATTTTTTCTCCGTCGTCTACCAATCGTTCTATCGGGCAAGATATAAAGTTAAAAGTATTAATTAACGGCACTACCGCCCAAATAAGAGTGAGAATTTTCCAATACGCCGTGCCGAACACCGCAAAAAATAGCGTAGAACCCAAGATTACGCCTACCGCACCCCAACAGTAAAAGGAATGCAGAACGCTCATAACCCCTGCCTTATTTTCAAAGGGGCACGCCTCGACGATTGGGCTTAATAACACCTCGACAAGACCGCTTCCTATCGCATAAAGCACGACGGATATGAGAATACCGACAAAAGCGTTTGGTAGAATTTCTGGCAAGAACGCCATTAAAACAAGTCCGCCAGCAGACACAATCTGTGAAACGACTACGCACGTCCTATACCCGATAACGTCAACGAACTTGGTCGCTATTAAGTCAACGAGTAATTGCGTTAAATAGAACACCATTGGAATAATAGCAATCATTTCTAGAGAAATTGCATAAGTGCTCTTAAACGTTAAAAACAATAATGGGGTAAAGTTTGCGGTTATCGCTTGAGTGATAAAGCCTAGGTAACAGGCTATCAACGTTTTTTTGTAATTTTTTGCCTTTGCCATAATGAGTACCTAATATCTATATTCTTCGTCATTACAATTAGCCTAATTATAACAAATAAACTATAATAGTTCAAGTTAATTTACATCAAAAAACTCGACTAATTAACAAGCCGAGTTTTTATTAAATACTTTTACGCCAAGGCTTCGTCGGCGGTTTTTTGGTTCATATCGTTTAGGCATTTTAGTTCGTAGAACTTGCCACGTTTTTCCATAAGTTCATCAAAAGTGCCCGTTTCCACTGCCACGCCGTTATCCATAACGACAATCCTATCAGCATTTCTAATAGTGGAAAGTCTATGCGCAACGATAAAGGTTGTTCTGCCCTCTATAGAGGAAGATATAGCCTTTTGAACGTGGAATTCGGATATGTTGTCAAGCGCGCTTGTAGCCTCGTCCAAAATCAAAATTTTGGGGTTTCTAATAAGCGCTCTCGCAATGGTAACCCTCTGCTTTTGTCCGCCCGAAAGCTTATCCCCGTGCTCGCCGATTATAGTGTCAAGTCCGTTGGGCAGTTCGTCGACAAACTCTTTTAAGTTAGCCATTTCCACGACCTTATTGAGTTGTTCTTCGGTATATTTTTCTAGTCCATAAGTAATGTTATCGCGGATAGAACCGGAAAAGAGTATACTGTTTTGCGGAACGACGGAAATGTGATGACGGTACTCGGTGAGGTTGCACTCCTTGATTGACTTTCCGTCAATCTTGATATCTCCCTCGTTTGCAATCAAGAAGCCGATAATCAAATTCATTATGGTTGACTTGCCCGAGCCCGACGGGCCGACGAACGCAACGCATTCGCCCGGTTTAACGTCGATGGAAAGTCCTTTAACGACGTAATTTTCGGTGTTGGGGTATTTATAGTGAACGTTTTCAAACGTTATCGCGCCGTTAATCTTTGGCACTTTTGCCTTTCCAATATTGATTTCCACGTCGGTAGCGGTCATAACCTCTGATAAAGACGCAAGCGAGTCAAAACCTGCGGAGAGCGGGTGCATTAGATTAATCAGTGCGGAAACGCCTGCGTTTATTTGAGAATACATGCTCTGATAAAGCACTATATCCCCCACTCTAATATATCCCATAATCGCCATTACCGCACAGAACACGAGGTTTATTAGCGACATAATATTAGACACGACGTATGCGCTCGCACCGAAAAAGGCGTGCGTTTTATCCACCCTCATTCCAGAGCCTGCGACCTGCTCTATTGAGTTTTCAAGCGAGGAAATCTCCCTTTGCTCTAAACCGTGCGACTTGGTTACTTGCATCATTGTGAGCATGGTGGTGAGCTTACTACTCATATCCTCTGACTTAACACGGAAGTCATGATAGTTCTTGCCAACCTTTTTTCTAAAAATTCGCGTAAGCAAAAGGTTTAGAGGAATTATCAATAGGAAGAAGATTGCAACCACCCAATTCCTATAAATAGAAATGGCAACTGCAAACACTACGTTAAATATTTGCGGTAAGAGGGTGTTTACAGTAACCCCCATCATTTGGTCGACAAGTTCGGTGTCGCGGAGGAATTTGGACTGAATTTTACCCGTCTGCATGTCTTTATGATAGGTTATCATAAGGCTTTGCAGTTTTCTCACTACCGCACTTTTCATGCCGGCACTAGTCCGTCGTAGCATTTTGCTGACGACTATACTTCGCCAAACGGTACTTGGAACGTTTTGGGCAATGACGAGTATCATTATGCCTGCGTTAATGCCGAGTTCCCACCACAGCGCGCTGGTAATTTCTCCGCTCGTTATCGCGTCCGTAACAATATTGATTATGTTTGAAGTAATGAGCGGTATTATCCAAACGGGAAGCGCTTGAATAAAATAAATGAGTGTTGAGCCAACTAGTGGCTTTGCGTTTGCTTTTAGAAGTTTTCTAAAAAGCTTGGGTTTTTTCTTTCCCGACTTTACGTCGCCAACCGTTTCCGGCGAATCAAAAATATGGTCGTAATCGGGAATTACTTTACTTGTTAGCGCACGTCGCTTGGGTTTTTCCGTTGCTTCCATAACGCACCTCGCAAGGCTGATTTATATAAAAAAGACTTTAACTTTTTATCGTTAAAGTCTTCTTTCGCTATTATATTACATTGTATAAATTTGCTTGTCAATACTTTTTTTCAAATTTCTTAAAAAATTTTTTTCTAGTAATTTCCTAGCGTTTTTTTGCCTTTATAAATTCGTAGAGCGCCTTTGTCCCATTAACAACGTCACGATAAGTCGCCTCAAAATCGCCCGTCCAATAAGGGTCTGCAACGTCCCTGTTTTCGCCCGTAAACTCTAATAGCATCCTAATTTTACCTTGCTTATCGCCACCGAGCATTCTTTTCATGTCGTAAACGTTGTCCTCATCCATTGCGATAAAGTAATCGTATTTATCGTAATCAGATTTAGACAGCATTACCCCGACCTTTCCTTCGTAAGAAATCCCAAGGCGGTCAAGAATTTGGCGAGTGCCTCTATGCGGTCTACACCCTAACCCGTCGGTGTGTGTTGCCGAAGAGTTGATTATAAAATCGTGCTCCTCTCCCATTCTCTTAACAAGGTCTTTCATAATAAATTCCGCCATCGGCGAACGGCAGATATTCCCATAACAGACAAACATAATTCTATTCATAATTTTATGATACCTTATATCACAAAAAAAGTCAATTAAAAAGGGCGGAATCTCTTCCGCCCAATTGTTTATAACTCTATCGTTTGGTCATCGAGTGTGTCGATTATTTCAAAAGGATATTTCTTGCTGTCAATCAATGCTTTAACGTGCGCGTGCTTTTCAGCCGGTCTATTCATGTGGTTAAAGCAAAAATATTTGGTGTTCACCCTATCCATATACGGCTCTATGTGAGATAATTCCATATGTGCAAGCTCGCAAAGAATAAAATCGGTTGGGTTTTCGAGTGCGTATTTGGGAAAATCGTCCGCAACCATAAGGTTTGACATATCGCCCGTAAATATAAGCTTTTTGCCCTCCGCCTCAATCAGCATAGAGTAACTTTCGTTGTTTTTTAAATGCTGTGTTAAATAGTAAGTTACCTTAACGTTTTCGTCCTCAAAAATAACGCCCTCTTTTACGTCGTGAAACCTCATTCTGTCAGTTGCCATTGGACGATTTGAAATAGCCTCAACGTACGTTTGCATAGCGTTTCTCGCCCTCTCTCTCGCCATAAACACGTCATAACTAGCCTTTAAAAATCTATGGTTTGTCATATTTAAGACGTTAGGCATTCCGTCAACGTGGTCGCAGTCGGGGTGGGTTATAAAGATTGCTTTAATATCTTCAAACTTTTTGCCCATATCGATAAGTTTTTTACCGACGTGCGCACCCATATCTACAAAATATAGTTTGCCGTTCGTTTCTATCATTGTTGAAGAACACGCTCTGTTGTCGCAAGGCGCACCGTGGCTTGTTCCCAAAAAAGTGATTTTCATATCTTCTCCCAAAAGTTTTTCTATATTTTATCATACGCCATTATAAAACACAATGGAAAAAAGCACATTTTTATTGCATTTTTGATAATTTTAACTCCATTTTCCATACTATCTTTATGGCGTACTTTAACTATCACGCAAAGGCAAAAAAACTAATTAGCGAGGGCAAACTAAAAGGCTATTATTACGCAAAAAAACACAATCACATCTCCCCTGCGCTCGTGCTAGTGTTTAATGATTCGCGCCACCCCTTAATGCCTATTAGAAAAGAGCGGTGGGAAGAATATATTCCTCTACTAAAACATCATAAAAAAATAACGCCCTAAATATTAGGACGTTTTTTTAATATCGTAACCACTTTATAAAAAACCCTATACCTACAAAAGAAAGGGCGTACATTACTATTTGAATAACCGCTTGAACGACAAGTTTTTCCTTAAACGTTCCAACTATTGCAACCACTACCGTACAGTTGCCCGCAATAAAAATTAGCGCGCCTAAAATAAAACTAATCAGCGCGTAATCTGATGAAAGGGATAGTTTAATAATGTATAGTCCAAAAAATATCGAACCTATTCCTAGTAACGTTAAAACCATTTACTTGCCTCATATTATCTTTTTTGTCCACAGTTAGCACAAAACAATTCACTTTCGTTAAACTTTCTTCCACAAGCCGTGCAAAAATTTGCTAGCTGTTTTGCTTCCTCTAATTTACCCTCGAGAGCATTTCCGTCTAGCACGTTTTCCTTTTCGCTAGTTTCTTCGGCTTCTATTTTATCCGATAGTTCTACTGGTTGATTTATAGTTTCCTGCTCGTTTGTAATTGAAACATTCTCCGCTTTAATCGCCGACGAAGTAACGCTTCTTTTAACAAAAACCAACAACCCAATGCAAAGTAACACCCTCGCAAGAATACCAAAAATGTTAGAAATTAAGGCTCTATACATAATTGTTAGGTAATATGTCGCGTCACTGCCAGACAAAACACCATCTGACATAATTCTAATATTTTGGACAAGCGAAATGACGTTGTTATAAAGTGAGAAAGTCATAAAAACGAAATTTATAATAGCAATCGCAAGGATAAATCCCTTTTTATTTAACCCCTTAAACGCGTTTACACCTGCTAAAATTAAAAATACTATCAGCGGTAGATTGAAAAGTATCGCCTCTGTAAAATATATGATTGTGTTTGACCAGAGCGCTTGTCTAGTGTTTACAAACATTTCAACCATACACATAAGTTCGTAAAACGCAAAAACCAAAAACCCTATAGGAAGCAATCCTTTAGCTTTTCCTTTTTTCCAAAAGAAAGTCGCGTACACAAAGAATAATGCGTACATAGAAATCTCTACAAGCAAAAACAATACTGACGTTGCCGTAGGTACGACTTGCCCTATAAACGCAACGCTAATGGTTATAATTCTTCTTATGACAACAAAGAATAAGGCACTTGCCAATAATATGATTACTGCTATTGGACTTTTTCTTTGATTTGCTGTTTCCATATTACTCCTAAATATTTTTATTTGTTTTTTTAATAAATTATATCATAATTTATTGTGTTTTTCAATAATAAAAACGCACGCCCTAATTTTATTTTACTATTGTTTTTTATATAATGTCTGAACAGGTGGGCGCTAACGTCATCGCTTAAAAAACGCAAGGCTTTTGCCTTGCTAAAAACGTCAGTTTTTAATTTGCGGTTAGCAAATTGGTTTTTTATTTATAATATATATTTTATCGGGTGCTTGCACACATATAAAATGTTTATTATATCGTTTAGTATAATCAAGCAATAACCATAGCGAAAGCGGTCGTTATAAAATGTCTGAACAGGTGGGCGCTAACGTCACCGCTTAAAAAACGCAAGGCTTTTTGCCTTGCCAAAAACGTTAGTTTTCAATTTGCGGTTAGCAAATTGGTTTTTTATTTATAATATATATTTTATCGGGTGCTTGCACACATATAAAATATATATTATATGATTTATAAGTTGTTACTTAATATCACAAACAAAGAACCACTCAAAAGAGTGGTTCTTTTTTGGATGCAACAACAAGCATTCACTCGCCGTCAGGCGATATGTCGCAACTTGTTATATTCTGTTAACTATAAAGCACAAAAGTATAGTTTGTCAAAATTGAACGCGAAACTAACTGCGACTTCTTCACGGACACAATAGCGAAAGCGATTGCTATATTATGTTAGAACAGGTGGGCGCTAACGTCACCGCTTAAAAAACGCAAGGCTTTTTGCCTTGCTGAAAACGTTAGTTTTTAATTTGCGGTTAGCAAATTGGTTTTTTATTTATAATATATATTTTATCGGGTGCTTGCACACATATAAAATATATATTATTATGTAATTTATTGGTTGTTACTTAACATCGCAAACAAAAAAACCACTCAAAAGAGTGGTTCTTTTTTGGATGCAGCAACAACCTATCTTCCCGGACCGTCGCCAGTCAAGTATTGTCGGCGCTAGTGAGCTTAACTACTGTGTTCGGTATGAGAACAGGTGGGACCTCACCGCTAACGTCACCGCAATGGTATATATACAAGGTTTCCCTTGAACATATCGTTTTTTCGTGTGCTCTCATTGTAGCACACTTTCCTATCTCCCGTCAATTTTTTACACGGCAGATTCACAACTGCATAGATTTTTTTCCTTTCTAAAGTACTGACCTCTGGCTAAATTGTATAGTTAGGTGTTCTCTGTATAATTCGCTTCTCTCTCATTTTTAATGAGATCAAGCCCTCGACCTATTAGTATCAGTTAGCTCAACACATTACTGCGCTTACACCCCTGACCTATCAACCTCATCGTCTATGAGGGGTCTTACTACCTTACGATATGGGA
>SVIY01000026.1 GCA_015069265.1 Clostridiales bacterium
CGGCCCAATGCTCACGTTAAAGGGCATAACAAAAAACTACAAAGTAGGAAACGGTGAAATCGAGGTTTTAAAAGGTCTAGATATATCTTTCCGTAGAAACGAGTTCGTTTCCATACTCGGCCCGTCGGGTTGTGGAAAAACGACCACCTTAAACATTGTCGGTGGACTTGATAAGTACACCAAAGGCGACCTATTGATTTCTGGAAGAAGTACTAAAGACTTTACCGATAAAGATTGGGACGCTTACCGCAACCACAGAATAGGTTTTGTTTTTCAGACTTATAACCTTATTCCGCACCAAACGGTGCTCGGCAACGTCGAACTTGCATTGACGATTGCAGGAGTAAGCAAGGAGGAACGTACCAAACGCGCACTGCGTGCATTAGAGAGGGTAGGACTTAAAGGCGAGGAAAAGAAACGCCCCAACCAACTTTCTGGTGGACAGTGCCAACGCGTTGCCATAGCGCGTGCGCTTGTGAACGAACCTGATATTTTACTTGCCGACGAGCCGACCGGTGCGCTCGACAGTAAAACCAGCGTGCAAATCATGGAACTCATAAAAGAGATTTCCAAAGAAAAACTCGTTATAATGGTAACTCACAACTCCGAGATTGCCGAGCATTATTCGACGCGCATTATACGCTTGGTTGACGGTGAGATTACAGAAGACACCAATCCATATAGCGAAAAGGAAGAAAAACTTGCAGAAAAAGCTAAACCGGTTATAAAAACCACTCAAAAGAGCAAGACGGCAAGAACAAAGATGAGTTTTTGGACGGCTTCTAGGCTTTCGCTTCGTAACCTTATAACAAAAAAAGGCAGAACTGTTTTAACCTCTTTTGCAGGCTCTATTGGTATAATCGGAATTGCGCTTATTCTAGCAGTATCACAAGGTACGACGGCATATATAAACCATATTCAAGAATCAACACTATCAACTTATCCGCTAACGCTTGAAGAAGAGTCGGTAGATTTAACCGCCTTGATGGAAAGTTTCATGAACGTTGGTGGAGGAGAGGTTGACCACGAAAAAGACGCTATTTATAAAGACCAAATTATTGGCGAGCTTGTAAACGCGCTTGCCCAAACCCAAACTAGCGAAAACGACTTAAAGTCATTTAAGACGTATCTTGAAAAGGAATTGGAAAACGAGGAGTCCGAACTTTCAAAAGCCATTAACGGCGTTCAGTACGGATATAACTTTAATTTAGACATATACACGGAGAACGTAGACGGAAAGATAGTTAAGTCTGACACCGCGCTTTTGATGTCCGAAATGATTGGGAAATATATGCTTGGAATTTCCTCCAACGGGGGAAGTTACGAGGGCGGTACGCAGACGGGTACACAAATAGGAGGACAAACGAGCTTATTCCCAACCATGATGATGGGAACGGGAATGTGGCAAGAACTTCTTTCTGAAAAGGACGGAGGCACGGTAAATAGCCTTATTAAATCGCAGTATGATTTAATCTACGGAAATTGGCCGATTGCTCACGACGAAATAATACTTGTCGTTAACGAGAAAAACGAACTTGACGATTTAACTCTCTATGCACTTGGACTTATCGGTGAAGATGAGATTGACGCTATTTTGGACGCTGCAATAAACGGCAAAGAAATGGAGAGTTCCGAACAGAAATGGACGTATCAAGAAGTATGCGGTAGAAAGTTTAAGACTATCATGGCTTACGACCGCTATAAAAAGACGGGAGATAAATATTCCGATTGGGGAGTAACCGACAGCGGACTTAAACTTCTTTACGAAAACGCACTAGAGCTTAAAGTGGTAGGTATAATTAGAGCCAACGAAGAGGCGGAAAACCACATGCTCACAGGTTCTATAGGGTACACCTACAAACTTACGGAGTATTTAATTGAAGATTCAAAAGATTCTGAAGTAATACAAGCGCAACTTAAAAATCCCAATACCGACGTTATAAGTGGACTTCCCTTTAAGTCTAGTACGGAAAGTCTTACCGACGCGCAGAAGGACGTTGATTTTAGAGCGTATGCAAGTCGCTTCGTAACGCCTGAAGAAAAGGGTATGCTCTTTGTGAAAATGCAGTGCGTTATGCCAGAAGCAATGCTACAAATGGGAGTAAACCAAGCGCTTAACCAATTTAAGAATGCGGACGGAAGTTGGAACAGAGAACTTATTGAATACACGCTCGCTTCTGCCTTTGCAGAACAGCTCGGTGCAAACGTGGACGAGGTAAAGGGATACTTTGCAGAGTTTTCCGACCAAGAAATTATAAATTTAATAACCCCTGCTATAGAGGAGGGTGTTAAGTCGGCTTATGCGGAAAACGTTAAGGCACAACTCGGAACGGACTACGCTAGACTTTCGGTAATGTTAGATATGACGCTTGCGGATACTAGTAGGTCTATGGCAATCTATTACGATGAGATTATGGAGTTCTCCACCTCGACGTATGAAGACAACCTAAAGTTGTTTGGCTATGCCGATAAGGACAGTCCGTCGACGATAAACATTTACGCTTCCTCTTTTGAAAATAAGGACGTTATCGTCGCTGCTATTGATAAGTATAACGCTGGGGTTGACGAGATTAAACAAATTAAATACACCGACTATATGGGTATTATGATGTCCTCAATCACAACCATTATTAATGCGATTACCTACGTGCTGATTGCTTTCGTTGCAATTTCGCTCATCGTATCGTCAATCATGATTGCGGTAATAACGCTCATATCAGTGCAAGAGCGCACAAAGGAAATTGGTGTGCTTCGTTCAATCGGTGCCTCTAAATCCGACGTTTCTAGAATGTTTAACGCAGAGACCATTATTATCGGATTTACATCAGGACTTTTCGGTGTGCTAGTTACCTATCTATTATGTATACCGATTAACCTCTTGTTGCAAGCGCTTACGGGTATTGCCGTGCTTAAAGCGATATTGCCTATCGGGGCGGCGGGAATACTTGTTGGAATAAGCGTCTTCTTAAACCTTATTTCCGGCATAATTCCGTCGAGAAGCGCAGCTAAGAAAGACCCTGTAGTAGCACTTCGCACAGAATAAAACGTAATAAAATTAAAGCCTTGCAAACTAAAAGTTTTGCAAGGTTTTTTCTTTAATCGGATGTTAAAAATTTATTTTTAAAAAGTCGGCGTAAAACCTTGACAAAGATACATAATAGTTGTACAATAAACTCGAAAGTTAGCACTTAAACAAAAAGAGTGCTAACAAAATAAAAGGCAAAGTGCCAAAGGAAACCGCATGAAACTTTCCGAAAGAAAAAGAAAGATATTGCAACTTGTAGTGGACGACTATATTTCCACCGCCCAACCGGTGTCTAGCAAGAGCATAACTGAAAAATATATGAAGGACGTAAGTTCTGCAACGGTAAGGAGTGAACTTGCGGGCTTGGAAGAAATGGGGTATCTAACACAACTTCACACAAGTAGTGGTAGAGTGCCGTCGGTTGAAGCGTATAAGCTTTACGTTTCAGAGCTTATGGATAAGAGTAAACTTACGACCAAAGAGGTCGGAGTTATAAAGAGTGCGTTTAAGGACCATGCAGATAATTTAGAAACCGTTGTGCAAAACGCGGTAAAGGTAATAAGCGAACTCACTGATTACACTTCGGTTGCGTACACTTCCTTAAACGAAAAGGATAAAATCGTAAAGATTGACCTATTTAGGTATAAACCTACTCAAGCGCTTTTGCTTATCGTAACGGAAAACACCTTGATAAGAGATAAGTTCATCTCTATCCCAGAAACCATGGCTGACGCACAGATTGCAGAAGCGAGCTCGCTTATTTCCCGATTGTTTGTCGGCAAAGAATTTGGAGAAGTCGTTGGGCTTGGCGAAGTGGTGGCAAAAGAGTTTGAAGGGTATAGAGAAATTTTTGACGGCGTTATGAGCGCTATTGAAGATTATCTAGAAAAAAATAATGCGGACGTAATATTAGAGGGTGAGGGAAAAATATTAAACCACCCAGAATATAACGATTCTGAAAAAGTTAAAAACTTCCTATCCGTAGTAACTAGCAAGAATAAACTTGCAGGGCTTTTAGCGGATAATACCGATAATATTGAAATAAGCATTAAAATCGGTGGAGATGAGGAAAAGGAAATGCCAAAAGATTGTTCGCTTGTCACCGCAACCTATTCGGCAAGCGGGGTTAAGATTGGAACTTACGGCGTTATCGGACCTCTCCGAATGGATTACCAAAAAGTCGTTTCGGTATTAGAGGGCGTTGGTAAGATTTTGGAAGATATATTGACAAATAAAAAGTAAAGGACTTAAATCATGGACGAAAAGAAGAAAGAAACAACAAAAGAGAGCGAAGAAGTTCAAGAAACCAAAGTCTCTGCGGCAGAAAGCGTGGAAAACGAGGTGGAAGAACTTAAAAAGCAAGTAGAAGAGTACAAGGATAAATGGATAAGGAACGTCGCAGAGTTCGACAACTACAAAAAACGCACCGCTTCTACTTGGTCTGAAGGATTCAACGAAGGAATAGCAAGCGTAGTAGTTAAAATACTACCCGTTGGCGATAATCTTGATTGGGCGTTAACGCTTGGACTCGACCAAAAGACGGCTGATGGAATAAGGGCGGTTAAAAGAAAGTTTAACGATACGCTATCCAGTCTTGAGATTGAAGAGATTGACCCTACGGGCGAACCGTTTGACCCAAACGTTGCCGAGGCAGTTATGCAGGTGGACGGAGATGAGGGAGAAGAGAGCGGAACTGTAAAAATGGTTTTGCAAAAAGGATATAGAAGAAAAGACAAAATAATTAGATATGCTACCGTTAGCGTAGTCAAATAAAATATAGACATTAAGGAGATTAAATATATGAAAACAATTGGTATCGATTTAGGAACAACAAACTCGTGTGTAGCCGTTATGGAAAACGGTGAGCCGGTAGTTATTGCAAACGCAGAAGGTTCTAGAACAACCCCGTCGGTTGTAGCTTTCCAAAAAGACGGCGAAAGACTCGTAGGCCAAGTTGCAAAACGTCAAGCCGTTTCCAACCCCGATAGAACGGTTTCGTCTATCAAAAGACACATGGGGTCTGATTATAAAGTAACTATTGACGACAAAAAGTATACCCCCCAAGAAATTTCTGCAATGGTACTTACCAAACTTAAAAAGGATGCAGAAAGCTATCTTGGCGGTACTGTTACCGATGCGGTAATTACCGTTCCTGCATATTTTTCAGACAGTCAACGTCAAGCAACCAAAGACGCTGGTAAAATCGCAGGACTTAACGTTCTCCGTATCATAAACGAACCTACTGCAGCAGCTCTTTCTTACGGACTTGATAAGGAAGGCAAAACCCAAAAGGTTATAATTTACGACCTCGGTGGCGGTACGTTCGACGTTTCTATTATGGAAATTGGCGACGGCGTATTTGAAGTTTTGGCAACACACGGAAACAACATGCTCGGTGGCGACGACTTTGATAAGAGAGTTATGGACTACCTCGCTTCTGAATTTAAGCAAAAAGAGGGAATCGATTTAACTAACGACAAACTCGCTATGCAAAGACTTAAAGAAGCTGCTGAAAAGGCAAAGATTGAACTTTCGGGTATGAGCAAAACCAACGTTAACCTTCCCTTTATCACGGCTGACGCTACGGGTCCTAAGCACTTGGACGTAGACATTACTAAACAGAAATTCGACGCGCTTACCGAAGACCTCGTTCAAGCAACCGTAGGCCCTATGCAGAACGCTATGAAGGACGCAGGACTTTCTTACAGCGAAATCGACAAGGTTATCTTGGTCGGTGGTTCAACTAGAATTCCCGCAGTTATCGACGAAGTTAGAAAGATTACGGGCAAAGAACCCTTCAAGGGCATCAACCCCGACGAATGCGTTGCAATCGGCGCTGCTATCCAAGGCGGTGTACTCTCTGGCGAAGTTAAGGACGTTCTTCTTCTCGACGTAACTCCTTTGTCACTCGGTATCGAAACTCTCGGTGGAGTTTGCACTAAACTTATCGAAAGAAATACTACTATCCCTGTTAAGAAATCACAAGTATTCTCAACTGCTGCTGATAATCAAACGGCTGTTGATATCCATATTTTACAAGGCGAAAGAGAGTTTGCTAAAGACAACAAAACTCTCGGTAACTTCCAACTCTCCGGCATTGCACCTGCTCCTAGAGGCGTACCTCAAATCGAAGTTACTTTCGATATCGACGCAAACGGTATCGTAAGCGTTTCTGCAAAAGATTTAGGAACGGGCAAATCTCAAAACATTACTATTACTTCATCTTCTAACCTCTCTGACGCTGATATCGATAAAGCGGTAAACGAGGCTAAACAATACGAAGAAGAAGACAAAAAGAGAAGAGAAGTTGTAGACAATCACAACAAGCTCGACGGACTTATTTTCACAATTGAAAAGTCCATTAAAGACCTCGGCGACAAGATAAGCGAAGAAGATAAGGCTAAACTTGAAGAAGCTGTTAAGGAAGCAAAAGTAGAACTCGAATCTAACGACAACGATAGAATTGTCAAAGCAACTGAAAAGCTTTCTAACGAATCTCAAGAAATCTTCGGCAAGATTTATCAACAAGCAAACCCCAACGGTGCTGACCCCAATGCAGGTGCTAATGGTGATACGGAATTCCACCAATAATTTAAGTGCTTATAAACTGCGCGTGGCGTCGTTAACTGATTCGCCAAAACAACCTCGATGAACGGACGTTCTATCTCGTCTGTTTTGGCTCTCGAGCCTAGCCACACTTGTTTCTAACCACTTAAATGGGAAGGAAAATATTGCTTCAAATCTTTAGATTATATTTATAAATTACTGAAAGGCAGAAATTCTGCCTTTCAGTTTATGCTTAATTTACAGGAATTTTTATGGCTAAAAAAGATTATTACGAAACACTGGGCGTGTCAAAGAACGCAACGCCCGACGAAATTAAAAAGGCGTATAGAACGCTAGTTAAGAAGTATCACCCAGACCTTCATCCGGGGGATAGTGCTGCTGCGGAAAAGTTTAAGGAAATAAATGAAGCGCACGAAGTGCTGTCCGATGAGCAAAAAAGAAAGAATTACGACACTTTTGGAGACCCCAACGGTAATATGGGTGGCTTTGGTGGCGCAGGAGCTAGCGGTTTTAGTGGCTTTGGCGGTTTTGAGGATATTTTTGGAGATATCTTCGGCGGTTTTGGTGGCGGAAGAAGTAGAACGCAGACCAAGACGAAGGGCGAAGATATAACTATCGAACTAACTTTAAGCTTTTTAGACGCTGCTAAAGGTTGTAGGAGAGAAATCGTCTACGACAGAAACGAGCAATGTGCCGATTGTCACGGAACGGGTGCAAAGGACGGCAAGGCGTATAAGACTTGCGAAAAGTGTGGCGGTACCGGACAAATTCAGTACACTACGAACAACGGCTTTTTCCGTTCGGTAAACGTTCGTCCTTGTGACGAGTGTAGAGGAACGGGCAAAAAGGTATTGGAAAACTGCAAGACCTGTGGTGGCAGGGGATATGCTAAAAAGACGACCAAGTTTACCGTGGATATCCCCGCAGGAGCGGATACGGGCAGTTATATAAGAAAGGTCGGCTTTGGCGAGGCAAGTAAGAACGGAGGTGCTTCCGGCGACCTCATTATAGTTATGAAAGTCGAACCGAGCAAGATATTTAAGAGAAAGAATTTCGACCTCTACGTTTCCGTACCGATTAGCTTTAAGACGGCATCGCTCGGTGGCAAGGTTAAAATTCCGCTAATTGACGACACGTTTGAGTATACAATCCCAGAGGGAACTCAAAGCGGAAAGGTCTTTTTCGTGCGCGGAAAAGGTATAAAAACTTCGAGAGGAACGGGCGACCTTTACATATCCGTAACGGTTGAAGTTCCCACAAAGCTAACGAGAGAACAAAAGAAAATACTAGAAGATTTGGACAAGGCAACGGAAATCAAACAATGCCCCCAAATGAAACAGTATAAAGACAATATAGAAAGCATGTACGGAACTGACCCGTATAACAAGTAATATGAGTAAATTTATTGAATTGACCGTCTCTACAACGCACGAGGGCAGTGAAATAGTCAGCGACGCGCTTTGGAATTACACCGATTCGGGTGTGGTTATAAACGACGTTGAGGACGTTATTGAACTTGCTAAAAGCGGTAGGGCGTGGGACTATGCGGACGAGTCCGTGTTTAAGGCGGATAAAACTGTTTTTATTAAAGCATATTTCCCCGTTGGAGATGAAGATAACTTAAAAAAAGCAGAAAGGCATTTGCAAGACTTAAAAACCAACGCGTTTTTAGATTTTGGAACGTTGGAAGCTGTTAAGCGCGAGATTGACGGCGACCTTTGGCGCGAGCAGTGGAAAGAACACTTTAAGCCTATCCCAATAGGCAAAATCGTCATTGTTTCCGAATGGATAAAATACCAATCAAAAGATAGCGAAATCCCTGTTTTTTTAGACTCTAATATGGCGTTTGGCACGGGTGAACACGAAACTACCTCCATGTGCGTCGCCTTTTTAGATAAGTACGTTAAAAGCGACGATACCGTGCTTGACGTTGGTTGCGGTAGCGGTATACTTGGTATATCCGCTTCAAAACTCGGTGCAAAAGAAGTTATAATGACCGATATTGACGAGTGTGCAGTTGTTGCAACCGAGCACAATATGAAACTCAATAACGTAACGAACGGCACTGTTATGTTAAAAAACTTGCTCGACGATAACACCGTTAAGGGCGACGTAATCGCGTGCAATATTATGGCGGAAGTGCTTATAGCGTTCGCGCCTTTTATTGCAAACAACTTAAACGATGACGGTATAATAATATTAAGCGGAATTTTGGTTGAAAGACTATCCGCTGTAAAAAAAGCATACGAAGACGCGGGCTTTGAGTTCGTAGAAGAAAAAATCAAAGGCGAGTGGTCGGCTGTCGTGTTTAAGAAAGGTATGAAATAATGAAGGCGGTTGTATTTACCCTCGGTTGCAAGGTTAACGAGTGCGAGAGCGATTCGTTAATTGCAGGGCTTACTGCACGCGGATACGAGGTCAGTGACAAATTGGAGAGTGCAGACCTCTACATAGTAAATACTTGTGCGGTTACTCAAGAGGCAGAAAAAAAGTCGCGCCAAACGGCAAGCAGAATACGTAAGTTATCGCCAAACGCAAAGATAATCTTTACGGGTTGCGCTTCGGAAAAGTGCGCCAAAAGTTTTTCTGAAAAGGATAAAACCTTTTTGGTAACGGGCACTTTCAATAAAGGCAAAATTCTAGATATGCTAGACAGTATTGGCGAGATGATAAGTCCGCCTACTGACACGTTTGAGGAGCTTGACTCTGTTAAATCGTTGAGGGCAAGGGCGTACGTTAAAGTTCAAGACGGTTGCAACAATTTTTGCTCTTACTGTATTATTCCGTATTTGCGTGGACGTTCGCGTTCTAGAGCGCCCGAAAAAGTTAGGCAAGAAATACTTTCTATAAGTCCTAAAGAGGCGGTACTGAACGGTATTAACCTCTCCGCTTACGATTATAACGGCACAACACTAACGGGATTGATGGAGGAACTTAAAGATTTAGACACTAGAATTCGTCTAGGTTCGTTAGAGGTCGGTGTTATTACCGATGAGTTTTTAACAGCTTGTAAAAACTTAAAAAATTTTGCACCGCACTTTCATTTATCCTTGCAGTCTGGCTCAAACGCCGTGCTAGAGAGTATGAATAGACATTACACCGCGGACGAATATTATCAAAAGGTAAGGCTTATAAGAGAATATTTTCCTGATGCGGCAATTACCACGGATATAATAGTTGGGTTCCCAACAGAGACCGAAGAAAACTTTATCGAGACGGCAGAGTTCGTCAAAAAAGTGGAGTTTTCAGACGTTCATCCATTCCCGTTTAGTCCTAGAAGCGGAACAAAAGCTTACGAGATGAAAGACTTGCCCTCGGAAGTAAAAAAGCAAAGATTAAAAGTGCTGTTAGAACTTAAATCACAGTGCAAGAACACTTTCGCAAACAAAATGGTTGGTAAAGAGTTAAACGTCTTATTTGAGCAAGAAAAGGACGGATACTTTGAGGGGTATTCGGAAAACTATTTAAGAGTTTACGTTAAAGGCAATGTTAGAAAAGACAAAATTCAAAAGGTACAAATCATCCGCCCGTATCTTGACGGTGCGGAAGGAAAAATAATAGAGGAGTAAATTATGGAAAACTGTTTGTTTTGTAAAATCATCGCGGGCGAAATTCCCGCTACCAAAATGTACGAAGACGAAAATATGCTTATTTTTAAAGATATTGACCCCAAGGCAAAAAATCACTTCCTCTGCGTTCCAAAGAGCCACTTTAAGTTGCTATCTGAAATGGACGAAAAACAGAGCGAAATGCTTAAAAAATGCTTTGAAAAAATTCCCACCCTCCAAAAAGAGTTGGGTTTAGAGAACGGTTACCGTTTGGTTATAAATCAAGGTGATGATGCAGGTCAAACCGTGTTCCACCTCCATATCCATATCTTGTCTGGCCAAAAGATGGGTTGGACACCAGCGTAAACTAAATTAAAAGGCTTTATCGCAAGTTAGCGCGATAGAGACTTGTTTTTTATCTTTGCGTATAAGAACGCGATAGAAGTTGTTAGTAGAGCAAGAAGTAGTATCCAATAAAAACTACCTACGAAGAATGGCTTAACGCTTGAAAACCCGAATACGCCTGCGGGGGAAAAGTGGTTCATGAAAAAGTAAGGATAATTTTCCCCTCTGCCAAAATCAAAATTGAATACGCTCAAAATAGCGGTTACGATTACGTAAATCAGAGGAGGGATAAGTGCCAAAAAGGTGGTCTTAATATTAAATGCGATTTTATAATCGTCAAGGAAAAAATCGGCAACCGCGAATGCAGGGGAGAAGACGTGTGTAAATAAACTCATAATTGACCATACGTGATAACTTTCATCGGCAAAGGGCGCTAAAAAGCAACAGAATACGAGTGCGGTCATAGTTATGGATACTGTGAAAACGTACTTAATAGTGTATAGTAGACGCTTATATTTAACGTATGCGCAGTTGTTTACTATTGGAAGAATTAGAATGATTAAAAAAAGAGAGCCTATCCAAATATTTGACTGTGCGGTAAAGTAAGCAATTCTTCTTGACCAGTGCGAATAACCGTCTCTTTTTGCAAAGATTATTCCCATTACAACACCGCCAATCGAACAAATAACGACAAGCAGTTTTAACGTGCAGAGCAACCATTTTTTATTTTCAATATTTTTTATCATAAACGTAGTATATTGAAATTTATAAAAATTATATAAAGGACAAAGAAAAAAGCGCAACCATTTTGGTTGCGCTTAAATTTTATTTAATTAGTAGTTGATAACGCGAAGTTGGAAGTAAGCTTTGGGGTGAGCACAAACGGGGCAAACCTCGGGTGCTTCGATGCTGTCAACAATGTGGCCACAGTTACGGCAAATCCAAACGGTTTTTTGGTTTTTCTTAAATACCGTTCCGTCCTCAATGTTTTTAAGGAGGGCAAGATATCTTTCTTCGTGTTCTTTTTCGATAGCAGCAACGCCTTTGAATAGGTTCGCAATGTCGGTAAAGCCTTCTTCTCTAGCTTCCTTTTCCATACGAGCATACATTTCAGTCCATTCATCGTTTTCGCCAGCGGCGGCAGATTTTAAGTTGTTCATAGTGCCGTCGATACCGCCGAGCAACTTGAACCAAATTTTTGCGTGTTCTTTTTCGTTATCTGCAGTTTCTAAAAAGAGAGCTGCGATTTGTTCATAGCCGTCCTTTTTAGCTTTTGAAGCAAAATAGGTGTATTTATTTCTTGCCATGCTTTCGCCAGCAAACGCTTCCCAAAGATTTTTTTCTGTTTTACTGCCTTTAAATTCCATAATATTTCTCCTTTTTATATTTATCTTGACCATTATAAATCAAAAAGATACCATTGTCAATACGGAAAATAAAAAAACCGCTTGGAATTTTCCAAGCGGTTTTTATTAATTAGAATTTAATCTTTTCTGCAATGTAGTTTTTGAGTTCAGCGATAGGAATTCTAACTTGTTCCATGGTGTCGCGGTCACGAACTGTTACTGCATTATCTTCTAACGTGTCGAAGTCAACGGTTACGCAGTAAGGTGTACCGATTTCGTCTTGACGGCGATAACGTTTACCGATTGAACCCGATTCGTCGTAGTCAACGGGGAAGGACTTAATGAGTTCAGAATAAATCTCGTCAGCCTTTTCCGAAAGCTTTTTAGAAAGGGGTAAAATCGCGCACTTGAACGGAGCAAGCGTCGGGTGGAGGCGGAGAACAGTTCTAACGTCGTTCTTTTCTGCGTCCACAACTTCTTCGTCATACGCATTGCAGAGTACTGCAAGCACAGTTCTCTCTACGCCGAGGCTAGGCTCTACAACGTAAGGGATATATCTCTCGTTGGTTTCTTGGTCGAAGTAAGAGAGGTCTTTGCCCGAAGTGTTTTGGTGTTGAGTTAGGTCGTAGTCAGTTCTATCAGCAACGCCCCAGAGTTCGCCCCAACCGAACGGGAATAAAAACTCGAAGTCGGTAGTTGCTTTAGAGTAGAAGCAAAGTTCTTCGGGGTCGTGGTCGCGGAGTCTGATTCTTTCTTCTTTTAAGCCGATAGAAAGAAGCCAATCGCGACAGAATGCTCTCCAATATGAGAACCATTCGAGGTCGGTACCAGGTTTGCAGAAGAATTCAAGTTCCATTTGTTCAAATTCGCGAACGCGGAAGATGAAGTTACCGGGGGTAATTTCGTTACGGAACGATTTACCGATTTGAGCGATACCGAACGGCATCTTCTTTCTGGTGGTACGTTGAACGTTAACGAAGTTTGTAAATATACCTTGCGCCGTTTCAGGACGGAGGTATACGGTATTTTTAGCGTCTTCTGTTACGCCTTGGAAAGTCTTGAACATGAGGTTGAACTGACGAATATCGGTAAAGTTGTGCTTTTTACAAGTGGGGCAAGGGATATTGTGTTGTTCAACGAAATCTTTCATTTCTTGGTGCGAGAACGCGTCGATAGGTTTTTCCAAAGTGTAGTCGTTCTCTTTTGCCCAATCTTCGATAAGTTTGTCTGCGCGGAAACGTTCGTGACATTCACGGCAGTCCATAAGCGGGTCGGAAAACCCTGCAAGG
>SVIY01000027.1 GCA_015069265.1 Clostridiales bacterium
CCCCCTAAATAATTGATTACGCAGTTGACTGCGTTGTTACCTGCCGTTGCAGATTTTGTAGCACCGCTGATAGGATTGGTAAACTCTCCATGACCAGCGTCGGTAGTAAACGATTGACCGTTTTTATAAGCGTTTGTAACGTCTACAAGGAAAGTATCGTAGTAAGAACTTTTGAGTTGACTCATAAGCGTTTGCTTTTCATAACTTTCCAATAATACTTTGTTGATGATTAATTTTCCGTCTTCAGTAATTACTTGTACCCAAACTGTAATCGTTCCGTTTTTGTAACCCTTTTCACCAGTTGCTTGAAAAAGTAAATCGTCACCAACTTGATAAATTTTGTTTATTGAACCGAGGTCTTTGTAAACGATTTTTTCTTTGTTTATATTATCTTCTGTACTGTCAACGTCGAGTATGGTTACGTACTCCACTTCTTGAGTGTCGTAAATCTTTGCGATAGCACGCATTGTTCGCTCTTTTGGTGTGACTTGTAAAACGTCGTTAAGCACTGCAAGGCCACCGCCAAGAACTATCATAAGGCAAACGAGAACGATAACGCACTTAAAGGCAGTGCTCTTAAAGAAATTAGCCATTTTTATTCTCCTTTACCTTTTTTGTCTTAACGTATCCAAACGGTTTATGTAACACGAACTTGTCGATTAGCGGAACGAAAAGGTTCATAAGTAGAATTGCAAACGAAACCGTTTCTATTCCCGTCGCAACGCGAAGTCCGGTAGTTATTAAACCGAGAAGAACAAAGTAAATAACGTTGCCAAGCATTGTGTTTGGGGAGGTGGTGTAATCGGTTGCCATAAAGATAGCGCCGAACATAAGTCCACCAGAAAGGATAGATGGGAGGAATAATGCAAAATCAAACCCTCCAAGCGCTACTGCAAAAAGCCCTGCAACACCAACGTAAATCATCGGGTATAAAATATTAATTATCCCGTCTATTGCTAGGTATATTCCACCTAGAATAAGCGCGACTTTACACGTTTCGCCGATACAACCTGTAACGCCCGTTCCAAGAAGAAGGTCTAGGTTAGAAACCATAGGCATACCACCGTTTTCAGCGTCGAACATATTGGTAAGAATTGTTGCGCCTGTAGAGGGGTTGATTGAACTTGCTCCAACTAAACTTCCGATAGCAGGTGCAACCCAACCGCCCGTCATGACTGCCGTAAACGATATAAATGCGAATATTCTTCCCGTAACCGCGGGGTTAACGAGGTTTTTACCTGTTCCGCCAAAAAGCATTTTTACAACGATAATTGCAAACACGCTTGCAAATATGGGAACGTACACGGGTGTTTGAACACCGATTGATAAACCGATTAGCATACCCGTTACGCACGACGTAAAGTCAAATTGTTTTAAGATAGACTTAAAGTCGTTTTTGGTTATGAGAAGATATATGAATTCGCTTGCTATTGCACTTAAAGTGGAGAGAGCAACCAAGACCGCCGCCATATATCCAAAATAAATAATACCCATAATGAGCGCAGGGATTAAAGCTATGCACACTCTGACCATTATTTGACGGGTGGTTCTCTTTGCTTTAACGTGTGGGGAGGACGAATACTTATATAATTTGTTTTCTTGCATTATATTTTCAACTCCCTTATCTTATTTTTTGCCATTGATATGCTTTGAACTAACGAGCGTTTAGCAGGGCAGTTGTATGCACACGAACCGCATTCTAAACAATTCATCGCACCGTATTTTTTAGCGTTTACAAAATCACCGGCGAGTGCATAACTCTCGATATACATAGGCATAAGTCTCATAGGACAGTTTTTTGCACACTTTGCACAGTTGATGCAGTTAGTTGGTTGGGAAACGTTTGTTTCTCCGTCGACTAGCACCAATAGTCCTGAATCGGTCTTTCTAGAATAGTGGTTAAGCCCTACTAAAGCCTTACCCATCATAGGACCGCCGGCAACTAGCTTTATAGCACCGTCTTTCATTCCACCGCAGAAATCGGTAACGTCGGTAAACGGAGTGCCGAGCGCGAGTTTAATGTTCTTTGGCGTGTTAATACCGTAACCGCTAACGGTCATAACCGTTTCGGTCAAAGGCTTGTTGAGGTCGATAGCCTCGTAGCAGGCTATCATTGTCTTGATATTTTGAACACAAACGCCTACGTCGAAGGGCATTTTTCCAACGGGTACTTTTCTGCCCGTTGTGCAGTAAATCAAATGCTTTTCGCTTCCCATAGGGTACTGCTTTTTAAGTATTACAACGTCCAAATCTTCGTAAATCTTGAAAGCCTCGATAGCCTTTGGCTTGTTTTCTTCGATACCGAGAATAATGTTTTTAACGTTGAGTGCTTTTGCAACGTACTTAATACCTTTGTAGATATCGTCCGTGCGCTCTAGCATGAGTCTGTAGTCGCAGTTAAGATAGGGTTCGCACTCTGCGCCGTTAATTATCAAGCAGTCGAGCTGACTCTTCGGTGTAAGCTTTACTGCCGTTGGGAATCCTGCACCGCCAAGTCCTACGATACCTGCAAGGCGAATTCTCTCGATTAACGCAGGGGGGAGTCTATTCTCGATTTCGGGAAAAAGAACTTCCTCATTGCTTCCGTCGTTTTTAACGACCACGTATTTTTGTTTTTGACCAAGTCCGTTAACGATATCTTCAATAGCAACAACCTCTCCGCATATCGACGAATAAACGTTTGCGGAAACGGGGCCAGACGCTTCGCCAACAAGTTGACCTTTCTTGACTTTGTCCCCAACTGCTACTACGGGATTAGCCGGCGCACCGATATGTTGTGACATACAAAGGTACACAGTATCGGGAGAGGGCATAACCTCGATTGGCGAATTAGAACAAAGTTCTTTCATATCCTTGACGTGAATTCCGTAAGGATAATTTTTGCCTTTTCTAATGCTCAAAATTTTTCTCCTAAATTTTTTTGTATATTTTTCGCTTTGAGTCGCGTTTTTAAGTTTTGTTAGCGTTGAGTTTTTTAACCTTTCTTAAAATAAGGTAGGTTGCAAACCCAATGGTAAGACCTGCAAATATGCTTGTAAGCGCAAGGTAGGGTAGGTAAGATAAGTATTCGGGAGTATCGGTTATCAAACAAAAGATAACGTTTTGCACGGTAACGTTTATGACCGCTCCTGCCACGCTAACACATACGATGCTAACCCTTTTCGTCGCGTATATTAATATTAGCTCTATCGCTAGAGCGATAAGTCCAGCGGGGAGTGAATACATTACGGCAGAAAAATTGCCGGAAAACAAACTGCCTAAAAGCACTTTAACTACTAGGGTTGCTATCGAGTATTTCCACCCTAAAATCATGGCGGAGAGAAGAATAAAGATGTTTGAAACACCCATTCTCGCGCCGGGAAGAACAAATGGAGGGAATAAGTTCTCTATTATGAACGAAATGACTGCGAGTGAGCAAAGTATTGCGCACAGCGTTATTTTATAACTTGTTTTCATGCGCTTACCCCACTATCACAGAACCGGTAAACCCGTCCGCTCCAACGGGTAGTATTTTTAGTTTGTGTGGGTCGCAGTAAATTGCTCCGTCCGAACTGATTGATGGTGTGTGAGTGCAATATTCTTTTTTGCAAGTGCTCTTTATTACTCGTGCCGACTTTTCAGTCGTGTTTATGTAAACGACGTTAAACTCTTTTTTATCGGGCGAGGTGTATACCGTTACCGAATACCCGTCATCCTCTTTCTCGATAGCGATTGAGGAGTTGTAGGCATTATTAATATCAAACTCGTCTTTTTTTAAGTCGTAGGTAAAAACGGTCTTTCCCGATATTAAAACCTCGAATCCTTGAGGGGTAGATTTATTAGATGAAAAAAAGAAAGACAAGAAGAGTGCGATGATAAGTAAAGCGATTGCGATATATATAAACGCGTCGCCAAAAAGGAAAGGTTTGATTTTCTCTATTCTTCGTCTTTCTTCAAATTTCACACATTCACCCATTATACTTTTTAATTTTACTAAATTGCGCGAAAAATGTCAACGGATAAAAATAGGAAATATCTCCCAAGTGAATAAATTTATTTATTCACTAAAATTTAGAAAAGGAAACGTTTGCACAAACGGCCTTTAATTTATTGAAAAACGATTTTAGAACATAAAATGTGTTAAAAAAGTTGATTTTAGAAGATTGTTGATTTATAATAAAATGTAGAGAAAATTTTTTGGAGAAAGATATGGTTAACGGCAAACTGCTAGTTGAAAAATTGCTTAAATACGCACAAGAGTTTTTACATCTCAATCCTCGTGATGAGATTTATTTTAGAAATTTACTGTTGCGCGAATTTAAACTTGATAGTCCGTATCGTGGGGAAGAAGACGTAGAATGGGTTAAAACTCTTTCCGTTCCCGACGTTTTAGTTAAAGAAATAGAAGAATATGCGCTTGAAAACGCTCTTGCGGTAGAGGGGCTTGAAAACTTGTACAGCACCTACGTTATGGGTTTACTTTCTCCACTTCCATCTGAAGTTAATCGCAAGTTTTTGGAGATTAAGGAAAACGAGGGCGTAGAAAAGGCGTGCGAGTATTTTTATAATTTGTCCATAATGAACAACTACGTTCAAAAAACGGCTATCGGTAGAAACTTAAAGTGGGATTATCCCGACGGCGACAAATATTTAGAAATCACCGTTAATTTAAGCAAGCCGGAAAAGGATAATAAAGAGATTGCCAAACTTTTAACCTTGAAAAAATCTGACGAAAAATATCCAGAGTGCTTGCTTTGTAAGGAAAACGAGGGGTATCAAGGGACGGCAACCCACCCTGCAAGAGAAAATATCAGAACGATATCCCTTTGTCTTGGCGGTGAAAAATGGTTTGTTCAATATTCACCATATGCTTACTATAACGAGCACATGATAGCCATTTCAGAAAAGCATGCGCCTATGCACATCAAAGGCGATACAGTGCAAAAGCTCCTCGACTTCGTGGATTTTTTCCCCAACTATATGATAGGCTCTAACGCAGCGCTACCCATAGTTGGCGGTTCGATATTGAACCATGAACACTTCCAAGGCGGAGAACATTTAATGCCTATGCACAACTCCAAAATCAAGACCGAATACTATTCGGAAAGATATCCTAGCGTTAGAATTGGTATTTTAGATTGGTACAATAGTGTAATTAGATTAAATAGTGCCGATAGAAGCGCGCTACAAAGCTTTGCAACAGAGATTATTAGTGCTTGGGAGGGGTATACTGACGAGCAGAACGGTATTTATAGTAATACCAACGGTGTTCCACATAATTCGCTCTCTCCAGTATGCAGAAAAATAGGTGACAGTTATCAAATAGACCTAATTTTGCGCAACAATAGGACGAGCGAAGAGTTCCCTGACGGAATTTTCCACGCCCACCCAGAGTATCACAATATAAAGAAAGAGGGTATTGGTCTTATTGAGGCAATGGGGTTATTTATTCTCCCCGGAAGATTAAAAAAGCAACTCAATATGATTGCTGAAATTTTGTGCCAAAAAGCACCTTATAACAAAGAGGAAATTAGTTCGCCCGACAACTACTTATATGCGCATAGAGATATGATAAAAGCACTTGTGGAAGAGGGCTTTAAGGACAATCTAGACGACGCTATGGCACGTGTAACCCTTTGGGTAAACGAGGTGTGCAAAAACATATTATATAATACGGCAGTATTTAAGAATGACGATTGCGGTGCTCTTGGTTTTGACCGCTTTATGAAAAAAATAGGAAGCAATAAAAGGTAATAGGAGAAAGTTATGAACGTTTTAGTTACAGGTGGTGCAGGGTACATCGGCTCACATACGTCGGTTGAATTGTTAAACGCAGGACATTCGGTTGTTTGTATAGATAACTTTATGAACAGTAAAATGGAAGCCGTTCGTCGCGTGGAAAAAATTACGGGAAAATCGGTTAAGTTTTACGAGGGGGATATACGAGATAGAAAAATCCTCGATAAAATCTTTACAGAGAACAAGATTGACGCTGTTATCAACTTTGCAGGACTTAAAGCCGTTGGCGAATCGTGTGCAAAACCGCTTGAATATTACGAGAACAATATCGAAGGGCTTTTAATTTTGTGCTTTGCAATGCGTGACCACAACGTTAAAAACCTCGTATTCTCATCTTCTGCAACTGTTTACGGAAAACCAAAGAGCGTTCCGATTAAGGAAGACTTCCCGCTTTCTACTTCCAACCCTTACGGAAGCACAAAGCTCTTCATCGAGTATATGTTAAAAGACTTGTGTAAGGCTGACCCCACCTTTAACGTTGCAATTTTAAGATATTTTAATCCTATCGGTGCGCATCCGTCTGGAGATATTGGTGAGGACCCGAAAGGAATTCCCAACAACTTATGTCCCTATATAACGCAAGTTGCGGTAGGTAAGAGAGAATATTTAGGTGTGTTTGGTAACGATTACGACACGCACGACGGAACGGGCGTTCGCGATTATATCCACGTAGTAGACCTTGCTAAAGGGCACGTTCTTGCGGTTAACAAACTCTCTACTAATCCAGGACTATTGATAGTAAACCTCGGTACAGGGGTGGGATACAGCGTTTTGGATATGGTTAAGGCGTTTGAAAAGGTTACGGGAAAGCCTATTCCTTATAAAATTATGCCTCGCCGTCCCGGGGATATCGACGAGTGTTATGCAGACCCCTCGCTTGCTAAAGAAGTGCTTGGCTTTGTTGCAGAGAAAAATCTTGACGATATGTGTCGTGACGCTATGAATTGGCAGACCAAAAACCCTGACGGTTACGGCGAATAAAAATTTAATAACAAAATTTGCGGTTTTTTGTGATTTTTGCAAAAAACCGCTTTTTTATTGTTGTAAATAATTGCAAAATTATTAAAAAAGGAGTAAAATAGACTTATCAAAAAGTTCGTTTTTGCGAAAAAAGGAGTTTTTATGAAATTTGGTTATGCAAAAATTTGTGCAGTTACGCCCAAAATAAAGGTCGCTGACGTTGACTTTAACAAAAATTCTATTATAGAACAGATTAGTAGCGCCATAAATTTAGGTGCGGAAATAATCGTGTTTCCAGAATTGTGCTTGACGGGTGCAACTTGTGGCGATTTATTCTTTTCTAGCGTACTTATAGAGGGCGCGAAAAGCGGACTTGAAGAAATCGTAAATTTTTCTAAGCAAAAGCAAGCATTGATTTTTGTCGGACTTCCCGTTAAGAAAGATAACTCCTTATACAACGCGCTAGCCGTTGTAAACGACGGAAAGGTTTTGGCTTTTATAACTAAAACTTTTACTTCAAATACAAACGACCTTTGCGACGGAAGATACTTTTCCACCCTAAAAGAAGATACTGAAATAGATTTTTTGGGCGAAAGGGTTGCTTTTGGTACAAAGTTTATATTTAAGAACTCCAAAAATGCGGACGTAACCGTCAGTGCGGAAATAGGTACAGATTTATTTAGTGCAAGTTCACCGTCCACTAGTCACGCACTAAACGGTGCAAACCTTATAGTAAATGCCTCTGCAACCCCCGTTACTGTTGGAAAAGAGGAGTATTTGAGGGCGAGCATATCCGCTCAATCTTCAAAGCTTTTGTGCGGTTACGCGCTTGCAAACGCAGGCGAGGGGGAATCTACTTCCGATATGGTTTTTGGCGGTTGCAATTATATTTGCGAGTGCGGAAAGGTAATAGCGCAAAGTAAACCTTTTTCAAACAACTTTGTAATTTCGGAAATAGACTTTTCATTTATCGCGCAAGAAAGACTTAAAGGATATACAAATAACGACGACGGCTATAAAGTAATTGAATTTAGTGCAAATAGCGAATGGAAAGATTTAAGCAGAGAATATGAAAAAACGCCTTTTGTTCCAATAGAAGAAAAGACTATGGGCGAGAGGGCGGAACTCATTTTATCTATACAAGCGGAGGGGCTTAAAAAGCGCGTAGCGCACGCTAATTCGGGTTCTGTCGTGCTAGGACTATCGGGCGGACTTGATTCAACGCTTGCTATTTTGGTTGCGGTAACGGCGATGAAAAAGCTTAATAGACCGCTAAAAGACGTTGTAGCGGTCACGATGCCGTGTTTTGGTACAACGTCTAGAACGTACCTAAACACTATTAAGCTCGGCAGGGCGCTTGGCGTTACTTTGAAGAAAGTAGACATAACCAAAGCTGTTACGAGGCACTTAAAGGACATAAAACACCCCGACGGAGTGTTTGACGTGACCTTTGAGAACGCGCAAGCGAGAGAAAGAACACAAGTTTTGATGGATATTGCAAATATGACTAACGGCTTGGTTATAGGCACGGGCGACCTTTCAGAAGTTGCACTCGGTTGGTCTACTTATAACGGTGACCATATGAGCATGTATGCAGTTAATAACTCTATACCTAAAACGCTCGTACGTCACGTTGTCGAGGCTTACGCCAATAAGAGCAAGGGTAAATTAAAGGCGGTACTTACGGATATATTGGATACTCCGGTAAGTCCCGAACTTCTTCCTGCTGAAAACGATGCAATATCTCAAAAGACAGAGGATATCGTTGGACCGTATGTATTGCATGACTTTTTCCTTTTCAACATGATAAGACGCGGTTTTGCGCCCGAAAAATTGTACTTTGTTGCTTGTAAAACTTTTGACGGCGATTTTAGAAAAGAAACTATACTTAAATGGCTTAAAATATTTATTAGACGATTCTTTATTCAACAGTTTAAGCGTTCGTGTGCGCCTGACGGAATAAAGGTTGGTTCGGTTGGACTCTCTAGTAAATCAGAATGGAAAATGCCATCCGACGCAGTTTGTAAGCTTTGGCTCGACCAGTTAGAAAACTTATAGGTGACACATGTATAACTACACTCTATCGTTTATAGCTGGACTTTTAGCAATGTTATGTGCTTGTATAAGTTATTTTGTTAAAAAGAAAGCAATATTTTTGGTGCTACAAGCCTTGGCGATAATATTCTTAGCAGTTTCCTGTCTTTTTAACGTTCAATACTACGCTTGTATATCCTATGGTTTATCATTGGTAAGGGTTTTTATATACTATATATTTGAAAGAAAAGATAAGCCAATTAAACTCTGGATAAGTGGAATATTTGCCCTTCTTGTTGTGATTTCTTACGTGCTTACAAACATAATAATACTCCAAAACTATGGCGCTGTAGATTTATTGATATTGATAGCAAATTTGATGTATACTTTTGTGTTTGCAATGAGAAATATGTGTAAACTTAGACTGTGTTTTATTCCCCCTACAATTATAAGTATAGTATATTTTATCTTAAGCCACGCAACTCCGTTTGTTATAATTTCTTATTGTTTTGAACTCGTTGCAAATACCGTAGCAATAATTTTATATCAAAAGAGAAAGAAAACGGCTGTAAAATAATTATTTATATATAATGTTTAAAAAATTTTGCAGAAAAACACTTCTGCAAAATTTTTTTAATTTTTTTAAAATTTTTTTTGAAAATCTCTTGACAAAAGCAACTGTATCGAATATAATAACAGTAATCATTACTGATAACGATTTTGCAAGGAGGTAAAAAGATGAGGTATTCGAGACAGCGTGCACTAATAACGCATATACTAAAAGGAAGATGCGACCATCCGACAGCGGATATGGTATACGAGTCTGCAAGAGAGATAGAGCCGAATATAAGTTTAGGCACAGTATACCGCAACTTAAAACTTCTTGCGGACGAGGGAGTGATAATAACGTTAGAGACAGAAGATAAAAGGCTTCACTACGATGGCGACGTTTCAAGGCATAGCCACTTCATTTGTAACAAATGTGGTAAAATTGTAGACTTATTTAAGCCTAGCAACACTCCAGCGGAGATAGAGGAAATGGGACTTACCGTAACGGGTGAAAAGTGCGTATATTACGGACAATGTAACAGTTGCGGAACTAAATAAAAAAATTATAGATGGGAAACCATAAAAAAGGAGATCAATTATGAAAAAATTTGTTTGCACAGTTTGCGGTTACGTTCACGAAGGTGATGCAGCACCTGCAAGATGCCCCTTATGCGGAGCGCCTGCAAGTAAGTTCAAAGAACAAGCAGAAGGCTTGACTTGGGCAGCAGAGCACGTTATTGGTGTTGCTAAAGGTGTTGACCCCGAAATTATCGAAGGACTTAGAATGAACTTCAACGGCGAATGCACCGAAGTTGGTATGTATCTCGCAATGGCAAGAGTAGCACATAGAGAAGGATATCCCGAAATCGGACTTTACTATGAAAAGGCGGCTTGGGAAGAAGCAGAACACGCAGCAAAGTTTGCTGAGCTTTTGGGCGAAGTAGTAACCGATTCTACCAAGAAAAATTTGGAACTTCGTGTTGACGCAGAAAACGGCGCAACCGCAGGTAAAGTAGAACTTGCTAAAAAGGCAAAAGAACTTAACCTTGATGCTATTCACGATACCGTTCACGAAATGGCAAGAGACGAAGCTCGTCACGGCAAAGCATTCGAAGGACTTCTTAAAAGATATTTCAAATAAGAAAGGGAGATAAAAAATGAAATACGTTTGCAAGGTTTGTGGATACGTTTATGATGAAGAGGCAGAGGGTGTAAAGTTCGATGAACTCCCCGACGATTATGCTTGCCCCCTTTGTGGAGTAGGTAAGGACGAATTTGAGGTAGAGGAATAATAAAATGAAAGAGAATTATACCGTTTGTAATTGCAAAAAAGTTACTTATCACGATATAGCAACTGCACTTGAAAACCACAATAAATTGGAAGACGTTGAACAAGTATTCAAAGACGTACAAAATGTTACGCACTGTTCAACCGGTTGTGGCGGATGCTACCAAAAGGTGCTTGATGTCATATCCGAAGTGTTAATGGGTTAACCGTTAGTCTCATTACGGCAATCTAATAAAATAAAAGCGCGGAATTATTTCCGCGCTTTAAGTTTTTGTATCATAATTTTTATTGACTAATTATATTTTTAGATGTAAAATAAAACGGTAGATTTTAGGAGGTTTTTATGAAAAAATTAAAGTACTTATTGGCGTGCGTACTCGCAGTTGTTCTTTTAGCTGGCACAACCGCTTGTTTTGGCGGAGAAGGTGGTGGCGAAGCGAAAGAAAAGTTCAATGAAGTTTCTTCAGAACAAGTAAGTAGCGTGTACGACAAGTTTGCAAATTCCTTTTATAACAAAGCCGTTTTTGATCGCTACGGATACAATAGAGCGGACAACAATAGCAATTTCGCGTATGACGCAAGTTATTCTGCAACCTTTACTGACCTCATAATCAGCTCTGCAAAAGGCGAAAAGGTAAGTCTTAAAAACAAAGCGCAATCTGCATTCTTTTATGATGAAAATCAAAAGTTAACACTCCTATATAAAGAGGAAATGGATATTTCCGATTGGGAATTTAACCTTTATGATAGTTCGTATAAAAAACAAGTGAACCAAAAGAAATACGCTTATTATAAAGATGACTGCGTTTACAATTCAAATGACGGAAAAACTATTGTAAGTAAGGTTAGCGATACAAGAGGAACGTATCGTATGAAAATTTCCGCACAAAGACCGGGGGAGAGTTTGGTTAATAGATTACATAACATTGTAAACTATTCGTATGTTTCTGCTTCGCAAACTTATGACGATATAAAAGTTTATCTAAACGAAGATGGCAATGCAATGAAATTTACCTTCACTGCAAAAGCAGTTAATATGAGCAATATTGATAATTACCAATTCATAGACGGAGATACTTACGTTTCCACCTATCTGTTAGGCTCAAGAAAGAATATTTATGCTTCCGATATCGTAAGCAACTATACCGTATCCATTACTTTAAGTTTTGATATGGACGGAGAGGGCAATCCTATAAAAGCTAAATATTTTGCGCTAGACTTTACCCAGACCGCAGATGACGAGGCAACGGCATCAAAATACAAAATGTTCAGCGAGTTTACTACGAGCGAAAAGATAACCTTTATAGACGGAACTAACGTTTCCTTCCCAAACTATGTTAAATAAAAAATTAAAAGCGAACTTTGATTATCAAAGTTCGCTTTTTTGTTTGACGTTTAATGTCATATAATATTGCTTTCGTTTACTTTTTCACCTTATAATTTTTTTAATCACAATAAGGGGAAAGTAGTATGAAATACAAAACTTGGCTATTAGATTGGCTTGAAAATTATATTAAACCGTCCGCTAAAATACGGACTTATGAAAGGTATTACCAAATATGTGTTTTACATATTATTCCGTCGCTCGGCAATTATAAGTTAGCCGAAATATCCGTTATAGATTTGCAAAAGTTTATAACTGCCTTGCTTACTAACGGCAATCACAAGACGGGCAAGGGTTTGTCAGCAAATTTTGTAAACACCGTTATATCCGTTTTGCAAAACTCTTTGAAAACGGCACATTTGATAGGCTTAACGCCCGAATACGTTGCAAATAAAATAAAACGCCCTAAAACAGTTGAAAAGCAAGTTGATTGCTTTACCGTTGGGGAGCAAAAGAAAATTGAGCAATACGTTTTACATAGCCCAAAGGACAAATTGTTCGGTGTGGTATTGTGTTTATATACGGGCTTGCGCATCGGCGAATTGCTTGCGCTTACGTGGAAAGATATTGACTTCGGGAAAGGCTTGCTTTTCGTGTCTAAAACCTGCCACGACGGGAACGACGGGTGTAATCATATCCGCATAATAGACAGCCCTAAAACCGTCCATTCTCGCCGTATAATCCCTTTGCCGAAGCAAATATTACCCCTGCTTAAAAACCTTAAAAAGCGTTCAAATTGCGATTATATCATAGCCGACGGGGACAAGCCCGTTTTCGTGCGTTCCTATCAGCGAACGTTTGAACTACTGCTTAAAAAACTTGGTATTGCGCATAAAGGCTTTCACTCGTTGCGACACACCTTTGCGACAAGGGCGTTAGAGTGTGGTATGGAC
>SVIY01000028.1 GCA_015069265.1 Clostridiales bacterium
CAAAAGTCCTTGACCGCTCCGTTGTTCCTCCTCTTTCGCAAAAAGTTCTTCGATACTTTTTGCGAGAATTTTATTTCTTTAACAAACTCCGCATATCCGAACTTTTGCATTCGCAAAAGTCCTTGTCCGCTCCGTTGTTCCTCCTCTTTCGCAAAAAGTTCTTCGATACTTTTTGCGAGAATTTTATTTCTTTAACAAACTCCGCATATCCGAACTTTTGCATTCGCAAAAGTCCTTGACCGCTCCGTTGTTCCTCCTCTTTCGTAAAAAGTTCTTCGATGCTTTTTGCGAGAATTTTATTTCTTTAACAAACTCCGCATATCCGAACTTTTGCATTCGCAAAAGTCCTTGACCGCTCCGTTGTTCCTCCTCTTTCGCAAAAAGTTCTTCGATACTTTTTGCGATGAATATAAATATTTTATCACATTGTTTTTCTTTTCGCAAATAGAATTTTGTCCGTTTATAAAAGACCGTAAAAAATTATGCCTAGTACTGCTGAAATGAGTATTAAAATTATTGGAGACAATGTTTTTTTCTTCCAAAATTTTATAGTGTAATACGTTCCGCCTATAATCGCAAAAATAACTAGCGCTTTCCAATCGAAAAACACTTTATTATATACTGTTTCAAGCGAAAATATTACGCTTAAAATCATTGTTACTGCAGTTGCTATAATAAGCCCCACCGCAACAGGTCTTATTCCGCTTAAAAATGCTTTTACTCCCGCAAATTTTAGTAGCGTTTTTATGAGTGCTACTATCACAAGAATAATTACAAAAGACGGTAGTACCACACCTAAAGTAGCGCAAATCGCCCCAAAAAATCCCGCTTGTGACGAACCAATAAAGGTTGCCATATTTATTGCTATAGGGCCTGGAGTTGACTCTGCTACGGCTATTAAATTTAGCATTTGTTCGTTATCTAGCCAGCCGTATGAGATAACTTCGTCTGTCATAAGCGGAATCATAGCGTAACCGCCACCAAAAGAAACCGCACCAATTTTTAGAAATGTTAAGAACAATTGAAGGTAAATACTCATTAGTCTTTGCCCCCCTCGTTCTTTTCTTTGGCTTTACTCTTTTTTACGAGCAAAGATATAAGGTAAGCGCAAACACCCACACCGCCACCGATAAGCACAAAGAATACCGATGAGAAATTTTTAGCAAAGAGTGTTACAAACAACAGTGCGACTATGGTTAAACCCGTTAAAACCATATTGAACACCGTGTGTTTTAAGTGCTTAAACATTTTTATACCGGCATTCAAAATCAAAAAGGCAACGCACGCTTGAATTCCGTGGAAGGCATAACCTACCCACGTCAAACTCAAGAACTTATCAAAGAAAAGGGATATAGTGAAAATTATAATAAAGGACGGCAAAACCACACCGAGTGTAGCAAACAAAGAGCCTAAAACTCCAGCCACCTTATATCCTATATAGGTAGCGCTATTAATTGCTATCGGACCGGGAGTAGATTCTGCAATACCTACAACGTCCATAAATTCTTCGTGTTCAATCCATTTCTTCTTCTCAACGAGTTCGCGCTCTATTATAGCAATCATGGCGTAACCGCCGCCGAAAGTAAACAGACCGATTTTGAACATCGTTAAAAAAAGAATTAAAAGTCTTTTTAACTTTTTCATATTACTCTTTGCCCTCTTTTCTATATCATTTTAATACAAGAAAGCAAAATATGCAATCGTTTTTGCCACAAAACCGAAAATCGACAACCTTTCGGTTGCCGACTATCGGGGTTTTTTATTTGTTATGCTGGTAAATCTTGTAATCTTTGATTTTTAAGTTCGTTAAGTCTTGCTTTTGCCGTTGTTTCCGCTTTGTTAATCGCGTTATCCATTGTTGCTTTTAGTGTAGCGAGTTGCGTACCGAGTTTTTCTTTTTCGGCTTCAACGGAAGCAAGTTCTTCTTCGCTCAAATCCGCCTCTATTTTGGTGAGCATTTGCGCAGCCTTTTCTTCCATACCTTTAGCTATGTCGCGCACTTCGTAAGAGGTTATAGTTCCGCCAGATATAGCCGTTTTCATTTGTCCAACGATTTCGCTAAAATCAGCCTTGAATGTTGTTAACGCATCGGTTAGACCAATGTTAGGAATGAGATTGATTATACCCTCTGCCGTAGTTAACATATCGGTAATCTCTTGCTCGTGCTCCTCAACAAGTTCTTTAACGATTACTGCAAGTTGACCTTCAACGTCTCTTAATGCGGTGGTGAGTTCTTGCTTCATCGCTGTCAACGCCTCACCGCTTTCACTATTCTTAAACAACTTATCTGCATAAGCTTCAACGCTTTCAACAGTTACTTTTCCGTCGGAATTCTTGATGAGGTCAACGTCCTCAGCCGTGAGATTAAGTGCGGTTAAAACGCTTTGCGTTTGTTCCTCGCTCAATTCATAAGAAGACATATCTTCCACGTATTTAATTGCGTCAGCCGTTCCGTTTAGTCCACGTGATAATGACTTATACGCTTGATAAGCCGAGCCATACCAACAAGTCGAGAGGTGGTTGGGCATATTTTGTGCGCTTAAATAGTGTTTTGCATACAAGCCGTCTTCAAGTGTTCCTACCGCAACGTCGTATATCGCTTGAGCTGTTTCTCTAGCCTTTGCAAACGCGGTTGTAGTATACTCCTCTGCCTTATCGTGAGATTCTGAAATCATTTGGATAAGCTTGTCTTGGTCTAGTTTTACCGCCGCCTCAACGGTGATTTCGCCCGATTCGGACGCAGAATAAGCAAGCTTAAACTCCGTTATTGTTAGTGCTTGAATTTCCGCGTTGTTAGGATATTTAGCCTTAAACTCCTCGTACTTTCTGACGAGCGAGTAAGCGCCTTCTGCATTAGTTGTTACCGTCAAGCCAACTTCGTTTGCACTGCTTTTTACGGTTGCGTTAATCTCGGTCAAAATTCGGTCTGCGTTTTTGTCAGAGTTTGAAGAAACGCTCGTTCCTACAACTTTATTATCTTCCGCAAGGTATCCCATATCCACGGCAAGTTTGGTGATTTTTTCGACTGCGTCGTCCACGTCCTCACCGATTATGCCTTGTTCGTTATATAAGAGAACCTGACCGTCTTCGTTTGTGCCTCTAACACTCATTACGTTGTCTTCGCCATCAAGTATTAATTCGATAGACGGATTAATATCTAAACTTACGTAAGAGGTTGCTACAGGATTTTTTTGTCCATCATCATCTTTACCGCACCCAACTAGTGAAACTGCAAGCGCTGATGCACACGCTAGCGATACGATTGAGATTAATTTTTTCTTCATTTTAGTCCCTCCTAATCTGTGATTTCGTTAATTAAACAATTTAAGTTTGCGTTTTATTGCAACCAATTTAAATTTTTTTTATTTTTGAATATTCCAATAATTATCTAAACTTCCGTATTCTGCAATAATACTTTGCAAATACTCGTCCGCACTCTCTTTAGATATAGGCGTTTTTTGTTTGTCGTATTCAGCTTGATTTTTATCCTTTAGGTACGATTGTCTAAACGCCATAGAGTTTTTTGACATTTGAACGTAATCATCTGCACTTTCGGGAAGTTCAAGCATTGGTGACAGCCAATCTAAATTAATTATCGCGTCCATAAACGCAAATATACTGTTAAACGTGTCTATATAGTTTTCTTTATCTATATCGCTAAAGGAAACGTTCTCTAATATTCCTTGTAGTATTGGGTCTCTATCTATAAGTGCAAGCACGTACTCTGCAACAACAGATTTTATTACCGTTTGGAAATACTCCTCTTTTAAGACCTCAACATCTTCCTTTTGTGCAACTTTTTCTGCATATAGCGTCGGCAACGAATTTATTTTTTCAACCGTTGACCCCTCTTCGCTCCTTACAACTCCAATCAAGTCGCAGAAATCGTCCGTAGATAAATTCTTGCCAAAAACGACGTTCATTATTCCTTTTTCACACAAAAAATCTTTAACCGTGTCACATAAACCGTCCACTTTCAAATCTTTATCGTCGGTAGATATTCTTACCGTTGCGCCGTTTTCTTGATTAATAAAGCCGTATTGCATAACGATATCCACGTAATTTTTAAGCGCGTCGTCCGCATTTTTACCTATGACCTTTTCTTCGGTTTCTTTTAGAGAAACTATAACGTCCGCATCAGAATTAATAGCGGTAAGAGAGGAAACCTCTCCGTCTTCGTTAAGAACAAACACAACTGCGGGATTTATCTCAACCACAAACGCACTTTCGTGCCTTTTTGGCTGAACAAGTGAGAAAGTAAGCACGAAAGTCAAAATCAAAGTGAGCGCAAAGGACAGTGCTCCAACTGAAATAAACTTTTTTCTTTTATAAAACGGAGTTTTTTTCTCTATTGAAATATTGCTCTTTTCTTCGGGCAAAAATTCGCGGTCAAGCGAATAGGTCAAAGAATCTAATTCTTTTTCCCAACGTCTTTTAAACTTTCCCATTCTAATCCTCCTTTAACGCGTTGCGAAGTTTTTCCATTGCGCGTTTATATTGTGACGTAATCGTTCCAATCGGCTTATTTAATATTTCGGAAATCTCGCGATGTTTATACCCCCAAAGGACGTGCAAGGTTACTATTCTTTGCTCCTCCTCGGATAAAACCCTTTCCATCGCGTCCATAACAGTTCCTCTTTCCCTGTGGTCAACGCTTGCGTGCCATTCCTCGATTGCCGTCGTTCGCCCACTCTTTTTAAGTTCGTTTAGGGCGTAATTTTTTGCAATCTGCAATATCCAAGCCACTCCGTTAGTTCCCTCGTTAAACGATTGCGCGTTGTTTTTAATTTTTATATACACTGTATGTACTGCGTCTTCCGTTTGCTCTTTATTATGAAAATAAGTATAAAGGAACGCAAAAAGTCCGCGTTTCGTCTGTAAATACAGCTCGCGAAACGCGTTGTTGTCACCATGCGAGACCATTACTATAAGTTTTCCGACTTCTCTTTTACGCATTTATCTCCTTATATTTACAAACGTTTCATCTATTAAACATTTGTAAACGGCAAATTATTGCAAAAATTTTTCTCTTTTTTAATTTTACCGCTTTTTCCCTTTATTTGCAAACAAAAAAGGCTTGAAATTTTCAAGCCTTTTTATAGTTAAAAGTTTTTAATTACGTCTTTTATTTTATCCTTGTGCTTTATTCCGCTAATCGAATCAGCCTCCGACAAGCAATTAATTGCAACGAGATTAGCAAAAGACAAAGTCTCTTCATCGCTATAATCATTATATATTGCGTACAAGCACCCTGCGCAGAACGCGTCGCCCGCGCCAACGCTTCCCTTTATAAAGCCTTTGGGAAGTTTTACAGAGGGCACTGCCGTGAGCTTTCCGCTTTTATCAAGGCAGTATCCTATTTCAGGACAGTGAACGATGACCTTTTCTTTAATTCCCAAATCCATTAGTTTTTTTAGTATTACGGGAATATTTTCTTCAATAAGTTTTCCGTCCTTATCCCTAGGCTCTACACCGACTATTGCACCGCCCTCTATCTCGTTAATTATAACGTAATCGCAGTGCGGTAGCGAAGCTTTGGTTACCTTGAAAAAGTTTCCGCTAGACTCGCTTACTATATCAATAGAAGTCTTTATGCCGAGTTTTTGTGCCATTTCGAGCATTCTCGACATAGGCGTTGAGCCGTCCTCGAAAATTTTATCGAACGAATCTAAAAGCATAAGGTAGCCTGCGTGCAAAATTTTAGCGTTTATTTTCTCCAAACAAACGTGTTCAGGAGAAAACTCCTTGTTTGCACCGCGATTGTGGAAAAAAGTTCTCTCCCCCGTACCCGAAACGGTTATAACGTCCGAGTAAGAGGTGGGCTCTTTTTCACTAACCGTAACCCCGTCGGTATTAATGCCGACCTTTTTCATTTGGTCAACGACGAATTCACCCTTAAAATCTTTTCCCACTCTACCGTATGCCGATACGGGAAGTTCAGGGTCTAATTTTGCAATATCAATTCCCGTGTTGGGAACGCACCCTCCAACCGCAAGCGATTCAGAGGTTATCGTTGCAAGCATACCCTTTTCAGGATAACTTTGTACAAATTTTACGTTGTCGGTCAAAATGTTCCCGACGAGCGCAATACCTTTTCTTTCCATTTATACCCTCATGGTCTTTCCGCTTAATTCGTCAACGTATTTAACGAGTGCGGAAATCTGTTTACCGTTTTGTATCATACCGTATAAGGTTGCGATAAGGTCTGCCATTCTACCGTCATAGTTGCAGTATTTTTTGAGCGTATCTTTTGCGCCGTTCTCTTTTGCAAAAGCGCAAATTTCCTTACTGCTATCATCTCCTTCGGGGTCGAATGCCATACCAGCGGCAACGCCGATACACAAGTATTCGCAAGAAAGGTTATGCTTATCGCAAAGATTTATAGCACCGATTAAACGGTCGTTTGAACTAAGTTTTCTCTTGGTGTCCTTACCAACTCTAGCAACGGTATCTGCAAGCGCTTTGTTGGTAAAGCGATACAAAAGGTTTTCCGCATGAGCAAGCAAAGAGTCAATCTCTACTCCGTTTTCTTTTGAAACTGCGAGCGCAGATTGAGTGAGCGCGCGATACGCAACGTATTTAATATCAAAATCTGCTATTGCTTCGTAGATATATTCGTAGTCGCGCAAGTATCCAAGGTAAGCACAGGTTGCGTGGCTCATATTGTGCATGAAAAGTTTTCTCTGGATAAAGAGATTAAAAGGTGCGAACGGATAGAGTTTTTCCATATCGGGAATTTCGCCCTTAAACGCGTCCTTATCAACGGGTAAAATGTTGTAAGGCTCAACGTAAACGCGGAGCGGATTGCCTTGCTTTTTCTCTTCGGGAAGAACGGGAACCATTCTGCCGATACTTGCCTCAACAAAGCCGATTTCACTATCGATTTTATCCGCATATTCGGGGAGTTGCTCTTTGATAAGACCTTTTAGGAATTGGTCTGCACCGATAAGATTTTCACAAATTATGATATTGAAAGGTTTTGCGCCCCTTTCAAAGCGCTTCTTCAAGCCGAGCGCGATAGGTTTTGCAATAAATTTTAATACGTTTACACCGATTGCAGTCGCCATAATATCGGCACATGCAATCTCCTCGGAAACGAGTTCAATATCCGTACCGTCAATCCCGTAAGCGTTTTTAACTATTATTTCTTCCATACCGCTGTTTGACACAACGTCTACAGGGTATTCTTTATCTTGATTAAGTCTTCCGATGACTTCCTTGTTGATATCAACGAAGCCTACCGAGTATCCTGCGCCCGAAAACAACTGTCCAATAAAACCTCTACCGATGTTTCCTGCGCCGTACATAACGAATTTTTTCATATATACTCCAAATTATAAATGTCTAATAATCTTTGCGGGGTTACCTGCAATAACCACGTTGTCGCCAAAGCTCTTTGTAACGACAGAACCCGAACCAACCACAACGTTGTTGCCGAGCGTTACGCCCGGATTTATTACAGAACCTCCACCTATCCAGCAGTTATCCCCAATCGTTACAGGGAAGCCGTATTCCACGCCGTTATACCTATCCTCCGCGCGCACGGGGTGTGTTGCGGAAAAAATTTTAACGTTTGGCGCGAGCATACAGTTTTTACCGATAGTAACCCTATTTACGTCCAAAATAACGCAACCGTAGTTAGCAAAAAAGTTTTCGCCAACCGAGATATTTATTCCGTAATCGCAATAAAATGGCGGTTGAACGTGTACTTTTTCACCAGTTGAACCAAAAATCTTTTTGATAAGCTTATTGAGTTTCTTATCGTTAGACGGGTCTATCTTGTTATACTTGCCGAACAATTTTCTTGCTCTTAAATGAAGTTTACGAAGTTCAGGGTCGGCAGGCGAATATAATTCGCCCGCCAAACTCTTTTCTCTTTCAGTCATATTAGTTCATGTCAGGACTCAAAGGACCTGCGAGTTCTTTAAGGAAGAACAATCTTCCAGGAATGGTGGGAATAAATGACGAAGTTACCCATCTGTTAGGAGTGTAACGGAGAGTCATCCAAAGGCTCATACCTTGCCATTGCATACCACGTCCGTAAACGCCGTCTGCACCGCCGATTGCATAGTCAGCTTGGAACATAAGTCCAGGTCCAACAGTGTTAGCACGGCAAGGAACGAGTGACGTTCTTGACTTGAATGAAGTTTGTGCGTTTTGTTCGATTGTTAACGGGTGAAGTTTTGCACCGATTCTATACGGTTGCTTAATCCATTCTTCGTTAGAAGCAAACTCTGAACCGAATTGGGGTTCCCAGAAAGCAATGTGGCACATTCTGCCGATACCGTAAACGAGAACGAGCTTTGCACCTTCTTTCTTTAATGCTGCAATCTTTTCGGGATAAGTGGGAAGATTGTCTTTGGTAGCAAAGTTTCTGTGGTCCTTGGGAACAGTGAGTTCGCCCAAAGGATTGTAGAATGCGTTCTCCATAGCGTTTTGGAAAGAAGCGTCGCCAGAAATGGTGTTGCCTTCTCCGTCTGCCCATTCGTCCATGTTAAAGCACCAAACGTTCTTACAGCTTACGTTCCATTCTTTAAGGAAATAAACCGCCCATTTATACATACCCATAGGTCCTACGGGAAGAATAAATGCAATCTTTTCCCCTCTTTCGTTTGCTTTTTTGATTTCGTTAGCGATTTCGTGTCCCATTTTAACGTCGAATTCGCCGAGGTCTTTACATTCGATAGGATTGAAGTCCTTGTTCCAGAAGCTTTGTCTTTCGGTGATTGCTTCGGGTGCATTTGAGCAAATTTCATCAATTTTCTTAAAGTCCCATCCTTCAGGATAGAAGCCTTCCAACAAACTGCCTTTTACGGTTGAATTAAAATCCATATTATTTATCTCCTTAAAGTTTAATTTTCGTTATAAATTTTTTCTACTACTTTTTGAACTTGTACAGCTCTATCGGTATAGAAATAGTCGGGTTTACCACTCTCTACGTTTTCTCTAAACAATTTCAATTGTTTTAAGTAGAGGTTACTTTCCGCACCAAAGTATTCTTCGGGTTTATCCGTCGTTCTGTTTTGAGCGGCACTGTAATCGCCTTGCGGTGAATAGAGGTGCATAAGTTTGCCTTTTTCCTCTTGGGCAAGCGTTCCCTCGCACATAATATAACCTTTATCTCCGTACAATTCGAGCTTGCTCAATGAAGCGTTGTCGGGAATGTTGAAGTTTACGTCGATATGTCCTAGGACACCGCTAGTCGTCTTAAAGATAACGACTGCACCGTCTTCTACTTCGTACTTAAAGGTCTTGGTATTGTAGAACGCTTTAACGTCCACTATTTCTTCGCCCAAAATATCTTCAACGAGTTCGATACAGTGAACACCGAGGTCCATTATTGCACCACCGCCACCAAGCGCTTTGTTTTGTCTCCAAGCACCAGGGATATCGGGATACCAACAAGTGAACTGTGCCCTTACGCTGTTAACGGCACCAATTCCGTCGGTTTTAACGATTTCTTTTGCCTTTTCGTGAAGGTTGTGATACTTCATCATATATCCAACGCAAAGGAGTTTACCCTTTTCCTTAAACGCCTTGACGAGTTTTTCACCCTCGGTGACGTTCATAGCGATAGGCTTTTCCACAAAAACGTGTTTGTCAAAAGAAAGAGCAATCATTGCTTGATCATAGTGACTAAATACGGGTGTTCCGATATAAACCGCGTCGCACTCAACGCTTTTTAGCATTTCTGCTTCATCGGTAAAATATTTTACGCCATATTTTTGACCAATCTTTTCAGCAGTTTGAGGGAACTTGTCCATAACGGCAACGAGTTCGCTTCCCTCGTCTTCAAGTATTGCAGGTATAGTTCTTCTGTCGGCAATACCGCCAGCACCTATTACACACCATCTAAATTTCATCTTTTATTCTCCTTTTATTCGGGTAACAATCTCTTGGTCGTTCCTTTTAAGTACACGTCGCATTGGCGGAAGCCCTCTGCGTACTCTGCTCCGCATTGATATCCCCTATATCTAGAACAAGTTCTCACCATATCGGGAAAATCGATGTGGTCGTGGTCGCGCATCCAAACGATTTGACTTTCGTGGCAATTAAGCATTTGAAGTTTAAGATCAATCGTTTCGGTAACGTCAACGTACATAGTCGGGTTAAAGTTTACGCCTGCAAGCGTGTCCATATAATAAATAGGAACGAGTTTTGCCGGAGTATCGTCTTTAGTGAACTTATGCACCGAACATTTATAGTTGGGAAGCGTTGCCGTAAAGCTTGCGTCGAAAACCAACTTGCTAACTGACGTGTGGTCGGGCATATAGTCGTTGGGGTCGTGAGTTATGATAAGGTCGGGGTTAGCGTATCTAATAACGTCAACCATCTTATCCCTTGCTTGCTTGTTATTTTCATAAATTTCAAGGTCGTCAAATCCGCCCCAAATAACTTCAATTCCTGCAAGCGCGCCAGCCTTTTTTGCTTCGTTTGCTCTCATAATCGAAAGTTCATCCGGTGGGATAATAACGTGACCGAGGTTACCGCTCGACGTGTGACAAACTATAACCGTGTCACCCCTTTGCACGCATTTAGCCAAAGTGCCAGAACATGCGATTTCAATATCGTCGGGATGACATCCTATTGCGAGTATTCTCATAGCATACCTCTCCTATTATAATTTTATTTTACCATCATTTTATCACGCGCGCGCGCGTTTTGCAATGGACAATAATATACAAAAAGTGTAATATCGTATACAATTTAATTTTTCAAAGATAATACTTGCAAAAACACGATTTTTTGTGCTATAATTTGGCATATGAGAAAGTATTTTAAGTACAAAATTAACAGCCTATTAGTTGTTAGAAGAATTATTTCCATACACTATATCCAACCCGAAGAACAAATGGTACAAGAAGAAGAAAATCACGATTTCTGGGAATTGGTTTTAGTAGACAAGGGCAGTGCAATTTGCACCTCAAACGGCAAGCAGATTACGTTGAACGAGGGGCACGTTCTTTTTCACCAACCCAACGAAAAACACACCCTTGTTTGTAAGGATTGCTCTGTTTTAATACTTTCTTTCGATTGCCTTTCAGAAGCAATGCGTTTCTTTTCCGAAAAACTGCTTAAACTTAACAAAAAGCAAATGAGTTTGGCAAAGGAAATCGCAGACATCGCAAAAAAAACGTACGATATAACCTTTTACAATTCGGACGTAGAAATTATGAATCTTCTTCCCCACCCCACGCTTGGTGGAGAACAACTGATAAAAAATTATTTAGAAACTTTGCTTATAGACGTTATGCGTTCGCTTACCGAAACGGAATATGGTAACGACGTATTCTTAAAAGAAAAGGATATAAACAACAAACTAGCAGAGGACATAATAAAAATTCTTAAAGACAACCTTTCGGGACGGCTTACAATCGATGACATCTCAAAGAAAATCAGTTATAGCAAGGCTTACATATTCCGTCAGTTTAAGTCGTCAACGGGAAAAAGCGTTATCGAATACTATCAAGAATTAAAAATTGGCAAGGCAAAGGAGTATTTAATTAATTCCAACCTATCGGTTAAAGAAATCTCACAAAAACTAGGCTTTGACACACCCAACTATTTTACAAAGACTTTCAAAAAATTGACGGGCAAAACCCCGTTAGAATACAAAAAACGCACGAACAACTAGTTCGTGCGTTTTATTTTTTTGTGATAATTTTATACAAACAACTTTGCAACCAAGTCCATCATAGTAAGCACAAGCGGTAGCGCGCCTAGTGCCAATATGTAGGATATAAAGCAACTCTTTGCCCCTTCGGTGCTATCCTGCCCTGCTGATTCTGGGAACACAACGACGTTCATACCAACGGGCATAGCGCTTACTATTACCGATAGTTTGAACACGCGGATAAACGTTTCGCCAGACACACCGCATAAGTGGATGACGAAGAATATTGCACCAACGACTAGCGGAAATGCAAGTAATCTTATAACACCTATAACGTAAGGTTTCCAAGAGGTGAATAATTTACCAAATGGAACGCCTGCAAGTACTGCGCCAGTTAAGAGCATTGCCGGTGCGCTTTGACAGTTTCCTGCGATAGTTAGTGCGTCGGTAACTATTGACGGAAGCGAAAAACCTATTCCGCTTGTCAAAAGCCCCAAAATAATACCTGCGTACATACCAATCATAGGCATTGACCAAAGGAAAGAAAGTTTTTCTTTGGTAGTACGTTTTTTCATAAGCGCATCGCCAGAAACGTCTTTTGTCAAAACCGCATAGCCATACGTATAAATTGCAATAGTCATTGGCAAGCAGAACATCATCATTTCGGCACGCATTACGTTACCGAGTGCCTCCCCACCGATTGCCGCATATATTGCGTATACAATGGGATAACCAAAATAACCGATATTGCCAATTGCTAAACCGTATTTTAAGATATTGCGTTGCAACTGGTCTTTACCAAGCAAGTTTGCAAGCGGAATTGCAACAAAAATACAAAATATAGTAAGTCCAAGTCCGGCAAGAATGATGGTGCCGTATTTTGGCAATTCGCCCACGTTTATAATCTTTGACAAACTTGACGCGGTATAGCATGGTGCGAATAAAAAGGTTAAAAGTTTTGCTAAAACCTTTTTTCCGCCCTCGGTTATTATGTCTTTTTTCCTTAAAAAGTAGCCTATTAATATAAACGCCAAAAGTATTGCCGTTTGTTGAAGAGTAACTAAAAACATAAATTATCCTCAAAAAAATTCTCTGTCGCAGTTGCGACAGAGAAAGATTTTTTGTTATCTTTGTTGTTGCAAATCGTAGTGAATA
>SVIY01000029.1 GCA_015069265.1 Clostridiales bacterium
CATTATCATATGAATTCTTTGCCTTGCGAAAACGTGCAAATAAATGACCTTGACGAAATTGATAAAGACGTTATTGACATTGGAATAGACGAAGTAAGGCTAAATGAGGTAACAGGATTTTACGGTCAAGCGACATATGTTCTAAAAACTGCCTTCTATTCTAACGAGGAAAAGAAAATAGGCGGAATACAAATAGGATATAGCGACACTTTTAAATTTTATCTAAACGGCAAGCTTTTAGCGGAAAGAGAGGGAGCGAATATGTACACACCCGAAAACGTGCATATATTTGACGTAGCCGTTAAAGAAGGAATAAACGAAATAACGGTTGTTCTTGTAAATAGAATTAAGGGGACTAAATTTAGCTATAATCTTATGTCAGCGGGTGTAACGAGCGACCATATTTTAGAAACACACGTAAATTTGTTAAAAAGGTAATATAAGAAAAGACTTATAAAAAAATTTATTGTATGGGGAAAATTATGAAAATAATTAAAAAAAGAAAGTTTATAGTCGTTTTGGCGTTGTGCGGAATTGTGTTTATGGGGTTAGCGTTAGCTAATTTTAATCAAAAAACCGCAAGCGCACAAACCTATACGAAGGTTGCGTTTACTTCGGCAGAAAAAGACTGGACGGACGATTCTTGGTCTCAAGACGGACCCATTAGTAATCTTATTGACGGGAATTATGCTACCAACGTAAAAATGCCGTGGGGATACACCGACGGATTTCAAACGGAAAACAAAATGATTGCGTCTTTCAATGCGGTAAAAACGGTAGATAAATTCGTGATATGGCTTCCGAATGGGTTGAAGCATACTTCCGCTTGGAGAATAGAAACTTCCGAAGATAAAACCAATTGGCGTATTTTGAGCAACGTAGCTTCTTATAATCAAGAAACCACAAAGGTTGTCAACGGGATTATAATGGCAACTAATCAAAATATTGCAACAAACGCATTAGAGATAACTTGTGATGCAGTTGCTTGTAAATACGTTCGCTTAACGGCGTTAAAAAAGGAAGCGGATACTTCAAGTGGCTATGCCTTTGGTTTTTGTGCAGAATTAGAAGCGTTCACTAGCGGTGCTACCGCAAAGTTTTGTAAACCCTGTAACGAATTAAACTATACGGCTGAAGTTGAATCAGGGAAAAAATTCGGTGGCGAAACGAGTTATTTATATGATAATGAAAAAGTGTGGGTAGATAACACCCTTGCAGTTCCAACCCTTTATATTTGGGATACTACCTACGTTGAATTTACACTTGCAGAACTTACAACACTTTCGGCAATGAGAATTTATCCTTATGCCTACGAAGTTTCACAAAGTTATAAAATGAGCGACGGCACTGCAATAAATACTGATGAAACGGTCAAAGAAGAAGCCTTTTCGGTTGTGTATTTCCCGTCAGCGTTTGACGTTTACGCAAAGGCAAGCGCTAGTGAGCAATACGTAAAGATAGGCTCTTATACGTCTGTTCCTAACGACGTGTATGCGCAAGATTTTACCTTTAACGAAGAATATAAATGGACGGAATTTAAGTATTTAAAACTTCAAATAGTAACACGCAGGGGAACTACGGAATATCCGCTTTCGGCTTTTACGGAGATAGATATATTTGGCGCACCACTATCTTCAAACCCTAAAGGATTAGTTGCTGAAACTAATAATAAAGTTTGCAAAAAAGGTTCTAATCTTAACGTAAACCTTACCTATACTGATGAAAACGGTGTTCAAACTCATATAAACACCGAATCGGCTGGCGTATCGCATAACTACGATAAAAATTTATTGGGCGAACAAATAGTAACCGTAAGCTATCAAGGGTTATCGGTACAAATAACGGTAACGGTAACTGAATCTGCGGGTAGCGAGTGTATAATAAATTTTGTATCTAACGGCGGAAGCGAGGTAGAGCCGATAACCGCAACGGTGGGTGAAATTCCAACTGCGCCAACCGCACCAACTAAAGAAGGTTACGTATTCCTTTGTTGGTGTACAGACCAGCAATTAGAATATGAATTTTATTTTAATTTACCTTTTGATATAGAAGAAGACGAGATAACTTTATACGCTAAATGGCGAGCAACGTCAGAAGTGATAGAATCGGACGACGTTGAAGAAGAATCAGGCTGTTTTGCACAAATGGAAAATTCGCTGTTTGGGATAATTCCGTTATTTATTGGCGGACTTATGGCAATTAGATTAGTAAGAAAAAAGCAAAAATAATAGTTAAAGGAGAAAATAAATGACTAAGATAAAAAAGACGTCAATAATTCTTTTGGCTGTATTTTGTTTGCTTTCGGCAATTTCTTTTTTTGGCACAGAGAACGTAAAAGCAGCGTCTTATAAATTGATAGAAAACGGATTTATGAGTGTTGAGGCGGATAGTGAGTTTAGCCCCAGCACAAATCCAGCGTCAAACCTGATTGATTACGGCTTGGAAATTCGCCCGGAAGAGGGTTTTACAGGCCCTAACGATAGAACTTGGTGGAGCGAAGCGAGAGCTTCGTCGGAAGCAGGCAACTGGTATGCAACTATAATATTAGACTTGGGGCAAGAGTGCGACGTTGCTAGGGTTGCAATTACCCCTGTTCTTTGGCGAACACCGGAATATGTGGATAAGGGTTGGACGGACGCTTGTCCAAGAAAGTTTGTTGCCTATACGAGCTTGAATGGAACGACGTGGAGTAGTGGAAGCGTTAAAGACAATATTAACCCTGCAAGCATTTCGGTAAACCAATTTGACCCAAATAAGGCGTACGCAAGTGATATAACTTTAGATATATCGCAAGTTAAAACCAGATATATTAAGTTTGAAGTTTATTCTGCAATAGACGCAACCTCAGAAGGCTCTGAGACGGGCGGTGCTTCGTTGATTAAACTTGCTAACGTAAAAGCTTTCTCATATAGCGAAAGCGGTGGCAGTTCTTCGGGCATAAGTGGCGGAATAACGGGAACAGGCGAAACGGCAGTAGAAGTATTTGCTTCAAGTGAAAACACCTTAAACGCTGCGGTGGCAGGCGAATATTCACCAAGCCACTTGATAGACGGCGAATTAGAAGATGATAAAGTAAACCGTGAAGAAAAGGTGAAATTGTGGTGTTCAGAGTGGTTTAACACCACGTCAGCTTCGACAGACGAGTTTATAGACATAATTCCTGCAAACGGTGGCGTGCTTGCCTTTACTGAAATAGTTTTGTATGGAAACCATTTTAACTCTGGTTTCCCCGTAGAAATAGAATTCCAATACTCGTTTGACGGATTGCAATACGTAACGGCTCAAACATTTAAGGATATAACAAATGCGGAAGCAAAAGCCGATTATGATGCTTGGGACAAGATTTCGTCGGATAGATTTGAAGATTGCAAAAATTATCGACCAAACGTGTTTAAGTTTGACGAACCAATAATTTGCGATGCGTTTAGAATTCAGTTCAAAAAGAAAGGTGCAGACGTAAACGGCAACTACATAATAACCATAGCGGAATTACAAGTAGAAAGGTCTGTTGCAACTGCTGCCGAAATAGAAGAAGCCAAAGCGAAATATACAAAGATTTTAGAAGGTTTAAGCGTAGGTTCTGGAATTACCGACGATACAAAGAAAATTCTTGCAATGATAGGCGGTAGCGCAGGTATATTAGCTGTTGCAGTAGCATTTTTCTTTATTCCTATCGGTAAAAAGGTTGAAAGACCTTTGGGACCAGACGGTAAGCCGATTAAGAGAATAAGAAAAACCAAACAAGAGAAAGAAAACGAGCTTATAAGAATAATCTTCGGTGATGATTGGAATAATAGAAATTCCGTATATAAGGCTAGTTGCGAAATTAAACCGAAAGAAAAAATTGAGAAAAAAGACGTTTTAGACTCGGTTGCCGAGAAAAGTAACGTTCAAATAGAAAGTCAAACGGACAACACTTTAAATGAACCCGCAAAAACAGATATAGATAACGGCGTGCAAAGCGAAAGTGAGGCTGGGATAACAAAAATCACAATAACTAATACCCCTAAAAAGACTTTTGAAGAGAGTCTAAAAGAGTTAGATGCCGAACAAACTGAGTGGTATAATCAAATACTCAAGTATGCGTTATCTAAAAAAGACACTAGGGAAAGTATTTCTAAATACGCAACAACTATTTGTTGTGGGAAGATGAGACTTATGCAAATTGTTTTCCATCGTGGAAAAATAGTATGCAAATTTATGGTTAGCAACGCTCAACTCAAAAAATATGCAAAAGCGAAAGGCACGGTAAAGGTAAAGGAAAATCCGATGGACGTTGAAATTACTACGCTTGAATCAGTTAGCGTGGCAAAAGAGTTTATTGATGTATCGCACGAAAACATTCAAATTGCACGAAACAAAAAAACCGAAAAGGAATCAAAGTAGGAGGTAAGATATGAGATTAGCAAGAAAAATTATTTCAATAATCGTTGCCGCCGTAAGTGTTTTTGGTGTGGTATTCGGTATAGTGTTATACAACAATTCATTAACTACTATGTATGAAGTTAAGTTGGAAAACGATAATCGAACAATATTCAATTTTACTGGTAATTATAGTTACCGTTACGGACCGTCTATAATAAGAACTGGAACGAATGCGAAAACAGGCGAGGGCATTTACGAAGCGTTGTTTTCAAGCGACCCCACGCTCTATCCCAGAAGTATGTATCCCGAAATAAGTGATGAAGCGGCAGACGTTTTAACTTATAGAAAATCGGAAGACGGTGGAAAAACTTGGAGCGAAGAAATTTTATCATTAGTTCCAACCGCCAATTCAGATGACAAGTTTTCGGTTTGCGACCCAGGTTGGATAAAGGTTGACGATATGTATTATTGCACCTATACTTCAACCCGTTATTCAGACGCTGCGGGAACGTATAACCACGTTTTCGTTGCAAGAACGAAAACGCCAACCGATTATACAAGTTGGAAAAAATGGAACGGAAAGGACTGGGGTGGTTCAGCTTCACCAATCGTTTATTATCACGGTTCGGCAAAGTATTACGGAATAGGCGAACCTTGTATATTGCTTTTAGATGGAACGATATATCTATATTATACCTATGATGGAACGCTTGGAAACGGCAAAAAGGTTCACCAAACAAGGCTAGCTACTGCGCCTTTCTGTGAAGATTGGCCATCAAAACTGCAAGATAAAGGCGTTGCAATGAATAGAGACGATTCGGAAGATTCGATGGACGTTAAGTACGACGATACCAATAATATTTTTCTTGCTATCGACACGTATAATAGGTTTAGCCGTTCATCAAGAGTAAAGTTCTGCGTGTCTTACGACGGGCTTAACTTTAAGGAGCTTAATATGAGTGAAGATTCGAGCGAATCTTTACCAAGAGTTCATAACGCAGGTATTGCAGGTGATAGTATAGGTCATATAGATACAGAAGTTGATAATTTCGTTTGCTATGCTTATCAGCCAGACGATGGTGGTTGGGGTAAATGGAATACCGCCGTTCAATCGTTCAGTTGCGAAACGAAAACTTATAGAAGTCTTGAAAAGGCAACGGGTAACGTAGCCGTTGGGGACGAGGAGGTTTCACCTTCAACTATAATGTGGTCGTTAACCGATTATTTCGGCGTTAACGCCACAGAGGAAGAAAAAAGTGCGAAAAATGCAATCAAGGGTAGCGGTCCGGCGTGCTTCACTTCGGAAGGGCACAATTATAGTTTGTTTGAAGAAGTTTTGTGTTTAAGAACTTCCGGCAAAGTAAACGGAGTATCGGTTACTTGTGCAATAAACTGCTTCCCTGTAAGGTTTAAGTTCCAATATAGTAACGACAGTAATATTTGGTACGACGTTGATGGTGGAAAGATATACGAATCAAGTAATTATAACACTTCACCAGGAAGCGAAATTAAGATTGATTTTGAAAAGCCTCTAAACGCTAAATACGTTCGATTTGTTGCGGTGGAATTAACAAAAGACCAAGAAGATGGAAAATTCTACTTAAAGATTATGGAATTTTATGATTATTGATAATTAAGTGTCTTAATGGTAAAATAAAAGGTCGTAGGGGAAAGGTTGGCGCTTTTCTTTTTGCAATGTGAGCGAAAGGGAGGGAATTTGAATTAGGAGAAAATTTGCAGGCAAATTTCCCGTTAGGATAAACAATGGACACTCAGTGTTTAACGGAAAGTTCGAGAGAAACAAATCCTTTCCTTAGTTGGAGATGGTAAATCCCTCGCAAACCAAGTTTGCTTTCCCTTTATCAAGGGACAGAAACCCCTAAACCAAAAATACCCTAATCCGAATTTGAGTTTCGGATTAGGGTGTTTTTATAAACAGCTAAACTTTTTGTTTTTTTATTTCAGAAAGACTTAAAAAACAATGTTCAAAAATAAACTTTTTAAGCCTATAAAAGTTCTGAAAAATAAAAAATTATCATATTAGTAGAAAATATCACACATTTTGCTAAAATTGTTTTTTTATTACAAATGGTTTACTTAGATTGTATAAGGTGATATAATATGCAGTAGACTAACGTCATAAATTAGGAGGTGCTGAATGAAAGTTCTTATTGTCGGAATGGGAATGATTGGAAGAACAATTCTAAACACTCTGATAGGAGAAGGGCATTCTATAACCGCTATAGACGAAAATAAAGAAAAAATAGAAAAGCTTATCGAGAGCTACGACGTTATGGGCGTTGTAGGCAATGGTGCGTGTCTTGATATTTTGATTGAAGCAGGCGCAAGCACGGCTGATGCCGTAATAGTTGTAACAAGTAGCGACGAGCTTAATATTTTAGCTTGCCTTGTCGCAAAAAAAGCGGGGGCAAAAAGGACTATTGCACGTGTAAGAAATCCTTTATACCGTAACCAAATAGAGCAGATGAAAGACGAGCTTGGTATTTCAATGGTGGTTAATCCCGAGCTTGCAACGGCAAGTGAAATAGTTAATCTTATAAGCCTTCCATCAATTGATAATATAGAGCATTTTGCAAAAGGCAGAGTATCTTTAGTAGAAGTTGTTGCGGAAAAAAGTTGCAGTTTAGTGGGGGAAACGCTTATTAGCTTGGGTAAAAAGCTAAAAAACAAGGTGCTTATCTGCGCAGTTCAAAGAGGCGGAGAAGTGATTATCCCATCAGGTGAATTTCAAATACAAGAGGGGGATAGAATAAACTTTACGGCGGATTCAAAATCACTTGGCGACTTTTTAGTAGAAATCAATCTTATTGAAAGACCTTTTAAAAACGTTATGATAGTAGGCGGTGGAAGGATAGGGTTCTATCTTGCCGAATCACTTTCTAAGCGTAAATATAAAGTTAAAGTTATAGAGAACAATAAAGCACAAGCCGAAGAAATGGCAGAGCTTTTGCCGTCAGTTAACGTATCTTACGCCGACGGAACAAAGCATTCCCTACTTATTGAAGAGGGTATAAAAAATACAGACGCATTTGTGGCATTGACGGGCAGTGATGAAGCAAATATAATCGTATCAATGTTTGCAAATGAAATGCAAGTTAAAAAGACCATAACACAGATTAGAAGTCAAGAGTTAGTAAAAATGCTTGCAGGAAAGCAAATAGACCATAATATATCCCCAAGGCAGATTGTGGCAGATAGAATTGCGGGTTACGTTAGGGCGATTGCAAATAACCGTGGGGAAATATTAACGCTTTACCGTTTAGTAAACAATCAAGTTGAGGCTTTAGAATTTGCGCTTAATTCTGACGAGAAGTTTTATAACGCACCACTAAAGGATTTGAAAATAAAAGAAAATTGTCTTATTGCGTGTATTATAAGGGATAACGAGGTAATTATTCCAAACGGAAACTCACATATGCAAAAGGGCGATAACATAGTGGTGGTAACAACTCGCAAAAATTTTAGCGACCTTACGGAGCTTTTCGAGTAGGTGGAGTATGGGTTATAGAAAGATAGGTAAAATCATTGGTAAAATAATGATTTTAGAAGGAATTTTGATGCTTGCACCCTTGCTTGTTGCGGTTATTTATAAAGAGGAGCTAAGGAACGTTTTAGCATTCGCAATTCCAATAGTGGCTCTTATTGGGCTTGGGTTTTTGCTTAAAAACTTAAAACCCCCAAAAGAACCGTTGTATCAAAAGGAAGGCTTTGCGCTTGTTGCGATTGCTTGGATAGTGATGGCGCTTTTTGGGGCAATCCCATTCGTTATAAATAAAGACATTCCGCATTACGCTGACGCTTGTTTTGAGATTATGTCAGGTTTTACAACGACTGGCGCAAGCATAGTTGCAGACATTTCCGTCCTTTCTCACTCCACTTTATTTTGGAGGAGTTTTTCGCACTGGATTGGGGGAATGGGGATACTCGTATTCGTTCTAATTTTTATTCCAGAGAGTAACGATGGTTCTTCAATGCATCTTTTACGAGCAGAAAGTCCTGGTCCACAGGTTGGTAAAATCGTTTCTAAAATGAAAGTAACAACAAGGATACTATATCTTATATATCTTGGTCTTACCGTTTTAGAGGTTGCGATTTTAATGTTCGATAAACCGATTATAGGTTATGAAAAAGATAAGTTTTTTATAAGTTTACTTACAACGTTTGGTAGTGCGGGGACGGGTGGTTTTGGTTGTGTCCCATCAAGTATAGAACTTTTTAGTCCATTCTCTCAATATGTAGTTGCAACCTTTTTAATTCTATTCGGCGCAAACTTCAGTCTTTACTATTTAATACTAATAGGAAAAGTAAAAGACGTTTTGAGAAGTCAGGAAATAAGAGCATACTTGTTGATTTTTATAACGGCAGTTTTGTTTGTTTTTATAAGCCTAATAACAAGAATGGAGCAAATTCCACAAACGTATACAAAAGAGGAAGCATTTAGACATTCGTATTTTCAAGTAGCGTCTATTATGACTACTACGGGTTACTCAACAACCGACTTTAATTTATGGCCGACTTTAGGAATAACAACGCTAATATCCATTATGTTTATCGGTGGTATGGCAGGCTCGACGGCGGGGGGACTGAAAGTGTCAAGAGTAATTATTGCATTTAAAGGCGCTTTCTTGAATATAAGAAGATTGATTAATCCGAGAGCGGTGGGTAAGACTAAGTTTGAGGGAAAAACGTTAGAAGAAAAAACAACGAATGATGTTTTTGCTTTAATCACTATGTATTTTTTCTTACTTATTTTAGTAGTATTGCTACTTTCCTTCGACCCGATAAACGGTCAAACGGTAACGGTTGTGTCAGACGCAGGGACTTATACGGTAACGCATGGGTTTATGAGTAATTTTTCTGGGACGATAGCTTGTATGTTTAATATAGGGCCCGGACTTGAGGCGGTTGGTCCGTACGCAAGCTATGCAGGATATGGCGTATTTTCTAAGATTGTTTTAACTTTTACAATGCTTATCGGAAGACTTGAGATATTACCTGTATTAATATTATTTAATCCTAAAACTTGGAAAAAAGGATAAAGAAAACACAAAAAACGCACTTATTAAAAACAAGTGCGTTTTAAATAAAAACCTTGCAGTTTTTCGCACAAAGCAACAAAACTGCAAGGTTTTTTTCTTATTTATAAAGTATATATTCGTTTAATCCGTTGTACTTATAACTAATAAAATGATATTTCGGATAAGAGTGAAGCACGGTCTCTAAATCAAATTCTGCCAAGCCATAATCGAATAGGGAAAGCTGAATATTAGTTTTTGTTTCTTTATCAAACTCTTCTAAAATATCAAATAATTGTTCGTTTGATTTTATGTATACCGAATAATTTTTATAAGTTAGGTTGTCCTTTGCAAAACTTGGAACGCTATCTCCGTAATTAAGATTTGGGAATAATCTTGTATACCCACTTGCATAAGAAGTGTCGAGCAACGGGGTAACGGCAAGCTGGTGAAGATTTATAAACTTACTATCATAATGAATATAAGATTCTTCTACGTCGCTGTAATAGAATTTTCCATCCGAAAGCTTTATTGCAACAATAGCGTGGGAGCCGTAGCCGGTGTTACCATTGTTGCCGATAGCATTGTTTTTGTACATATGTAGAGTAATTCTATAAGATTCAATCGCTTCTATTCTTAAAAGCAATAAATATGTTTTAGCATAAGCACAGCACACTGCAAGGTTGTCAAAGAGCGCACCTTCAACGTGGAAGGAATTTAGCGTAGAGGCAAGCTCATCTGGGAAAAGCTCTCTATTTTCAGGATACAAATACTCGGTGTAATCGTTATCGTAAGTAATATTGCTTGCAAACCAATTATATATGCTATAAATCTTTTCTTCGTCGGTCATACCCTCTTTTATGATTTCTCTAAGAATAGATTTTGCTTTTAATAGCGCCCTTTCTGCTGGTGAATTTGCTACTACTATTGGGATATATTCGTGTTCTAACGCATACCACAGTTGTTGAGTGTTCCATACTCCGCTAAGTTGTTTTGTGTAAGCGGTAAGATAGGGGAAGGCCTCAAAATCTTGGGAACGAGGAGTAAGTGTTGAATCACTACTTAAAGTTACCAAATTTTTGTATCTTTCTACCACAACAGGCTCTTCGGTATTGCTGTTAGTTGCAAGCTTGTAGGGGATAAGCGTTATAACTAAGTTGCTTGAATTTTCCTCAAAATATCCCGTTATGCCGACTGCTGAACGCAAAAGCTCACTATACCAATAAACCTCGTTTATTTCGTATTGTGCGGTTTTAATTGGGAAATTAAGCTTAACCCTAAACGTATTGCGCAAAAAGTTTTCATAATCAACTTGATAGAATGAGTAAAAGTCTATGATAGACGCAAGCTCATAATAATCGTTAGCTTCGGTAAGACTTGTAGGAAGCTCTAACGTATTAGCGCCATAGGTCGACGATAGTGTAGATAAAAACTCACTATCCTCTTCTGTCCAAAGCGTGTCGTTATCCTTTTTACTTGCAATTTCTTGTTTAACGCCGTCTAAAATATTAATAGCGTCGCTGTTTGAGTTAACAGTTAAAAGAGAGTTTTTTGCTACGTCTAAATAGCTCTCAAGAGCATTCTTTTCAGCCTCTCTATAATTATTTGGGATAATGCAATTATCAATATAAACGGCAACCCCGTACTTTAGGTTTTCTATTGCGTCATCTCCAATAGCAGAGGATAACTCTATAAGAAGAAGCGCACATTCAAGATTGATTTCATAAGAAGGTCTGTTGTATGCCTCTAAAAGCTTTTCTGATATTTTAGCCTCGTCTACGCCATCAAAGCTTTGGCAGAAATCATCAAAATATTGCTCCCAGCTTGAATAAGTTTCTAAAGAGTTTTCTAAAGAAAATTCGCTAAAGGTTTTTACGTTGTTTCGCTCGATTAGTTTTTGATTATGGAATGAAACTGCGTCTTCCTTTACCGATAAAGCTTGAATTTGCTCGTCGTAGTTATTGAGTAGTTCCATCAATATAATTCTTTCGGACGTTCTATAATCGGCAAAGTCAATATCCCAAAAATCTAATTTAAGCTCGTCAACAAGTAAGTTAAATTCCTCTTTATAATAGTCGGCGTCCGTCTTAAACGCATTTACTTCTGTCTTAAAATCTCTGAGCAAGGAATCAAGCTCGGTAACGCTCGTTTTATTGCTTAAACTAACTTTGTATTCATCAAGTAACGTTTGTAAAAGTATTTGCTCGTTTTCTCTATATAGGTCGAAATCTATATAAGCATTTAACTGTTTGGTTGCATCTTCTTGAGCCGTATCAATAGCGTCGAAAAGGGCAAGGTGTTTTTCATAAACGGTTTTTATTTGAGCTTCGCTCGTGCATTCGTTAAGCTCGTTTTTAGCGTCTTGAATAAGTATTGATATTTCTCTTAAATTGTCTTCAAAATATTCTCTTTCCTCAAGATAATCGTCAACAAGTTCTATGTACTCTTCAATGGTGTTTGAAAGGGTTGTATCTTCTGGCTCGGGGTATTTGTTATACTTAACAAATGCGCAGGAGGAAAAAGATAAGCAAACAATTAAAAGAGCGATAAATAAAAGTAATTTAGTTTTCATTTTCGCCTCCTAACACAAAACTTTCAAACCACGACTCGTAGTTGCTCCAAATATATCCCGTTTGGTAGTTAGCGCCCTCGGGTATATAAATTTTAACTTTATTCGAGCAACCGTCCATAAGACCTGTCGCCGGTGGGATAATTCTGTTTCCTTCCGTTTGGTAAATGTAAATGCCTTGTAAGGAGATACATCCGTTAAAGGTGCTTTCAGAAAGCTCTTTAAAGGTTACTCCAATATGAATTCTTTCAAGCTCCGTACAGCCGTAAAATGCGTCTTTAGCAATGGCCGTAACGTTTTTCCCGTCGAAAACGGAGGGGAGAATTACTTCTTTTATAGATTTATATTCAGGTTTCACGCCCGTAATCATATAAGTGCTTGAAGTGGGGGACGTTACTAACTTATAAGTGAAGCACTCTGCATAGTCCACGTTTGGTTCGCCCGTGTATTTTTTAAAGTCTATCGGTGTGTCGTTGGGATTAACTATAACCGTACTGCTTGATTCGGGGATAGGTGGCTCTGGTATGGAAATTGACGTTTTAGCCTCGTATCCTAATTTTTCTTTTAAATTAAGAGAAAGTATTCTACTAAAATAT
>SVIY01000030.1 GCA_015069265.1 Clostridiales bacterium
TATGGACGGTTATAAAGGTTTGTCTGCAAAGTATATCCGTAGTGAAACGGGCGGCGGTAGATGGCTTATAAAAGGCAAGATGCCGGCAGAGTGGACTGTTTCATATAAGGACTTAAAGTTCAAAATTAAACCTATGGGCTTTAAGCATACCGGACTTTTCCCCGAACAAGCTGTCAACTGGGATTTAATGACTGACCTCATTAAAAACGCAGGGCGCGAAATCAACGTGCTAAACCTCTTTGCGTATACGGGCGGAGCGACGGTAGCGTGCGCTAAAGCGGGCGCAAACGTCTGCCACGTCGATGCTGCAAAAGGCATGGTAGAGCGCGCTGGCGAGAACGTTCGTTTGAGCGGTATAGGTAACGGAAAGGTTCGCTATATTATAGACGACTGCAAAAAGTTTGTTGAGCGAGAAATTCGCAGAGGCAGAAAGTACGACGCTATAATTATGGACCCACCGAGTTACGGCAGAGGTCCGAACGGTGAAATGTGGAAGTTGGAAGCGGAGCTTTATCCGTTCGTAGAACTTTGTGAGAAAGTTTTGTCCGACAACCCGTTGTTTGTACTCATCAATAGTTATACGACAGGGCTTCAACCCCAAGTACTTAAAAATATCCTCGAACTCACGATAGGGAAAGGAAGACAAGGCAGGGTGGAAGCGTATGAAGTCGGTTTAGCAACACAAGAAAAGGGCGTTATCCTCCCTTGCGGAAATAGTGGAATTTGGATAAACGGAAAGTAATATGGAAGATTTGATAATTTTACACGAAGACAATCATATAATAGTCGTTCTAAAACCCCAGAACGTTCCCTCATGCGAGGATGAAAGTAAAGATGCGGATATGCTCTCTATCATAAAAGAGTATATCAGGGTTACTTACAATAAGACGGGCAACGTTTATTTAGGACTAGTGCATCGTCTAGACCGTCCTACAGGTGGAGTAATGGTGTTTGCGAAGAGTTCAAAAGCAGCGTCAAGGCTTTCTGAACAGATGCGTGACGGCGACTTTGAAAAGAGATATTTTGCAGTTCTTGTCGGTACTCCTAAAGAGGAAAAGGCAACGCTAACCCACTATATGAAGAAGAACGCAGTTAACAATATGGTGTACGTCTGTCCTCCGTCAGTACAAGGCGCAAAGTTTGCTGAACTAGAATATAACGTTTTGGAGAGCAACTCCGAACTTTCGCTCGTGGACGTAAGATTGCATACGGGTAGAAGTCACCAAATAAGAGTTCAAATGAACGCAATCGGCACGCCTGTTTACGGAGATATGCGCTACGGCGGAGAAAAGGCAAAGAAAGGATATCTTGCGCTCTGGGCATACTACTTATCGTTTACCCACCCCGTAAGTAAGGAAAGAATGGTCTTCCGCGTTCAACCGCCAAAGGATAATACGCCTTGGAACCAATTTGAAACGGAAAGGTCAGTAAAAATTATAAAACCAAGTATTTAACAAAAAAAGCGACGGAGTTCCGTCGCTTTTTGGCTTATTAATAAGCCTATATAAATAAACCGAGCGTCTTATATCCGCCTAAAAGTATTAGAATTAACGGCGGAATAAACTCGATTTTTGCTAATTTTTTGACTATTTTAGTTTGGGATAGCAAAATTCCAGAACTTATCATTACTGCGTGCATTGCAGTTATTATAGTAGGCACGTAAAAAGCATTTAGTCCCATAAGTGACAAGGAAAGATTTGCAAACGCGCCGTCAAGCCCCACACCGAAACCCAAAATAAGCGATTGTTTAAGCAGCCCGTGTCCGTTATTTTCCTCTTTTTCTTTTTTTTGATTAAACAAGTTAAAAAAACCTATCGCCATAAGAATTAGACCACCTAAAGCAACGGTTTTTTCGCTCATTTTTTCGGCAAGGAAGAGGGCGAGATAATTGGTGCAGAGGCATAGTAAAAAAACGACGAGCGTTATTCCTAGTACTATGGGAATTTTCTTTTTTGTTCCCATTGCCAAAGAAAAACCGCACACGAAAGAATCTATGCTAACTGTCAGTGCAGTTAAAAATAAAAAACCTATCATAAGTAAAAGCCTCGAAATGTCCTTAATCTAGTATATTCTGACCTGTCAAAATGGGTGATTTTGTTTGGCATTTTATTGCGGCAGGTAAGGAATATTGAATAAATATTATATTATTTTAAAAAATAGGTAAAACTGTATTGACAAAGTTTTGTTTTTTGTGTAAAATATAGCAGATATAGTGTAAATTCACAAGGAGTATTGTGCTTATATGAGAAACGCTAAAGTGCATAAAATATTTCTTACAGTAGCGGTAAGCGTGCTATTTTTAATTCTTGCTATCTTACCATTCATGCAGAACTCTCAACCTGCATTGGCAGACAGCGAGGCAAAGGCAAGCGATTATTTCACCGGTATTAAGGACGAAAATCTTTCGTTTGCAAACGGTAACTTCCGCGCTATGATAAGTGAGGATTCAGTGTCTGAAGAAGGAAAGGAAAAGGGCGTGTTGTCTTTTTCAAATCTTCTTATCGTAAACGACATGCAAATGTCTCTTCAAATTCCCACGGGCATAAATGCTTTGACGGTAGTATTTAAGAACGAGTCTTTCTTTGAAAACGGTAACCCTATGGCTAAAAAGTCAGTAGTTGGCGGAGCAGTTCAGTTTGATAAGCAAGACGGCAAGTACGTTTATACCGCAGAAAAAGAAGTCGTTAACGAATTAAAGTTTGACTTTACCACGGGCAAGGCAATGTTTAACGGTGAAACTGATAAGGCATTCAACTTTGTACTTGATAACGGTAGACTTGTTTTGACCGCTGACGTTGTAGATAATTACCTCGTTGTTAACGGTGTAACCGCAAGCGACGTTAAGATTGGAACGGAAACTGTTGAGTATCGTAAGATTAAGGCAATTGCCGATAAGTCTTTGACAGATATTAAGTTTATGTTCGACGTTGACGAAACGATTGTTACAGCAGAAACTCCTGCAAACTTTGAAATCATAAACGTTAACCAAAAGCATGGCAACCCTGATTATGAGCAAACCTTTGCTATCAACGAAGACGGAGAACTTATCAAAAAGGCTCGTCCTATCGTTGCTTTAAGTGAAGATTTCTATAAAAAGAACGCAGATGGAACTTATACCATTGTTAAGGACATAATGGAAAAGTACTCTGTTAAGATAGAAACTTTCTCTGTTTTAGACGACGTTAGTTCATCTGACGTTTACCTTAAATCTGACGACTTAAAAGTATGGTTAGACCCGTCTACTGAAAAGCCCAACGCGATTTCTTTCCGTGACGAAGGAACTTATACCATTTCTGTCATGGGTGATGAAAACGTTGTTTACGATACCTTTACCGTAAAGGCAGTAAACTTTGAAAATGATACTAACGCACCTGCATACGTTTATAATGCTGACGCATACTTTGCATTTGAAGTAGCGCTCCGCAACGCGTACTACAATATCGAAAAGGGCGAACACCTTGCGCTCGGTACTAATATGGAAGTTCCGTCGTTAAAGGACCTTGTGTTTGACGATATTTGTTCTTACGAAGACTTAACCAAAATGGTTTATTCGGCAACCGCTTCTAAATCGGAAACGATGTCCGGTTCATACACGGTTGACCTTGACGAAGCTGGCGACTATTACTTCTACGTGATAATCGCAGACGATATGAGAAACGAAATGGAGAAAGAAGACTTTATCGCTGATGAAGACAACACCTCTCCCAAGTATGCAAAATACGTATTTAACTTCCACATGGTAGACGACGCAGTGATTATTGTTAAACCTGCTAAATCTCAAGGTGCAGGATACGTTGGTGTTGCATACACCGCATCTGAATTTACCGTAGAAGCAAGTTCTTGCAAGACAACTTATAAATTGTATTACAACGAAGACGCTAACGCTACGGAAGACAGTGACGGTTGGAAAGAGATTTCAAAAGCTTCTTCTATAAAGGACGAAAACTACTACGACGGCTACTTTACCTACGAAGATATTCAAGCGCTCGCATACGACGGTAGCTTGACTTTCACTCCCGATAGAATGGGTGCTTACATGATTAGATGTACGTCAACATCTACTATTACTTCAAGAGATAGCAGTGACGTTTCTATCATACGCGTTGAATCGGAAGCAGAAGAGGTTAAGGTTTATAGCGATTGGTTCAAAGATAACGTTTGGACGGTTGTATTCCTTGGCGTAGGAACGCTCTGCCTTATCGGAATAGTTGCTTTGCTCTTCGTAAAACCGAAGGAAGAAATCGTAGAATAATCGGATAATAAAAACAAGCACAGGACTTCGGTATATCCGAGGTCCTGTTTGATTAATGAGATGAAAAGTTTTATTGCGCAAAAATCGGGAAAACTTACAAAACTAGCCCTAGCAAACATTGAAGATTTGTCTTATTCCGTTCTGTTAAAATCAATTAGGAAAAAGGACGTTAAAGTGAATGGTAAGAGGGTTGGGGAAGACGTGACCTTAAACGTTGGAGACGTGGTAGAGGTCTATTTTACCGTTAAAAAACAAGAAAAATACAAATTTATCTATCAAGATGAAAACGTCGTTATAGTATATAAGAAAAGCGGATACCTTTCCGAAGCGGTCTTTGATGACCTTTTGCAAAGTTTTCCGTCGGCAAAATTTATTCATAGACTTGATAGAAATACCGACGGTATAATGGTTTTTGCGCTAAATGATGATAGTGAAAGTTTGTTGCTTAAAGGTTTTAAGGAACGCACGATTGACAAAAAATATCACGCGTGGGTAGTCGGCGTTCCAAAGACCAAACAAGCGATATTAACTGCGTATTTGCAAAAGGATAAAGACGCGTCACAAGTTAAGATTTTTAGCCAAAAAGTAAAAGATTCTGTAGAGATAAAAACGGGTTATAAGGTAATCAAAGAAGAAAGGGATAGAGCGCTTTTAGAGGTTACTTTATTTACGGGAAAAACTCACCAAATAAGAGCGCATTTATCCTTTATCGGATACCCAATAATTGGCGATAGTAAGTATGGCGATTTTGAGTTTAATAAAAAGCATAATTTGAGCCGACAAATGCTCACCGCAACTGAAATAATTTTTCACTTTGACAAACAAAGCAAGTTAGGATATCTAGACAACAAAAATTTTTGTATAGAAAAATAGTAAAGGAACGATATGCCACAAGACGCATTTACTCTGCGATATCTGTGTCAAGAGCTTGATAAACTCTTCACAGGCGGAAAAATCAACAGAATAATTCAACCGTCCAACGACGAGGTGGTGTTTACCGTTTACACGGGAGGGAGAACGCAAAAACTTCTACTAGACGTTAACCCTGCAAACCCTAGAATAGCGGTAATTGAAAGGGATAAGGAGAGTCCGCTCACTGCTCCTAATTTTTGCATGCTACTCCGTAAACACCTCTTATCGTCCACTATAACGGGTATTAACCTTATCGGTTTTGACAGAATTGTGAGAATAGATTTCCTTACCTCCGACGAGTTTAAGGACTCTGTCAAAAAGACGTTATACGTAGAACTTATGGGGCGGTACAGTAACGTAATTCTAACTGAAGACGGAAAAATACTAGGTGGAAATCGCGGTATAAATATGTTTGATAACGGGGTTAGACCGCTCATCGTTGGACACCCCTACGTATTTCCTCCCGTCGGCGATAAAAAACTCCCTACGGATACTGCGCTAATAGAAATTTTTGATAACTGTGACGAGCAGCGCCTTGCGGAATGCGTAACCGCTAACGTTCAAGGCATTGCGACCTCAACGGCAAAAGAAATAGTATCCTCTTTTAAGAGCATTTATAAGCCGTTTGGTAAGCAGTTTTTCGAGCACCTAAACCAAAAGCTTTACTCATCAAAATTCCAACCTTGCGTGCTGTTTGAGGGCGATGACGCAAAAGACGTTATGGTATATCCTTACGCAACGCTAGGCGGAGATATAAAGTCTTTTTCCACGCTATACGAGGCGGAAGAATTTTACTTTGCCGAAAAGGAAAAAATTAAAAAATACAAGAACAAAAAAGAGCGCTTGACGGCTGTTTTAAGTTCTGCAATTAAAAAGGTTAAAAAACGCATAGTGGCGATTTCTTCAAAGCAAAAGGACGCGGAGGACGCGGAAGAAAATAGGCTAAAGGGTGAACTGATACTGTCCAACATCTATCGCATAAAACAAGGGGATAAAGAGTGCGTGCTTGATAACTATTACGACGGAAGTAAGGTAAAAATAGTTTTGAACGAAAATTTATCGCCCTCTAAAAATGCCGAGAATTTTTATAAAAAGTATAACAAGCAAAAAAGAACGCAAATTGCCCTAAAACCACAGCGCGAACAGGCGGACACCGAACTTGCCTACCTTGTTAGTGTTATGGACGAAATAGAACTCGCTGAAACTATAGACGAATTAAACTTCGTTCAAGCCGAACTTTTATCGGTTGGAATTATCGTAGAAAAACAAGCGCCTACAAAGAAGAAAAAGGAAGTGGAAACGCAGTTTAGAGAGTATAAGGTGTTTGGCTTTACCGTAAGGGCGGGTAGGAACAATGCCGAGAACGATAAACTCACCTTTACCGCTAAAGGTGATGACGTTTGGGTGCACGTAAAAGACCACCACTCTTCACACGTCGTTATAGAGAAAAACGGCAAAGAGATTACGGAAAACGTTATACGAGTTGCCGGTGAGATATCGGCGTACTATTCAAAGGCAAGAGAGGGTGGAAAGACAGAGATAGTCTACACAGAGAAAAAGCACGTGAAAAAACCGCCCAAATCAAAACCGGGATTTTGTATTTACGATAATTTCAAATCAATGGTCGTTGAGCCTAAAAAACACGCAGAATTTTTAAAATGCGAATAAAAGCCGTTAAAAAACGTTGCGTTTTTAATCGGGTTATGTTAGAATATTAAGACGAAATAAGCAATAATACTTAAAAGTATAGGAGAATATTATGAAGTACACTTTTGAAAAAGGCAAAAAGAGTACGGTGAAAGTTACTATGAAACTCACCGCCGAAGAATGGAGCACCGCAATCGACGGAGCATATCAAAAGACCAAGGGTAGATATTCCGTTCCCGGATTTAGAAAGGGAAAGGTTCCCAAAAAGGTTTTGGAATCTGCATACGGCACGGGCGTGTTCTACGAGGAAGCAATCAACCAAGCATTCCCCAAATATTACGGCGAAGTATTGGATAAAGAACCCACCATCAAAGCAGTTGCTGCTCCGGAAATCGACGTTAAAGATATTAGCGAAAAAGGTATTACCCTTATCGCAATCGTTCCCGTTAGACCTGACGTAACTCTTGGCGAATACAAAGGTATAAACTACAAAAAACCTGTGTATAATGTAAAGGATGAAGACGTTGAGGAAGAAATCAAACGTTTACAAGAAAGAAACTCTCGTATGGTAGAAGTTACCGATAGAGAAGTTAAAGACGGCGATACCGTTACTATCGACTACTCTGGTAGTGTTGACGGCGTTAAGTTTGACGGCGGTACGGCTGAAAAGCAAACGCTCGTTATCGGTAGCAAAACCTTTATCCCTGGTTTTGAAGAACAAGTTATCGGCATGAAGATTGGCGAAGATAGAGATATCAACGTTAAATTCCCCGAAGAATACCACGCTGAAAACCTCAAGGGTAAAGACGCAGTTTTTGCTATTAAACTTCACGAAATCAAGGTTAAAGAACTTCCCGAAGTTAACGACGAGTTTATTAAGGATGCAGTAGGTGCTGAAAGCGTTGAGGCTTATAAGGCAGAAACCAAAGCAAGACTCGAAAAGCAAAACGCAGATAGAGCAGAACGCGAACTCGAAGACGAAATCATCAAAAAGATTACCGAAGCAACGGACGTAGAAATCCCCGATGCTCTTATCGAAAACCAAATTGACCGCATGGTTCAAGAAATGGAATACAGAATGTCATATCAAGGACTCCGTCTTGAGGACTACTTAAAGTATGTTGGCAAGACCATGGCAGACTTTAGAAAGGACTATGAATCTCAAGCAACCGAGCTCGTTAAATCTCAACTCGTAATCGAAGAGATTATTGAAAGAGAAGAAATCGTTGCAACCGATGAAGACGTTGAAAAGCGCGTTGAAGAAATGGCAACCGCTCAAGGCAAGAAAGCACCCGACCTTAAGAAGAATATGGGCGCACGTCAACTTGACTACATCAAGAACGAAATCGTTATCAAGAAATTCTTCGACTACTTAAAGAGTGCAAACACCATCGAATAAATTTTAGAAAATAGCAGAGGTTATATATGGACATTAAGAACACGGTAGTTCCTTACGTGGTTGAGCAAACGGGTAAGGGCGAAAGAAGTTACGATATATATTCCAGACTTTTAGAGGACAGAATAATTTTCCTTACGGGCGAAATCAACGACGCTGTTGCAGACGCAGTCGTTGCTCAACTCATTTATCTTGAGGGGAAAGACCCGAATAAAGATATATGTCTTTATATCAACAGTCCGGGCGGAAGCGTAACCGCAGGTCTTGCCATATACGACACCATGAACTATATCAAGTGCGACGTAAGTACCATTTGTATCGGACTTGCGGCAAGCATGGGCGCATTTTTGTTGTCCAGCGGTGCGATTGGTAAAAGATACGCCCTCCCGAACAGCGAGATTATGATTCATCAGCCATTGGGTGGCGCGCAAGGTCAGGCAAGCGATATTAAAATTCAAGCCGACCATATCGTGAAGACCAAATACCGCTTAAATAAAATACTTGCAAAGAACAGCGGAAAGCCGTTTGAACAAGTGGAAAAAGATACCGACAGAGATAATTATTTGTCGGCAGAAGATGCCAAAGAATACGGACTCATCGACGAAATTTTCTTTAAACGTCCGTAAACGACGGAGATTTATGAAAGATAACAACGAACAAATAATGTGTTCTTTCTGCGGAAAGCCGAAAGAACTTGTAGAAAGGCTAATTGCCGGACCGAGTGGAATATTTATCTGTAACGAATGTATTGATTCGTGTGCGGAAATCTTGAAAGAGAGCAATAGGACGGGTGAAAGTGCGCCCGTCAAACTCTTGAAGCCCGCAGAGATAAAGGCAAAGCTCGATGAGTATATTGTCGGACAGGACGAGGCTAAAAAGGTTTTATCGGTTGCCGTTTATAATCATTACAAGAGAATAAACTTATCAAACGAAAAAGACCAAGAAGTTGAGCTGGATAAGAGCAATATCTTGCTTTTAGGTCCTACCGGAAGCGGAAAGACTTTGCTTGCAAGAACGCTCGCAAAGATTTTAGACGTGCCTTTCGCTGTGGCTGACGCTACGACGCTTACCGAAGCTGGTTACGTTGGAGAGGACGTTGAAAATATTTTGTTAAAACTTATTCAGAACGCAGAATTCGATATCGAAAAAGCGCAAAAGGGTATAGTTTATATCGACGAAATCGATAAAATAGCAAGAAAGAGCGAAAACGTTTCAATCACGCGTGACGTTTCGGGCGAGGGCGTTCAACAAGCGCTTTTGAAAATTATTGAAAGCACGGTTGCATCAGTACCTCCTCAAGGTGGCAGAAAGCACCCACAACAAGAGTGCTTGAAAATAGATACCACTAATATATTGTTTATTTGCGGTGGCGCGTTCGTTGGGCTTGACGACATAGTTTCCAAGAGAAAGGAAAACGCTTCGCTAGGCTTTGGCGGAAACGTACAAAAAGCAAAGGACGCATCTGGCGAATTTATTCGCGACGTTCAACCCCAGGATTTAATAAAGTACGGTCTAATTCCCGAATTTGTAGGAAGAATTCCTATTACGGTAGGTCTTCACGCTTTAGACGAAAAAGCATTGGTTAATATTTTAACTCAACCCAAAAACGCATTGGTAAAACAATACAAGAGACTTATTGGTTTAGATAACGTCGAACTAGAGATTACCGACGATGCAGTGAGTGCGGTTGCAAGGCGTGCGATTGAACTCAAAACAGGGGCGAGAGGACTTCGTACGATTTTAGAAAATCTCATGATTGACACTATGTACGACCTTCCGTCAGATAAAGACGCGGTTAAAGTAATAGTTGACGAAAAAGTGGTAAACGGCATGGCAAAACCCACCGTCGTTAAATCGCAAATCGCTTAAAGTTTGTTAATTTAGTCGGGAAATCGTCAGTGATTTCCCGATGATTTTTATTGTCGAAAAAAAATTAAAAAATATTAAAAAACCTATAAAAAACGTTTGACAACCTATAATATTTTAGTTATAATGTATAGGCTGTGTAAACTGGGATGATACGGGAAGTTACTTAATTCGTGCCAAACGAAAGATAATTTCCGTTGACAAGTGTGGGGGCTAGACCCCTGCGACTAACTTCAAATCGAATTAGTGAGTCATTCGCAGCGACTTAAAAAATTATAAGTATCGGCGAATGATTTTTTTATTAAGCAAAATTGACACACACGGCAAAGTTTACAGCACACACAGTAAAGTTAGGTAAAAAAGGAGAAAAAACAATGGCAAGTCAAAAAATCAGAATTAAACTCATGTCTTATGACACTGAAATGCTCGACCAAGCAGCAGCAAGAATCGTTGAAACGATGAAAAAGTCGGGCGCAAAGATTAGCGGACCTATTCCGCTTCCCACAGAGAAGGAAATCGTAACTATTCTTCGTTCCCCTCATAAATATAAGGATTCGAGAGAACAGTTCGAAATCAGAACTCACAAAAGACTCATTGACATCTATTCGCCCAACGTCAAACTTCTTGACAGCATTCATTTGCCCGCAGGCGTAGATATCAAAATCAAATTGTAATCAATAAACATTATATATATTATATCGGAGGTGAACTTTATCTATGAATAAAGCAATCATTGGTAGAAAGTTGGGAATGACACAGCTATTCTCAGCAGACGGCAAAGTTATTCCGGTAACGGTTATCGAGGCAGGTCCTTGTCCCGTTGTTCAGGTTAAGACTTTGGAAAGAGACGGATATTCCGCAGTTAAACTCGGTTTTTCCGAAACGGACGAAAAGCACTTGAATAAACCCCAAGCTGGTTTGTTCAAAAAAGCAGGTGTTCCTTGCCAAAAAGTTTTGAAGGAATTCAAACTTGATGGTGCAGACCAAATGACCGTTGGTTCGGTTGTAACTTGCGACGTATTTAGCGCAGGCGACAAAATCGACGTATCTGGCGTATCAAAAGGTCACGGATTTACCGGCGTAATCAAGAGATGGAATCATCACAGATTGAAAGAAACTCACGGTGTTGGCCCTGTACACAGAGAAGTAGGTTCTATGGGTGCAATCAGTAACCCGTCAAGAGTATTCAAGGGAAAGAAAATGTCAGGTCAATGGGGTGTTGAAAACGTAACCATTTTGAACCTCGAAGTTGTAAAAGTCGATAAAGAAAGGAACGCAATCCTTGTTAAAGGCGCAGTTCCCGGTCCCGTAAAAGGAATCGTAACTTTAAGAAACAGCGTTAAAGCGTAAGGAGAAATACAATGGCTAGCGTAAAATTATATAATATGAATGCCAAGGAAGTTGGTACACTCGAATTATCCGACGCATTGTTTAACGTTGAATATAAGGAAGCAGTTATCCACCAAGCAGTGGTAACCAGACTTGCAAACGAAAGACAGGGAACAAAGAGCACTCTTACCCGTAGCGAAGTTCGTGGCGGTGGTGCAAAACCCTGGAGACAGAAAGGAACTGGTAGAGCAAGACAAGGCTCCATCCGTAGCCCGCAATGGGTAAAAGGTGGCGTAGTTTTCGCTCCCAAGTCGAGAGACTTCTCCAAGAAGATGAATGCAAAAGCAAAAGAAGTTGCACTCTTCTCGGCACTTTCACAAAAGATTAGAGACGACGAAGTAATCTTCGTTGACGCTATCGCAGTTAAGGAAGCAAAGACCAAGGAAATGGCAGCATTCCTCAAAGCGTTCAATTTGGAAAAGAGCGTATTGCTCGTTATGGATAACAACGACGAAGCAGTGATTAGAGCAAGCGCAAACATCGAAAAGATTTCCACTCTTCCCGTTGAACAAATCAACACCTACGATGTTGTTAAGAATGCAAAAATCGTTATTTCCAAGAAGGCAGTAGAACAAATCGAGGAGGTCTACGGAGAATAATGGCAGCACATGACATCATCATTAGACCGCTTCTCTCTGAAAAGAGCTATGCGGGAATACAGAATAAGAAGTACAGTTTTGTAGTTGCAAAGAATGCAAACAAAACTCAAATCAAACTCGCTATCGAGGAAATTTTCGGCGTAAGCGTTGAAAAGGTTAACACAGCAATCGTTGGCGGTAAGTTGAAGAGACAAGGTAGAAACGAGGGTTACACTCCCGACTACAAGAAGGCTATCGTTCAACTTAAGAAAGACAGTAAGTCGATTGAATTCTTCGATTCATTGTCCTAATTAGTGGGAGGAAATAAAAATGGCTATTAAAAGATATAAACCGACTTCGTCAGCACGTCGTTTCATGACTGTAAGCGCGTTTGATGAAATTACGGCAAAAAAACCCGAAAGATCTCTTTTAGAAGACCAAAGAAAGAGCGGTGGTAGAAACGCTCAGGGTAAAATTACTGTTCGTCACATC
>SVIY01000031.1 GCA_015069265.1 Clostridiales bacterium
CCGCTTGGGGATGCGATTTGACTTATGATTACGTTAAAATAAACGGTGACTACCGTACTTAATATAGGTGAATTTATGGATAAGCATTTTTCCAATATGCAACGCGCGGAAGTGTTGGTTCAAGCGCTTCCTTATATAAAAAGATATAACGGTGAAATCGTAGTTATCAAATACGGCGGAAACGCTATGATAAACCAGAACTTAAAAGAACAGGTTATGGAAGATATCGTTTTGCTTTGGCTTACGGGCGTAAAAGTCGTTTTGGTGCACGGTGGTGGACCGGAAATTTCTGACATGATGCAAAAGCTCGGCAAAAAATCAGAGTTTGTAGACGGACTTCGCGTTACTGATAAAGAAACTGTCGACATTGCTCAAATGGTGCTTGCTGGCAAAATTAACAAATCGCTTGTAAACTACCTCAACGTTAACGGTGGTAGAGCAATGGGTATTTCTGGTATTGACGGAAGCCTTATCGAAGCGTCGGTTAAAAATCAAAAACTCGGCTTTGTCGGTAAGATAGAAAAGGTTAATATCGGTCCCGTAGAAGACTTGCTCGAAAAGGGGTATATCCCCGTAGTGTCCACTATTGGATGCGATAAAGAGGGTAACGTGTATAATATCAACGCGGATACCGCTGCTGCATTTATTGCAGGCGCACTAAACGCAAAACGTCTTATTATGATGACTGATATTGCAGGCGTATTAAAGGATAAAGACGACCCCTCAACCCTCATTCCCGACATTACCGTAAGTCAAGCAAAAGAGCTTTATGAGAGCGGTGTTATTTCTGGCGGTATGATACCCAAGGTCGATTGCTGTGTAGAGGCAATCAATAAGGGTGTAAAGAAGGTTATTATAATGGACGGCAGAGTGCCACACTCCATACTAATGGAACTTTTCACTGACGAGGGCGCAGGCACAATGGTGCACGGAGACTAAAATGAAAATTAGCGAAATTGACAAACAGTACGTTGCGAATACATACGCGCGTTTCCCCGTTGAGATTGTGAGCGGAAAAGGCTCGTACCTTTACTCTTCGGACGGAAAGGAATATATTGACATGGGCTCTGGTATTGGCGTAACCGCTTTCGGTATAGCCGATGATGAGTGGATAAGTGCCGTTACTGCACAGTTAGGCAGAGTGCAACACACCTCAAACCTTTATTATACAGAGCCGTGTGCACGTCTTGCAGAACTTCTCTGTAATAGAACGGGCATGAAAAAAGTGTTCTTCGGTAACTCTGGCGCAGAGGCCAACGAATGCGCTATTAAAGTCGCAAGAAAATATGCAGCCGACAAAAAAGGCAAAGAATACAACGTTATCATAACCTTGCAAAATAGCTTCCACGGAAGAACGCTTGCAACCCTATCCGCAACGGGACAAGATAAATTCCACGAGCTCTTTAATCCGCTTGTACCGGGGTTTGTTCATACCCCCGCAAACGACCTAGAAGCGCTTAAAAAGGCGGTTAAGAACAATAAGGCGTGTGCGGTAATGATTGAATGCGTGCAAGGTGAGGGCGGTGTAAATTGCCTTGATAAAGACTTTGTTTTGGGCGTTCAAGAAGTTTGCAGGCAAAACGATTTGATTTTGATTGTGGACGAAGTCCAAACGGGTAACGGTAGAACGGGCAAACTTTATTCGTATATGAATTTTGGCATAACCCCCGACGTAGTTACTACCGCAAAAGGACTTGGTGGCGGACTTCCTATCGGTTGTTGTTTGATGAATGAAAAGACGGAGAGTGTTTTAGGATTTGGCGACCACGGTTCTACCTTTGGTGGAAACCCCGTGTGTGCTGCGGGCGCAATTTCTGTTTTAGAAAGATTGACCGACGAGTTTTTGGCGGAAGTTGATAAAAAGAGCAAGTACGTATTCGACGAACTTAAAGGTGTTAAGGGCGTTGAATCAATTAGCGGAGCAGGACTTATGATAGGCATAAAGACCACCCGCCCCGTAAAAGAAGTGCTTTCGGAGTGTATTGAAAATGGAGTTTTATGTCTTACTGCAAAGGATAAGTTAAGACTTCTTCCTGCCCTCAATATCCCCGTAGAAGCGCTTAAAAAGGCCGTTTCCGTAATTAAAGAAGCGGTTAAAAATTAAGGAGAAAATTATGAATCTTAAAGGCAAAAGTTTTTTGAAACTTTTAGATTTTACACCAGAGGAAATAAACGGACTTATCGACCTTGCAAGCGAATTGAAAGCGCAGAAAAAGGCAGGCGTTAAGCATCGCTTGTGCGAGGGTAAGAACGTTGCGTTAGTGTTTGAAAAGACTAGTACCAGAACGCGCTGTGCATTTGAGGTTGCGGCGGCTGACCTTGGTATGCACCCCGTTTACCTTGACCCACAAGGCTCGCAAATCGGTAAGAAAGAAAGCATTGCCGACACGGCAAGGGTTTTGGGAAGAATGTTCGACGGCATTGAATACCGTGGCTTTGGTCAAGAAATCGTTGAAGACCTTGCAAAATATGCAGGGGTGCCCGTGTGGAACGGACTTACCAACGAATTCCACCCCACCCAAATACTTGCAGACTTTTTGACCATTAAAGAACATTTTGGTGAGTTAAAGGGTAAAAAGCTCGTTTATATGGGCGACGCAAGATATAACATGGGAAACTCGTTAATGGTAGGCTGTGCAAAAATGGGTATGCACTTCGTTGCTTGCGCACCAAAAAAATATTTCCCCAATGATGAACTAGTTAGCACGTGCAAAGATATTGCAAAAGAGACGGGCGCGGTTTTAGAGTTTATTACTGACCCAATGGTTGCAACCAAAGACGCGGACGTAATCTATACTGACGTTTGGGTGTCCATGGGTGAGCCCGACGAGGTTTGGAAGGAAAGAATAGCAGACCTAATGCCTTACCAAGTAAACAAAAAAGCAATGGATAACGCAGGGAAAAAGTGTCGTTTTATGCACTGCTTACCTGCTTTCCACGACCTCAATACCAAGATAGGTAAGGATATCTATCAAAAGTTTGGAATAACCGCAATGGAAGTTACCGACGAGGTGTTTGAGAGCGAGCAGTCAATAGTGTTTGACGAAGCGGAAAATAGAATGCACACCATTAAAGCGGTAATGCTTGCAACCTTATAAACAAAAACTGTTGACTTTAAGAGAATTTATTATTATAATAATAAACAATAAAAGTAGCCTAGCGAAAAATAAACCGCTTGGCAAAAGGAGAAATTTTATGAAAAAAGTATTAACACTTATCGTGACTGCACTACTTTCTATCGTATGCGTGTTCAGTATGACAGCTTGTGGCGGTGGAGATTACAAGGCAGTTGAAATGAAAGGCGTTTCACCCGAATCTTACGGCTTTGCTGTTAAAAAAGGCGAAAACGCAAACATCCTCGATGCTTGCAACACTGTAATTGCAAGAGAAGACTTCTCTGCAAAGGTAGACGAACTCGTTGAGTACTACACCGCAATCTACGGTGAAGAACAACCTGAAGCTCTTTCTTTTGATTTGCCCAACCTTTCAGACAACACCGCAGGTACTCTTACCGTAGGTACTGAAGCAGGCTTTGCTCCGTTTGAATTCTCTTCAAACAGCTACGGCATTGACGGCGTTGCAGGTCTTGACGTTGCAATCATGATGTTCGTTGCAGAAGAACTCAACTATAAGCTCGAAATCGAAGATATGAACTTTGACTCGTTGCCCGCAGCATTGACCTCTGGTCAAATCGATATCATCGCAGCAGGTTTTACTATTGACGAAGAACGCGCTTTGACGATGGACTTCTCTTCTAACTATTTCACGTCTAAACAATACATCGTATGTGCAGAAGACAAAGACTACGATGAAGTTTCCGACTTAAAGGGACTTAAGATTGCAGTTCAACTCGGTACTACCGGTGACTTCCTCATTTCAGATGAAATAGATGAAGGCGAACTTAAAGATAGCGGTGCAGAATGTGTTCAATACAAGTCGATTACTCTTGCAATGCAAGCGCTCAAGAAAGGCGATATCGACGCAATCGTTATTGACGAACTTCCCGCAAAAACACTTGTAAAATAGGATTAAATTACTAAATTCGGTAAGGAAGGGCGCATGCTCTTCCTTATTGTTAACGTAGGAGAAACATGGCACAATTTTTCGAATGGGTCAGCACACAGTTCTATAAAACGCTCATATACGACAAGCGTTATATGATGTATTTAGAAGGCTTGCTTGATACCATAATAATATCGCTCGGAGCAATAGTTTTAGGACTTGTTATCGGTATTTTGTTTGCAACGATAAAATACATAAACAAGCGCAACGGAAAACTTAAAGTTTTAACCAAGACTATAAACTTTGTAATCTTTATCGTCAGAGGCACGCCTGTCGTTTTGCAATTGATGATAATGTATTTTATAGTGCTAGTCTTTTTAAGTAACGGCATTGTCGTTGCGATAATAACGTTTGGTATAAACTCTGGCGCTTACGTTGCGGAAATACTCCGCGGAGGACTAGAGGGCGTTGACGACGGTCAGTACGAAGCCGGTCGCGCGCTAGGTCTAGGCATGGGAAAAACAATGTTAAAAATCATTATCCCACAAGCTGTTAAAACGTGTATTCCCGCATTCTTTAACGAGTTTATCGCGCTCATCAAGGAAACGAGTGTCGTCGGTTATATCGCAATTAGTGACGTAACGTATGCTGCGTATAGAATACAGTCTAGAACGCTAGACGCATACTTCCCGCTTATTATATCGGCATTGATTTATCTTGTGCTCGTTGCACTTTTGACCTTTGCGCTCCGCAAAATAGAAAGGAGGCTTGCTAAAAATGAAAGATAGTATTATTGAAGTAAAAAATCTTTATAAGTATTTTGGCGATTTGCAAGTCCTTAAAGGTGTTTCTTGCGATATTAAAAAGGGCGAAAAGGTCGTTATCATCGGACCGTCAGGAAGTGGTAAATCAACTTTCCTCCGCTGTATGAACCTTTTAGAAACCCCAACGTACGGCGAAATTTGGTTTGAAGGAAACCTCTTGAACGAGGTCGACCCATACCTTCACTTTGATATAATTAGACAGTCTAAAACTTATACTGAAGTGTTAAACAGGGAAAGGGAAGAAAACTCACAGCTCGACGACGAGCAAGCGGACGCTCTTGCAATTAAACTCATTAAAGAGCAAGATTTGCTTAAAAAGAAAGAGGGCAAGGCGTTTAAGGAGTCGGTTAAAGCCTATTCTAAAGTTTATCGCCAAGACGTAAACTTAACTAGAAGAAAAATCGGTATGGTTTTCCAACAATTCAACTTGTTTAACAACCTCACCGTTATGCAAAACCTCACGCTTGCGCCCGTCCAGTTAAAGTTAAAGACCAAAGAACAAGCAGAGGCAAAGGGACTAGAACTCTTAAAGAGAATAGGACTTGAAGATAAAGCAAACGTTTACCCATCGACTTTATCGGGCGGTCAAAAGCAAAGAATTGCTATAATTCGTGCGCTCGCAATGGAGCCTGAAGTTATGCTCTTTGACGAGCCGACTTCTGCATTAGACCCTGAAATGGTTGGCGAAGTTTTAGAGCTTATGAAAGAGCTTGCAGACGAGGGGATGACCATGGTCGTCGTTACACACGAAATGGGCTTTGCTAGAGAAGTTGCTTCAAGAATAGTCTTTGTCGACGAGGGAATTATCATGGAAGAAAATTCTCCCAAGGAATTCTTCGCAAATCCCAAGAACGAAAGACTCAAAGAATTCTTATCAAAGGTTTTATAATTAAACCTAGATAAAAAAATCTAAAAAACAGCGGTGAATTGATTGACAAAATTAATTGCCGTTGGTATACTAACTTATGCTTATCGAAACGCCGCGTGGCAAAGGAAGGTGAAAACAAATGTCTATCGTAAGAGTTGGTGAAAACGAAAACATCGACAGCGCTCTTCGTCGTTTTAAGAGAAAATGTTCTCGTGACGGCATCATCGGCGACCTCAGAAAGAAGGAACATTACGAAAAACCTTCCGTAAGAAAAAAGAAAAAGTCCGAGGCTGCTAGAAAGAGAAGCATTAAAGGCTAATCGAAAAAAGGAATCTACCGAAGAAAAATTCGGTAGATTTTTACTTTTAAATTAAAAATTATGTCGAATTGTGTCGACGACAGTGGTGGGAAATATGGAAGAACAAAAAACCTTAAAACAGTATTGTAAAGAAGCGAAAAAGAGACTAAAACAAGGCTTTTGGCAAAACTATCATAAAAATCTTAACGAACAACTAGAAAAGGCAGAGCGCGAGGGCGTTGCAGTGTCAAAGGTAAAAGAATATTATGCTAATAAGGTTAGCGGAGATATTAAAAATACTAGCGAGGAACGTGAAGAGTTTTACTTGAAAGTCAAAAAGTTGCTCGACGAGGAGGGGGAAGTTTCCAACGCAATCGGAAGACTTACCGACACTGAATACTATAAGTCATTGTCTTACGACGAACAGCAACGCTATACTTTGAGTCTGTCAGAAAAATACTTGCAAGCAGTAGAGAGATATAAAAAAGAAAAGACAATGGAACTGTAATTTTTAATAGTTGTTGATTTTTTGCGCGCTTTATTGTATAATGACAGCAAGGAGAAAATTATGAAAGAACATTTTGAACAACTAGTAAAGTCAAGACAGTCTTGCAGAAATTTTAACGATAAACCGCTTGATAAGAGCACGGTAGAGGAGATTGCTCGCCTATCAATGCTTTGCCCTTCAGCTTGCAATAGTCAGCCGTGGAAGATGTATCTTGTTACCTCGCCCGAAAAGGTGTATAACACCGCGGTAGCGCTAGGTCTTAACGGCCACAACAAGTTTTTAAGCGGTGCTAAAGCGTTTATAGTTTTAGCGGAAAAACAGGCTACGTTAAAACCGGGGGTAAGGTTCGATAGAAACCATTTTGTAAAGTACGATATCGGCGAATTGCTAGCATACGTTACCCTTTCAGCAAAGAGCATGGGGGTTGAAAGCTGTATTATCGGTATGGTCGACCAAGCCTTAATAGGCGACGCTGTGGGGCTTAAAGAGGGGGAACTTTGCAACGTAGCGGTTGCGCTTGGCTATTCTGATGCGCCCCTTCGCGAAAAGAAAAGAAAGTTGGAAAGTGAAGTTATAGAAATTGTATAAAAAAGAACGGATAGGAAAGCCTATCCGTTTTTAGTTTGTAATTATTCTTCTTGCCCCCAAAGGACGTCAAGTCCGTCTGGGTTCCAGTTTATATCCCACGAAAGCGGTTCTTCTCTTGCGCCACATTTAATGACAAGGTAACTGTTGCAATCTAGGAACACGTTAGCACCTATATGGCTTACGCTGTTTGGAATATAAATACTTGTTAAACTTGAGCAACCGTTAAAAGCACCCGAGCCGATAGTTTTAACGTTTTCAGGGATAATTACGTATTCTAAACCTCTGCAAGCTTCAAATAGTTGCGGTGCAATTTCAGTAAGGCTATCTGGCAATACTACCGTTTTAAGCGAAGAACACATATGGAAGGCAAGTGTGCCGATAGAGGTTACCGACTTTGGAATTTCAATTTCTTCAAGGAGATTGTATCCACTGAATACGTTTGCGTTGATTTTCGTCACGTTTTCAAGTTTAACTTTAGTTACCTTTTCGCCGTCAATATAAAGGTCACCTCCCCAACGCATCGGGTTTGCATGTGTGTTTGCAAATTCAATATTAACCCATTGGTCAATAGTGCCTTTATAATCAATTTTTCCAATGTTAGCACTCCAAAAAGCCATTTCGCCCGATTTTTTGAAGGTTTCGTGTATGGTTATGGTTTCAAGTGATGAGCAATAAATAAAAGTGCCGTATTCTAGCGACGTTAAGGTTTTGGGTATCTCTATTGCCTTAAGACTAGAACACCCGTCGAACGCACTCAGCCCAACAAATTCTAGACCATTTGGTAAATTTATGCTTTCAAGTTGGGTGCAATAAAAGAATGCTTTAGTTTCAATTGTTTTAAGCGCACTGTTTTCGGCAATTGTAACTGTCTTTAACATTGAACAACCGTTAAAAGCCGATTCGCCTATATAAGTGATGGACTTTGGTATTTCAATTGAAACTATGTCAGTACCGTTAAAACTGATTGCATCTATACAAGTCACGGGAATTCCTTGATAGTAAGAAGCGATTATAATGTTTTTGTCGGTACAACTACCTATGTAGCTTGCAGTATAGGTGCCGTCAATTAACGCATATTCAATCCCGTCGCTACCTTTTTTGTTTCCGCAAGAGGTACAAATGTCGTTTTCGAAAGTGCAAAAGTGTTTAGTGTTTTCGTTATTAGGCTCGTCATCCTTTCCGCCACAACCAAAAACTGCTGTTATCGATACGAAAAATATCATTGATAACGCAAATAATAATAAAAACTTCAAACGTTTATTCATTGATTTTCCCCTTATTTAGCTTACTACTATTGTAAATTATAGCATAAAAAGCAGGATAAAGCAATATCAAAGATAGTACTTTACTATACAATCATATAACAATAATACACAAGTTGCTTAATCAAAAAAGCCCGCAAGGACGCGCGAGCTTAGGTGATAATCGATTGAGTTTTGTCATTAAAACCAAGGCTAATAAGAAGCGCGGTATTTACCTTTTGCATGGTGGTGGGGGATAGCTCGCCTATGCGCTCTTTTAGACGACGTTTATCAAGCGTGCGGATTTGTTCTAGCAAAATTACAGAGTCTTTGGATAGCCCAAACTCCCCTTCGCAAATTTCAATGTGGGTGGGTAGTTTTGCCTTGTTTATTTGACTTGTAACCGCCGCTGCGATTATGGTTGGACTGTATTTATTACCCGTATCGTTTTGAACGATTAGTATCGGTCTAACGCCCCCTTGCTCACTGCCGACAACGGGACTTAAATCGGCATAGTAAAGTTCTCCTCGTTTAATCATTTTGTCTCCGATGCTTCAAGTATTTCCCATTATCAAAGTATGTATTTTTGTTATGGTTTGTTAATAAAGAAGCTTATGATAATTTTTTCCAATAGACAATGATTATATACCTAATTAAACGCATATTATAAATGAGGGTGCAAAAAAAACTGAAAAAAATTTTTTTCAAATTATTTACAAATGGTTTATCTGGTTGTATAATAAATAGGTAAATCTATGATGCGTAGATTGCAAAGGAGTTATATTATATGAAACTTATTATCAAAGAAAACTATGACGCTATGAGTGAATGGGCTGCAAATCACATTGCAGATGCTATCAATAATCACAAAGAGGACCGTCCGTTCGTGTTAGGACTTCCTACCGGCTCTTCTCCGCTTGGCGTTTACAGAAAACTTATCGAAATGAATAAGGCAGGCAAGGTTACCTTTAAGAACGTTGTAACCTTTAATATGGACGAATACGTAGGTCTTCCTAGAGAACACGAACAGAGTTATTGGTATTTTATGCACGATAATTTCTTTAACCACATTGATATTCCTGCTGAAAACATAAATATCCTTAACGGCATGGCTGAAGATCTAGAGGCAGAGTGCAAGCGCTATGAGGATAAGATTGCTTCATACGGCGGTATTGATTTGTTTATGGGTGGTAGCGGTGTTGACGGACATATTGCGTTTAACGAACCCTTTACTTCGCTCACGTCAAGAACAGGCGTTCGCGCACTTACCGAAGACACTTTGATTGTTAACTCTCGCTTCTTTGATAACGACGTTAATAAAGTTCCTAAAACGGCACTATCCGTTGGTGTTGGTACCGTTTGCGATTCTAAACAAGTTATGCTAATCATTAATGGACATAACAAGGCTCGCGCACTCCGTCATTGTGTTGAGGGTGGCGTGGACCACGCTTGGACGATAAGCGCACTTCAACTCCATAAAGACGGAATCATCGCTTGCGACGAAGCTGCTTGTGGCGAATTAAAGGTTGACACCTATAAGTATTTCAAGGAAATTTATAAAAACGAAAAATAATTATAAAAAAGAAAAAAGGTCTAGTATAAGGGCGTTTCCCTTAGGGATTTTTTAGACAGTATAAAAGGATAGCAAAATTTTTGCTATCCTTTTTGTTCTTTTTGCTTTGCAAAACACACCACTTAACGTTGTTAAGTATAGTGTGATATACTTTCCTTTTATAAGTTTAATTATATTTGCAATAAAATTTCTTCTAATAATACTTTTGCTTGAATATCGTTGATTTCATCAATTTCAGCATTTGCGTTATACTTTGTTAACCACTGTTCAATATATGCTTTTTTATACCAAATCAAATCTGCCCCAAGAGATTTGATATAACGAACAGCACCGTTTTTTGTATCACGAGAACGGCTTGCACATACAACCAAATCGCAACTTTCTTTAGCAAATATGTTAAAAGTTTTTTTCAGTTCGGTTTCACCGTCACCTAATGTTGTAATTCCTATTTTTTTGCCACTACACTCAAACAGAGCAGATAAATCATATGCGCTTTCTTGCTGAAAATATATTTGCAGAAAAAGGTTGTTTGCAACAATCTTTGCATATAATTTTTTTAATACTGACGTTTTACCACAATTTGCTTTTCCATTTAATACAATTATTTTCATTTTTAATCTCTATGTTGGTTGTTTTCATACCATTTTATATCAATTGAAATACTTTCAATTTCCAAATCAAGACCACCGTCTAAAGCATAAAAAACTATAAAAGCACCTTTAAAATATGATGTGGTTTTTGCCGTCTTACTTCCTGCTTGAAAATTAAATTTTACTGTATCATCAAAACCCATTTCACCAATATACATTTCAACATAATCACCACTTGTGGAAACAGGATTTTTTAGAGTTATTGCAACTTCAGTTATTACTTCATCCCCATAAATTCCCATACCATGATGTAAATCAGCCACTGTTACATTTGAAACATCTAAATCTAATGAAGTAAATTTAAATGAATTATTATTTCCCAACAATCCTTTGCTTGAAACTTTATATGAATATTGCGTTCTACGATTGTTTGTTAAATAATTTTCTTTGCTACCATTTTGTCCGTTTGAAATGTTTAATATTTCTTTCGTTAAATAAATATCTTTGTCAGATGTAACCTTGAACGTTAATGAATTACTTTTTACCGTCGAATTGCTTTCGTTATACGCATATATAGTTGTTGTTCCGATAGCTTTTCCATAGACATAATATGTTCCATTTGCTCTTTCTCCAACCGATAAAATTGATGTGTCTCCAACAACAAATTTAACTTTATCTTCAGTTATTACGGCATCGGTAGAACAACTAAAATTATACGTTTCACCTTTGTAAATCGTAGTATCATAACTGGACAATGTAATAGATGTTATTTTATCATAATAACCATTTTTAGCATTATTGCCACAGCCAAAAGAAAAAATTGTGCTTAAAAGTACTATTAAACCTAATAAAAAACTTGTTTTTTTCATTTTAACTTATCTCCTCAATTCGTATTTCAATATTTGATATTGGTATATTTGTACCTAAATTAGAAACTCCTATTTTAAGCGCTTCTATGCGATAAAAATTTGTTATTGTTTTTTCTAATGTTTTTGAGCCAGATGAAAAACCTGCACTTACCGTTCCACCATAATTGCCTGTTACAACATTCCCAATTTGCCCATTATTCCCATAATAAAAGGTATGTAATTTAACAAATTTTTCTTGTGTTTGAACATTGCTCAATGTTGTAATTTTTACTTTAGTGCCTGATTTTTTAGTATTGTTGCACATTTTTCCTATGGCTATATAACTATCATCTGCTACATTGCTAAAGTAACTGCCTGTATTTTCACTTAACAAAAATGTATTTGTGATAGTTGAATAAATAACATTTTTATAACTTACCGTATAATTTGTTCCATTTACATATATTGTAGTGCTTCCCGAATTAATTCCATCAACAAAACCTAATGTGGTGCCATTTAATTTTACTTGATAATAAGGTGTTACAGTAATCGTAATTTCATTGCTTTTTATATTGGAACCATCCTGTGCAATAGCATATATTTTTGCAGTTCCTTCCGAGATTGCTTTAAACTCACATTTATTTAATCCCTCCGTTTGTTTTTTTAATATAGAAGAATTAGAGCTTGTCCATTTTAATTCTCGATTAGTTGTATCGTGGGGTAATATTGTTGAAAAAACAGTTATTGTTTCCCCAACATCAATAACGCATTTCGTTTCCGAAATAGAAATCTCAGTTATCTTCACGTCTTTAGTTGGACTCGATGGATTACTTGAACAAGCCATAAAGAGAGAACAAAATAACGATAACAGCAACGTTGATAATACTATTCTTTTCATAAAACCTCCTAAAATAAAAAGTGCGACAACCGAAGTCGTCGCACGAAAACGCAAACTCCGATAGTCGCCAAACCAATTTCAAGCAAGTAAGGATAACCATACTAAAAACCTGATGGAATTTGCATTTTATCAAATTCATTGATTTTTAGTA
>SVIY01000032.1 GCA_015069265.1 Clostridiales bacterium
CTTCAACGGGGCCGCAACTCCGCGCGAAAAATCGCAAAATCAAAAATCAAACCCCACACACATACCCTAAAAACGAGATTTAGTCCCACACACGCACTAGTATGGGTCTATAAGTATTTTGCTTATAGACCTATATTTTTTTATATTTTACGACTTGAAAGACCTTCAAGTTAGTTATTTGTTTAATATTGGTGCAAAAAAGAAAAGTTTGTGGTAGAATATCTATATCAATTAAATCTTAAAGGAGAGACGTATGGAAAATTCTTTTGGAAGTTTTTTAAGCCAAAAGCGGAAAGAAAAAAAACTAACACAAAAAGAATTATCTAAGTTGCTATTTGTGTCGGAGTCTACTATAAGTAAGTGGGAAAAAGACGTGGCACATCCTGATATAACCTTACTTCCAAAACTATCTGCAATATTGGGTGTTTCCGAGCACGAGCTTATAACGGCAAGCATTGATAATAAAGCAAGGGAAGAAAAGAAGCAAGCAAAAAAGTGGAGAACGTTTTCGTTATCTTGGAGTTTGTTTTTCTATATTGCTTACGGCATTGCCTTAATTCCGTGCTTTATTTGCGACCTTGCAATAAACAAAACTCTCTCTTGGTTTTGGATAGTGCTTTCGGCATTAATTCTTGCGTTCACTTTTACGAATTTACCCAAAATAATAAAGAGATATAAACTTATTTTTATTCCGTTATCGCAGTATTTAGCACTCGTTCTACTTTTTGGTGTGTGCTGTATTTACAATGATGGTAATTGGTTTTGGATAGCGACTTTGTCTGTTCTTTTGGGTTTAACAACTATATTTACACCTATTTATATTGCAAAATATAAAGTTTTTTCGAAAATAAAAAAATGCAACGATTTTGTTTCGGTTGCCGTTGATTTTTTAATGCTAAATATCCTTCTTATCGTGATTAACGCATACGCATTAACAAGCGGATATGCTAATGGATGGTGGTATTTTAAAATTGCTCTTCCCATTGTGCTTTGCGTATATTTAGCGTTAAATATAATTATGAGTGTGCGATTTTTGAAAACAAATAGATTTTTAAAAACGAGTGTCATTTTGCTTTTATCAAACGCATTTTTATACTTACTACCGCTTTTTATAAAAGTAAAAAATCCTGAAATTCAAAAAGAAATCGACCAAATAAATATTTTTAAGGCAAACTTGTTTTCTTGGCAAATAGGCGTTACTCTTGAACAAAATATACACCTTATTATTTGTTTGACACTATTGTTTTTAGCACTTGTATTTTTGACAGTTGGGTTAATTCGTCATTTTAGACGAAAAAACAAATGCAAATAATTCTTTTAGCCCCACACACGCAAAAAGAAAGAACACCAAGTGGTATTATTATCGCAAGGGCAGTATCAAGAATTTTTGGGAAAATTAAAAAGATAAACAAAGTAAAAAAGAACACTGAAAAGTGTTCTTTTTGTTGTATTTTCATATTGTATTGCAATATTTTGCTAATTGTGGTAGAATTAAGTTATAAAGATTTAGAGGCGAAATATTGCGAAGAAAAAATCTGCAAAGTTTTGGGCGACCTTGGTGCTGTTTAGTCTTATTGGGCAAGTGGCTTGGGTTGTCGAAAATATGTATTTTAACGTATTTATCTACAATATGTTTGGGGCGAGTCCATCACAAATTTCATTTATGGTGGGAGCATCGTCGGTTGTAGCGACGCTTACGACCATTTTTATAGGCGCGCTATCCGATAAACTTGGCAAGCGGAAGGTCTTTATTTCGGGCGGATATATGCTTTGGGGTGTGTCCATACTTCTTTTTGCGTTCGTTAGAAAAGACTTTATAGGTGGGATATTTACGACGGTTACGTCCGTATCTGCGCTATGTGTTACGATAACGATAATACTTGACTGTCTTATGACCTTTTTCGGCTCAACAGCAAACGACGCGTGCTTTAACGCCTGGCTAACCGACGTTACAGAAGAAAAGAGCAGAGGTGCGGCAGAGGGTGTTAACTCTATGATGCCGTTGATGGCAATACTTGTGGTGTTTGGTGGCTTTATGTCATTCGACCTATCTCGTCCTACGAGTTGGACGGCTATTTTTATTATAATAGGCGCGGTAGTGTTCGTTATTGGGCTCTTATCAGTATTTTTAGTACAAGAAACTCCCGTTAAAAAAGAAGACAATAAAAACTACTTCAAAAATATTATATACGGTTTCCGTCCGTCTACCATTAAGCAAAACCCCGTTCTATACCTGACCATTTTGGCGTTTGCAGTATTCGGTATTTCCATACAAGTATTTATGCCGTATTTAATTATATACTACGAAGTAGCGCTTGCAATGGAAAATTACGTGTTCATTATGGCGCCTGCAATAGTGATTGCCGGGGCGGTTACAGCCGTTTATGGAAGGTACTATGACAAAGTAGGGTTTATTAAGTCGGTTATTCCAGCACTGATTTGTCTTGCTGTTGGCTATATAGTCCTCGCACTGTTTACAAACGTTATATTGGTGTTTATAGGCTCGTTATTTATGATGACGGGGTATCTAACGGGTATGGCGGTATTCGGCGCAATGATGCGTGATAAAACACCGATAGGCAAGGCAGGGTCTTTCCAAGGTCTGCGCATAGTAGGACAAGTGCTTATTCCTGGAATTATCGGGCCTATGCTTGGCGCGTGGGTGCTTGCCGATGCTGAAGTAATGGTAGGAAGCGACGGAACGGAGTCTTTTATACCAAATCAAAGCATTTTCTGGACGGCGCTTGTCGTTGCCGTTATTACGATTGCGGTAACTTTTGTTGTTCACGCGTTAATTAAGAAAGAAAAGAAACTCAATTAATACGAAAAAAGCACCTAAATAGGTGCTTTTTCTTTAAGTTTCAAGTGTAGAAAAGCTTAAACGATTGACACAAAAGAGTTAAAGGGGTATAATAATCCTAATTTTATAAAGGACTTTAGTTATGAAACTATTTTTATCAACGTTAAACCAAATGGGCGTACTTGCCGTTTATATGCTAATAGGTTTTGTGTTAGCGAAACTCAAAATCTTAAAGAAAGGCGCGACAAAAACCATATCGAGAATGGAAAACAACATATTCCTTCCCGCATTGGTAATGTACACGTTTATTGAAAACTTTAATTTATCAACACTTTCGGAATCATGGGGGTTACTACTCTTTTCTCTTGGTGTAGAGATAATAATTATTCCCGTGAGCATAATTCTTTCTCGTTGGTGTTCAAAAAACGATTTTATTAAAAGAATGTATACGTACGGACTTTGTTTTTCTAACTTTGGGTTTATGGGTAACGCCGTTGTTTCTGCATTGTTTCCTGAAATTTATCAGTCGTACATAATATTTACGTTGCCACTTTGGACGTTCATTTACGTTTGGGGTGTGCCTGGACTTTTGGTAGAAAAAGAATTTGCCCCTACAAACCGTAAAGAACGCGTTTTGAGCGCGTTAAAGGCGCTTGTTAACCCGATGTTTATTGCACTTATAATCGGTGCGATAATCGGTATTACGGGGCTTGGAGAGACAATGCTTTCCTTGAATGGCGGAAAGGGAATATTTATAACGCAAGTAATAAAAGTTTGCGGAGATTGTATGTCGCCACTTGCTATGATTATGACGGGTATTACGTTTGCGTTTATTGATATCAAAAAGGTAATCAAGACGGCAAGTATCTACATTGTGACTGCATTAAGACTTTTAGTATATCCGCTTGTTATCGGTGGTATATGTTTGCTTGTAGATAAACTCGTTATAGACATTCCTACAGTATTCTACGTTTGCCTAATTTGTTCTGTTTCTATGCCGTTAGGCTTAAACACAATAGTAATACCGTCCGCTTACGGCAAAGACACATCTGTGCCGGCAGGTATGGCACTCGTGTCGCACGTTCTATCAATTGCAACAATTCCGCTCGTAATGGCTATTTTGCTCTAATATAAGGTGTAATAAAGTGTTTTGTTATATTTTGAATTTATAAAGAAAAAGCGTTGAGTTATCAACGCTTTTCGTTTAAATTTTTTATAGAGTTTCTTATTATCAGTTCACATTCTTGAAAGATATTAGATTTTAGTGTTAGGTATTTGCGGTCAAACTTTTTTATAACGAGATCGATTGCCGCGTCGCACACGGCTTTGCTATCCGTTCTAATAGACGATAGGGAGATGTTTGAGTGGGAAGCAAGTGAAATATCGTCACTACCCACTATGGAAAAATTTTCGGGGACGCTGTGTCCGTGATTTTTTATGCACTGCATTGCGCCGAGTGCAATATAATCGTAGGCGGCAAAGATTGCGGTAGGGGGCGATGGGAGCGCATAAAGCCGTTCCATAGCCTCGTATCCCGCCTGCTCAAAACGTTTGTCTGACTCTACGATATAGTCGGAATCAACGTGCAAAAGGTTGTTATTCATAGCTTCGGTAAAAAGTAGTTGTTTGCTTCTAGTCAGTTTTTCGCCTATATAGGCGATTTTTTTATGCCCGTTTTGTTTGAAAAGTTTTATCATTTGATCGTAAACGGCAGGGGCGGAGTGGTTTCCGCTTTTTTTTATGGTTGATAAATTAACAATCGGTACTCCGTCGGGCGAACTTTTTAGCTTTGCGTCTATAATGATAATTCCATCAACTGACTTCGTTGAGTTAAAGTAACTTATCAAACTTTGAGTATTTTCCGTTTTAAAGTCGTTTGAAGAGACAATAGAGATTATTCCGCGCTTTTTTAATTGCGTTTGTATATACGACGCCATAGAGTAATAGATTTCGCTAACTAGTTCGGGGATAATTATTGCAACCGCTTTTGTTTGGCGAGGGTACTTATAATACTTATCAAAGCATCCCGTCTCTTTTGCAATTTCAAATATGGTTTGCTTGGTTTTTTCGCTTATTTCTTTGCTGTTTTTGAACGCCTTTGACACTGTTCCAACCGAAACCGAAGCAAGCTCTGCTAGTTTTTTGTAATTCATAATATTTCCACCTTTTCCTAATTATAGCAAACGAATATAAATAATACAATAAATTTTTTGTATTTACGAAAAAGTTTCGTAAATAGCGATATTGATAAGGGGAGAAAGTATTGTTATAATCAATAAAAAACAACAATAGGAGTGACTATGTCAAAAATCAAAATAGGCTGGGCGGAAGTTGATATTACGCCAAAAAAGGGCACTAAAATTGGACTTGCTGGTCAGTTTTTTGAAAGAATTACCGACGAGGTTGAAAGTCCCATTACCTTAACTGCACTTGCTATTGATAATGGCGACGACAACTTTATAATTTGTTCTTGCGATCTCGTAGCCGTTGACGATAACCTAGTTAAAATTGTTAAGGATAGGCTAAAAGAAGAGGGAACGGTTAATCCTGAAAAGGTAATCATTTCGGCAATACATACGCACACCTCTTACGTTTACAAAAGACAAAGTAACGTTACAAGGTTGGTAGGCTCGTTTGACTATCTAAAAAAAGTAATACCAGAGGATATGGTTTACAAGCCTTTGGTGTCAAGTGAAGATAGACTGGATCCTGAAGTTGCTCTAGAGTTCATCGCAAACAAAATCGTACAAGCAGTTATTACCGCTTGGAAGAATAGAGAGGAAGGTTGTTATAGAAATGCTTTCGGTAGAGCGGCGGTTGGAATGTGCAGGCGCGTTTGTTACGACGATGGAAGCGCGCTTATGTGGGGGGATACCAACACTCCTAATTTTACCGTGCTCGAGGGTGGAAACGATAACGGCATAGAACTTATATTTACCTACGATAAAGACAAAAACTTGACAGGGGTTGTGGGCAACATCGCTTGTCCCGCTCAAGTAGTAGAGCATAGAAGCTATATCTCTTCAGACTATTGGGGAAAAGTAAAGCAAAACTTAAGAAAAGAATACGGTGACGACCTATTCGTGTTGGGGCTTTGCTCGGCAGCGGGCGACCAATGTCCTCGCGATATGATTCGTTGGGTAGAGCCAGAAAGTTATATTGACGACCCCAACATTAAAAGAGAAGACGTACTTGCTAGGACGGCCGACCCGTCTATGTTCGACGTTAGCGGTCTTAAAGTTGTGGGCAGAAGAATTTCAAGTGAAATCATTGCCGTGCACGATGAACTTAAATCGCCTTATATTGAGGATAGCGAGGTTTGCCATCAAACGTTAAAGGTGGACTTACCATTAAGGAGAGTTACCAAGGAAGAATATTTTAACGCTATCCAAATGATAAATAAGTTTATCGAAAAGAATCGTGGAAGGACAATAAACTTTGACGACAATGCAAGAATGCACGTCTACTCTGGTATTATTGCTAGATATGAGCTTCAAAAAACGGTTGACGTTTTCCCCATAGAAATGCACGTTATTCGCTTTGGCGACATTGCAATTGCAACCAATCCGTTTGAATTATTCCTTGATTACGGCAACCAAATTAGAGCAAGAAGTAAGGCAAAACAGACCTTCCTTATCCAGCTCGCTTGCGGTGCTAGTGGATATCTTCCCACCGAAAAAGCCGAAAAGGGTGGACATTATTCAGCTTATGTTTCTAGTGGTTATACCGGTCACGTGGGCGGTGAGTTGCTTGTTAGAAAAACACTAGAGTGCATAAACAAAAAGTTCTAGAAGGAGAAAATTATGAAAATAGCATTTGCGGGATTCGGTGAGGTTAATACACCGATAGAAATTATACAAAATAAATGCAAGGTTGCAGAAGAGCTACTAAAAAAGAGCGGTGCGGAGGTTTATTCTTGCTATCCTATAACCGATGATTATGAAGAAAAAGACGTAAATAGAGCAAAAGAATATTTTTCGGGCAAAGATTTTGACGTGATGGTTCTTTGCGTTGCAGGGTGGATTCCAACGCACGCGGTTATCAAGGTTGCGGAAAAATTTCGCCACGTTCCCTTTGTTTTGTGGGGGCTTTGCGGTTGGATAGAGGACGGAAGAATAGTCACCACCGCCGACCAAGCAGGCACTACTGCTTTAAGAAAGACCATGAAAGATTTGGGGTATACTTTTAAGTACGTATACGAAATAATAGGCGAAGAGCCGAGGGTTAACGAGGTTATATCCTTTGCTAAAGCGGTAAGTGCTTTTAATCAGTTAAGAAGTGCAAAAATCGGGCAAATGGGTTTTAGGGATATGAATCTTTACGGCACGTTGTTCGAGGGTAGTTCGTTAAAGAGAACGATAGGGCCTGAAATAGAGTGCTTTGAGATGCTTGAGGTCGTTCAACGCGCGGAAAAGGTTGGTAATATCGATATACAAAAGGTCGTTGACCAAACGGTTAGCACGTGGAAGTTCTTAAAGAGTGCCGACCCAGAAATTATCAAAAAAGGCGTCGCATATTACCTTGCATTAAAGCAAATCATAGACGAGAGAGGGTACGTTGCTGTGTCGTTAAAGGACGTTGACGGAATGAAAAAACTGCTCGGCTTCCCGCCCGCCATGATATTTATGTTGCTTGCTGATAGAGAAAATATTTGCACTATACCTGAAAATGATTGCTTAGGCAACGTTACCCAAATTATAGTTAAGGCACTAACCAATCAAATCGGCGCGTATCTAGAGTTTTACGAGTTCTTTAAGGACGGCGTTCTCGCGGGTGTGCCCGACTACGTTCCAAAAGAAATCGTAGACGGCGAAGTTACCGTTAGCCCCGAAGCGTTTGGACTTTTAAGTCAAGGTGTTTTGAACGTTTCTAAAGTAAAGGAAGGCGAACTTACTATGTGTAGGCTCGCATGCGAAGACGGCGGATACGTTATGCACATGGTAAAAGGTAAAGGGGTTAACCCTGGCAAGTGGGAAGAAGCGGGGTGGGCTCAACCTGCACCGCAGTTGCCAGCACTTAAAGTGCTTATAGATGATACGCGTGACTTTGCAGATAAGGTCATGGGACAACACTATATTATTTCTTATGGCGACAATACCGAAATGATTAAAGAATTTTGTGGAATTTGTGGCATTAAAGTGATATAATGATTGCAAGGAGAAAATTATGAACAACATTTTTGTCGATTTTAACGTTAAAGACGGGGTTATAAACCCCTTAAACGGCGCTTGCTGTGCACCTTTTCAAGCGTCGTACGGCTCAAACCAGCCACGTATTAAAAGCATGTTTGAAAGCGCGCATATCCCGTATTGCCGTCTTCACGATTGCGCTGGAATAATGAACAGGGCGTGCCTTGTTGATATCCCCAAAATTTTCCCCGACTTTGATGCGGACGAAAACGATCCAGAAAGTTATGATTTTCACCACACCGACGAATATATCGGCGGCATTCAAAAGAGCGGTGCAGAGGCGTATTATAGGCTCGGTTGCTCTATAGAATGGTCGAGTAAAAAGTACGTTTCCATTATGCCCAAGGATTTCGATAAGTGGGCAAGGATATGCGAACACGTGGTTATGCACTATAATAAGGGTTGGGCAAACGGCTTTAATTACAACCTAAAGTATTGGGAAATTTGGAACGAGCCTGAAAACCCTGGTAACGCGTTCGGTTCTTGTCAGTGGTCGGGCACGAAAGAAGACTTGTTTAGGCTTTACGACGTTGCATCAAAGTATTTAAAGGAAAAATTCCCCGAAATCAAAATCGGCGGATACGGCGGTTGTGGTTTTTATGCAGTGTCACGCCCCGATGCGCCTGCAAATAGACACGACTTCGTAACCTACTTTATTGATTTTCTTTCGTTCGTAAAGGAAAGAAAATGTCCGTTCGATTTCTATTCGTGGCATATTTATACCGCGCACCCGGAAGAGATAATAGTGCACGCAGATTACGTAAGGCAAAAACTTGACGAGTACGGCTTTAAGAATACCGAGTCTCACCTCAACGAGTGGAATTATCAAGCGGAGGGCACGGGCTTTAAGAGTAAGCACACAATGGATGCGGGTTCTTTTTTAACAAAGGCTATGACGCTCATGCACAGAAATAAAACTATCGATAAGGCAATGTATTATTGTATGTCATTGCAAGGTCTATATAACGGCTTTTTGGACCAAAACGATTATTCCTTATCGCCGTCATGGTTCGCCTACGTTGCGTTTGGCCACGTGTATAGCCTTAAAAATTCGGTAAAGACCGATTATGATGGGGATATACATGCAATAGCAAGTACAAACGGAACGGAGAGCGCAGTGCTTTTAACCAACCATAGATGTGAGGATAATGAGGTTAGTCTATCCGTTAAAGGAATTGGTAAAAAAACAGCGGAGTTTTATTACTGCACTGACGAAAAGAACTTAAAGAAAGAAATGGCAATTTCCGTTTGTGAAGATATAAAAATCGAGTTTACCGTTCCCAAAAATACAGTTGTGCTAATTAAATTTATTTAAAACTAAAAAGAGTTTGGTGTCCCAAACTCTTTTTTGATTTATAAATTTATTTCTGCGTAAAGCATTAGCATTGAAAGTGCGGTGATAGATGCCGTTTCGGTGCGCAAGATACGTTTTCCAAGCGATATGACTTTTCCGCCAAGACATGAAAGAGTGTCTACTTCTTTTTGCTCAAAGCCTCCCTCTGGGCCTATGAATACGCCCACTTTCATATCTTTTTTAAGTTCGCGTAAGGTCGATAGAGTGCCCTCCATACCATTGTGGCTTTCGTACGGCACTATTAAGAGGTCAAGGTCTTTAAGTAGGGGTAGCGCTTCGTTAAATGTAATAGCAGGTATTACCTCTGGTATAGAATTTCTCTTGCTCTGCTTTGCCGCGCTTTCGGCTATGGTGTTGTAGCGCGCTGTCTTGTTGTCTTTCTTTTTATCAATTTTTACTATAGAGCGGTTAGTTTGAACGGGGATAATCTTATCTACGCCTAGCTCTACCGCTTTTTGAATAATAAGTTCTAGCTTGTCACTTTTTGGAAGTCCTTGGAAAAGGTATACTGATAAGGGGAGGGCGGTGTCGTTGTAGTTTTCCTCAACCACTTCTAAAAGAACGAAGTCCTCGCCAAAAGAAATAATTTTGCAGAGGTCGGACTTATTAAGGCAACTGATTAAAACTGTATCGCCCTCTTTCATGCGGAGGACGTTTTTGATATGGTTATAATCACTACCTTTAACGTAACGCAAATTTTTATTAGCGTCTTCTTTGTCAATAAAAAAGTTGTACATATATTTACCTCAAATATATTATAGCAAAATTTGATAGAGTTTACAAGAGTTAAGGGGAAAGAATTGAATTTATTAAACTATAAGTTTTTTTAATTAATATATAATTAAAAAGCGTTGACAAAATATATTTAAAGTATTAAAATCAAGTGGTTGTTTTGAAAAGATAAAAAAAGGAGAAAGGAAATGGCAGACGTTTTACTCGCATTAGCAGTGGCTATTTTTGCTGGATTAATGCTTTCAAGATTAGCTAAATTATTAAAACTTCCTGCAGTTACCGCATATCTAGTTGCGGGAATATTGATTGGTCCGTTCTGTCTTGGAAAAATTGGAGTCGGCGGACTTGGTTTTAACACTAAAGAGCAGATAGATTCGCTCTCGATTATTTGCGACGTTGCACTCGGCTTCATCGCGTTTTCAATCGGTAACGAGTTTAGACTATCACAACTTAAAAAAATAGGTAGACAAGCAACGATAATCGGTATTTTACAAGCGGTTATTACAACCCTTATAGTGGATATCGCACTTATCGGTTTGCATCTTATTATCCCCGATAAGTTCCCCTTATCCGCTGCAATAATATTGGGTGCAATCGCTTCTGCAACCGCACCTGCGGCAACACTTATGGTTGTTCGTCAGTACAAGGCTAAAGGTCCTGTAACAGACACGTTGCTCCCCGTCGTTGCGATTGACGACGCGGTGGGACTAGTGCTCTTTGCAATATCCTTTGGTGTCGCTAAAGCGCTTATACAAGGCTCTGTAGACATTGTCTCAATCGTAGTTAATCCTATTATTGAAATAGTTCTCTCACTCGGCTTGGGTGCGGTTATGGGCTTCTTAATAACCTTCTTTGAGAAGTTCTTCCACTCTCGTTCAAAAAGACTTTCAATGTCGGTAGCGTTCGTTCTAGTGACGGTAGGGCTTTCAATGTTGAGTGCAGATATTGGCAAGGTACACATTGCTTTCTCTCCGCTACTTACTTGTATGATGCTAGGCACCGTGTTCTGTAACTGTTGTGATTTTTCTGAAGAACTTATGGATAGACTTGACCGTTGGACCGCACCTATATTTATTCTATTTTTCGTGCTCAGCGGTGCGGAACTAAAATTGTCAGTCTTTACAGACGTATTGATAGTTTTAATCGGTGTTGTTTATATAGCATTCCGTTCACTAGGCAAATACTTTGGTGCAAGAACAAGTTCAATGCTTACAAAGAGCGATAGCAATATACGTAAGTATCTCGGTATAACCTTGCTTCCGCAAGCAGGCGTAGCGCTCGGCATGGCACAGCAAGTCACAAAGGAAGCGGAAAAGGTTGTAGAGTTTGCCGTCGCTGGCGATATAATAGTTAATATCGTTTTGTTCTCCGTTTTGGTATACGAATTAGTTGGACCGTTCCTTACAAAACTCGCGCTTTCTAAAGCGGGCGAAATCGACCCCGAAGGAAAGGTCAGCGCAAGAAAACTTGAAAGCAAATAATTTATTGAGAAAAAACATAAAAAGTCGGCTTTTGCCGACTTTTTTGCTTGATTTTTATACTTATTTTAATAAACACTTGTTGACAAAGCAAATTAAGTGTGTTAATATTACAGTACTAGATAAACAATTTACTAAAGAGGGGAATAATGCAAGAACGCTTTCGTACTTTTACAGTTTATGTGGCAAAGATAAGCAGAAATATCCGTCGTTTGAAAGCGGAAAAAATGAAGAGTTTTAACTTAAAAACTCCGCACGTTTCCTGTCTTTATTATTTGTATAGAGAGGGGGAACTCACCGCAAAACAACTCTGCGATATCTGTGAGGAAGATAAAAGCGGTGTGTCGCGCTCTATCGAGTACTTGGAAAACGAGGGGTATATAGAGTGTGACGAAAAGGTTAAAAAGAGATATAAAAGCCCCTTAAAACTCACAGCAAAAGGGTTGGAAGTCGGTAAAAGCATTGTCGATGCTATAGACGAAGTGCTTTTAGAGTCAAGTAAAGGCATTTCTGACGAAGATTTATCGACTATGTATAAGTCTCTCGATATAATTTGTTCTAACCTCGAAAAAACAAAAATATAAAAAATTTTTACAATAAAAAAGGACTATCGTTTGATAGTCCTTTTTCCTTGGCGGAGAAAGAGGGATTTGGGACTCTGTAGCCCCCGTACCCGCAAAATAGTCCACTGGACTATTTTTTCGCTTTCAGCGAACACGCAACCTTTGGTTGCTCGCTCCTAATTCAAATCCCTCTACTAGTTCTAAGCAAGAAAAAAGGACTATCAAACGATAGTCCTTTTTTCTTAGCGGAGAAAGAGG
>SVIY01000033.1 GCA_015069265.1 Clostridiales bacterium
AATCCTGGTATCAAGAATATTTACAGAGTATACGACAAACAAACGGGTAAAGCAGAGGCGGATTTTATTTATCTTCGTGAGGAAGAGGGAACTATCAATACTGATAAACCTTTAGAACTCGTGCACCCGACAGAGCGCTGGAAAAAGACTGTTTATACTAATTATGAACTTCGTTCTTTGCAAGTTGACGTAATTAAAGACGGTAAATTAGTATATAAACTTCCTACTCTTGAAGAAATCAAGGAGTACGCGCAAAAAGAACTTGAAAGTTTTTGGGATGAATATAAGAGACTTGATAGACCGCACGTCTATAAAGTTGACTTATCCGACGGGCTTTACGAGTTAAAAAGAGATATGCTTGAAAAGATAAGAAGCAAGCAAGTTAACTAAAATTTGGAGGAGTGTAATTTGGAACTCGATAAGAAAAAGTACAAACAGCAAGAAGTAAAAGATATTCTCACTGCTTGTCAAACCGAATACGAGGCAAAGCTTGCCGAACAAAAAAACAGAATATTCGAACTTACCGAGGAAGTGTTGCATCTAAATTCTGAATTAGCAAGATATAAAGATAAAGAGAGTTACCTCGCTTCCGCAATAATAAGTGCGGAAAAGACTGCTGAAAAAATTAAGAGAAAGTCTGAACTTCAATACCAATTAGAAATGGACAAGTTGAGGAGTTTTAACAATAAGTGGGACGGATATTTTTTAGAACTTAAAGAGAAATATCCTATGTATGCTCCCACGAAAAAGGCAATAGACTTAAAAGCAAAACTCCAATCGCTATTAAAACTTTCCGACTCTAAACGCACGATTGAAAAATTAGACAAAATGCTTGGAGACCTTCCGCAGTTTGAAAAAAAAGGCAAAGATTACGTATCGGCAACTAGCGATAACGGGTTTAATCTGGACGAGGTGTTAAACCCTGGTGAACTTGAATTGGAGGAGTTATGCAAAGAATTGGGGCTACTGGACGAAGAATAATATTTTACTATCTATTGCCAATAATCATCGCCATAATTCTCGTCGCAGTTGACCAAATTACCAAAAAGGTATTTGAAAATCTTTATGTTGAAAGTGGTGAAACGGTAATTATAAAAGGCTTTTTCTCTTTAACTTGCGTTAAAAACACCGGCGCTGCTTGGAGTTTTTTGGCGAACAAGTCGTGGGGACAGACCTTCTTAAAAATTTTAACCGTTTTTGCTATTATTGGCTTTTCGGCTTTTTTCGTCTATTCGGCTAAAAAGGGAAAAAAATGGTTAACTTACGCAATTGTGTTCATGATTGGCGGTACGATTGGTAACTTTATCGACAGACTTTTTATGAACGGCGTAATCGACTTTTTGAGTTTTAATATTTTTGGTTACGATTTCCCCGTGTTTAATTTTGCCGACTGTTTTTTAGTTGTAGGCGTTATAATGATAATAATTTATTTTTTATTTTTAGATACGGACGCCGTGTTTAAGAAGAAAAATAAAAAGCTTTCATCGGACGGTGGTTCGGAGGGGGAAAATGCAGAGTAAAACCTATAATTTTAACCTTTCAGCTACTTGTCGGGCGGACGTATACTTGTCCGAACAACTAGGATTAACGCGTTCACACGTAAAAAAACTTTGTGACCAAGGATATTTAACGGTTAATGGCAAGGCTTCAAAATCCAATAAAACGCTAAAATTTGGCGATGAGGTAACGATAACTTTGCCTGAGAATAAAAACCTCGACGTAGAGCCTGAAAATATTCCTATAAATATCGTCTATCAAGACCAAGACCTCGCGATAATAGATAAGCCTCAAGGCATGACCGTTCATGCGGGAAACGGCACAAACGGTTCAACGCTTGTAAACGCGCTTTTATATCATCTTGACAACTTGTCGGGAATTAACGGTGTTATAAGACCTGGGATTGTACATAGAATTGACAAAAACACTTCGGGGCTTTTAGTTGTTGCTAAAAATGACGTTGCCCACGTTTCGCTTGCAAAACAGATTGAAAGTAAGACGTGTAGACGAGTTTACGTTGCACTTTTAGAGGGTGTGCTTAAAGAGGATAGCGGAACTATTAGAACGTTCATTGGCAGAAATCCAAAAGATAGAACAAAAATGGCGGTCGTGTCTTTTGGGCGTGAAGCAATTACCGAATTTAAGGTGTTAAAGCGCTTTTCATCAAATACACTATGCGAATTTTCGCTAAAAACGGGAAGAACGCACCAAATACGCGTGCATGCAAAACATTTAGGGCATCCCGTGGTTGGTGATAAAGAATACGGCTACAAAAACCAAAAATTTAATCTAAACGGTCAACTTTTACACGCAAAACGTTTGGAATTTATTCATCCAACGACAGGGCAGTTGATGACGTTCGAGAGCGAGTTGCCCGAATACTTTGAAAAAATCTTAAAGAGTTTACGTTAATATGGAAATTAAAACAGTTTTGCTTGATTCGATTGCAATCGATAGAGCGCTTCGCAGAATTTCGCACGAAATAACCGAGAAGAATCGCGGTGTTTCAAACGTAGTGCTACTCGGTATTGCTAGAGGTGGAATACCCGTGTGCGAAAGACTTGCTGAAAATATTAAAAAAATTGAAAACGTTAGCGTGCCCGTTGGCAAGCTTGACATTACAATGTATCGCGACGACTTAAAGTCTATCGGAAAAGAAGCAAAGGTCAACGGCAGTGAAATAGACTTTTCGCTTGAAGGTAAAGACGTCGTTTTATGTGATGACGTTTTGTTTACAGGAAGAACCGTTCGTGCAGGAATTGAAGCGGTGTTTAAGCTTGGCCGACCAAAGACGATTCAACTTGCCGTGCTTATTGATAGAGGGCATAGAGAATTGCCGGTTAGGGCTGATTACGTCGGCAAAAACGTTCCTACTTCGCACGATGAAGTGGTTTCTGTCAAGTTTGACGTAGATGAGGGCAACCGCGCGGTAATACTTTCATTAAAAAATAATTAAGGAGATAGCATATGAAAAAACCCGATGCAAAATTATTTAACTTTATTTCATTCATTGCGCTCGCTTTGATTGCGGTGCTTATGCTTATAGGTGGACTTTTAAGAGGGAGTTTGCTAGGTAATATTTTAGAAACAGTAAGCAATGCTCTAACTCTTTTTGTCGTAGGTGTAAGTGCTTATAGATTTGTTCCTGGAAAACCGACTTGGGTTAAAATTGTGTATGCGGTATCTATCGTAGTATTGGTTGTTGGAACAGTATTCATTTGGATTTTTTAGTTAAAGAAGAGAGGAGATAATCGTGGCAAAACCATTAGTGGCAATAGTCGGTAGACCGAACGTAGGAAAATCTACCTTTTTTAATAAAGTTGTCGGAAAAAAACTTTCAATAGTTGAAAACTTCCCTGGTGTTACAAGGGATAGGCTTTATGCTGACGCAGAATGGTGTGGTCGGTATTTTACTCTTGTCGATACGGGCGGTTTAGAATTAAAATCTACCGACCAAATGTGGAAGCATATTCAAAAACAAGCGGAAATAGCAATAGAAACGGCAGACGTAATTATACTTTTTACAGACGCTAAAACTGGACTAAACGCTTCTGACCAAGACGTTGCGATGAAGCTTCGTAAATCAGGCAAGCCTGTAGTTTTGGCAGTAAATAAACTTGACAATTACGACCCTGAAAAGCTTTATGAATTTTATAATCTAGGACTTGGCGAACCGTTTGGCATTTCAGCTGAACACGGCAACGGAATAGGGGAATTATTGGATGAAGTCGCAACTCATATCGACCAGTTTGGAGATAAAGACGACGATAATTCTATCAAGCTTGCAGTCGTAGGAAAACCAAATGCGGGTAAATCTAGTTTGTGTAATAAATTACTAGGGTTTGATAGGACGATTGTGTCTGACATAGCAGGGACTACTAGAGATGCTATCGACACAAAATTCTTATATAAAGAGCAAGAATTTACTCTAATTGACACGGCAGGTATTAGAAAGAAGAAAAGCGTTGAAGAAGATATAGAATATTATAGCGTTTTAAGGGCGTTAGGCGCGATTAGACGTGCGGACGTTTGTATTATGATGATTGATGCAAACGAGGGCGTAACAGAACAAGACGTTAAGATTTGTGGCTATATACACGAGCAAGGAAAACCGTCGGTTATCGTTATGAATAAGTGGGATTTGGTTGAAAAGGATACCAACACTATAAATAGATTTAACTACGACCTTAACGAACAGTTAAAGTTTATGGACTATATTCTTCCCATTTACGTTTCGGCAAAGACGGGACAAAGAACTGATAAAATACTAGACCTTGCTATGCGTGTATTAGAAAACGCAAACAGAAGAATTTCAACGGGACAGTTAAACGACCTTATTTTAGACTGTGTTCGCGCAAACGAACCGCCGTCGGTAAACGGAAAACGTTTGAAAATCAAGTACGTTACTCAACTTGGCACAAATCCGCCGTCCTTTTTGTTCTTTGTTAACGAAACTGCACTCTTGCACTTCTCGTATAAACGTTATTTAGAGAACAATTTAAGAAAGGCGTACGATTTTTCGGGAACGCCAATAAAACTTATTGCTAGAGAGAGGGATGACGATGAGTAATCTTTGGCTACTTATTATCTTGTCTTTTGGAAGTTATATGTTTGGCAATATTAACTGGGCGCTTATCATTTCCAAACTCAAGAAAACCGATATAAGAAAAATGGGTAGTGGAAACCCTGGAACTCTTAATATGAGTAGGAATTTAGGGCTTAAATTCGGTCTTTTAACCTTTTTCCTAGACGTGATGAAGGGCGCGATTCCAACACTTATTGCATTTTTTGTGGTTGGCGATAGAATATTTAACGGAACAAATTATCTAGTTCGTGACTTTGCAATATATCTCTGCGGTTTTTCAGCTGTATTAGGGCATATTTTCCCTGCAGTATTAAAATTCAAGGGCGGAAAGGGTATTGCGTCGACTATTGGCGTGTTCTTGGTTTGTTCGTCAGTGTTTGAGTGGGGTTGGATAATACTCGCTGTTATGGCAATAGTTGCGGCGTTCGTTTTCATTTTATTGACCGAGTTTGGCGCAATGGGTTCGTTTATAGCTATTACGCCACCTGCAATCGGTGCAAGTATTAGATTATTTCTTTTATATAGTAGTTCATTAAACAAAACAACCATATTGTTTTACGTGTTGTCTAACATGATTATATTTGCAATATGCTTATTTACATGGGCTGCGCATAGAAATAATATTAAGAGAATGCTCGCAGGAGAAGAGCACCCGACGTCCATAAAACAAATGGTGCTAAAAATGAAAGCTAAAAAGGCGCAAGCAAGAGCTGAACAACAAAATTTAACTAAATAATCTAGAATAATTTATAAAAATTTCATAAACCAATAAAACCTTTCATATGTTATTTGTGTAATGTATGGGAGGTTTTTTTATGGAGAAATACGATATCTATAAAGATATTGCTACTAGAACTAACGGCGACGTATACGTTGGAGTAGTTGGTCCTGTTAGAACGGGTAAATCTACGTTTATAACTAAATTTATGGAGCAACTTGTTATTCCAAACATTAGTAATAAACTGCAAAAACAGATTGCTACCGACGAAATGCCACAATCGGCGGACGGAAAGACTATAATGACGACTCAACCTAAATTTATTCCCGCAAACGGTGTTAAGGTTAAGTTTAAGAATAATTCTACGGCAAATATAAAACTTGTGGACTGCGTTGGGTATTTGGTTGACGGTGCGGTAGGTCATCAAGAGGACGAAAAACCAAGACTTGTTAAAACACCTTGGAGCGACGAGGAAATTCCTTTTGAAAAGGCAGCCGATATCGGCACGAAAAAGGTTATTGAAGAGTACTCTACTATCGGTGTTGTGGTGACTACCGACGGCAGTTTTGGGGAAATTCCGAGAGAAAGTTACGTGCCGGCTGAAGACAGGGTTATAAAAGAACTAAAATCATTGAAGAAACCTTTCGTAATAGTATTAAATAGTAGTATGCCACAGTCTAAAAACGCCTTAAAAATTGCGAGCGAATTAGAGGATAAGCACGGTGTTTCGGTTATATGTATCAATGCTAGTGAACTTACCGCTGATGATATTAGTAACGTTATGGAAAAAGTGCTACTCGAATTTCCAATGGGGAGTTTTAACGTTAACGTTCCAAAATGGATGCAAGCATTACCGTCTGACGACCCAGTGATTAGCGAACTCATTGATAGAGTAAAAAAATCTTCTGCAAATATTGCGAAAATGCGCGATTACGGTCAAATGAGTGATTGTGATGACGAGAGTGAGTATTTTCAAGGTATTTCACCTTGTGAATTAAGACTTGGAGAGGGCGTTGCAGAATATAATCTCGACGTTAGGGAAGATTTGTACTTTAAGGTTTTATCTAAAGAGTGCGGAGAGGAGATAACAAACGACCTCGACTTGATGACTTATATAAAATCTTTTGCAAAAGACAAACAAAACTACGTAAAATTAAAGAGCGCGCTAAAAGATGCCGAGGAGAACGGATACGGCGTTGTACTTCCAACCGTTGACGAAATGAATCTCGAAGAACCTGTGCTTGTAAAACAGGGTGGTAGATATGGTGTAAAACTAAAAGCGTCAGCACCGAGCTTACATATAATGAAAGTAGACGTGTCTACAGAGGTAGCACCAATCGTTGGTACGGAAAAGCAAGGCGAAGACCTCATAAACTACATTATGAATAGATTTGAAGATAACCCTGCTGGAATTTGGGAAACAAATATGTTCGGTAAATCTTTGCACGACCTTGTAAACGAGGGGCTAGCTGGTAAGCTTAATGCTATGCCCAAAGAAGCACAGGGAAAAATGCGAAAAACACTCACAAGAATAGTAAACGAGAATAAGGGCGGACTTATTTGTATTCTGCTTTAATTCATCAAAAACGAAATAATAAAAAAGCCTGATAAAATCAGGCTTTTTTCTATTTTCCTTTAAATTTTATAATGCATCTTTCGAGCAGAGCTACCAAACCGTACATAAACGTTGCAAGCACGCACAAAACAACGGTTGACGCCATAACCAAATCTAGCTTAAACACTTGACCGCCGTAGACAATTAAATAACCAAGTCCTGCACGGGAAACTAGGTATTCGCCCATAATTGAGCCAACCCACGCCATGCCTACGCTGATTTTTAGCATGCTAATAAGGGTAGGGAGACTGCCGGGGATAACGAGTTTAATAAGTATTTGGGTCTTTGTCGCGCCCATTGACTTTAATAGTAAAATTTTGTTATTATCGGTAGATAAAAAACCGTTCAACATAGTCATAATTGCAACGATTATGCCTATAATTACCGCCATAAATATAATTGCTTTACTGCCACTACCAAACCAAACAATTATTATAGGTCCTAACGCAATTTTGGGTAGACTATTTAAAACTACTATATATGGCTCTAAAATGCGTCTGATTCTTTCCGACCACCAAAGAAGCAATGCTATTAAATATCCCAAGCCCACCGCTATTAAAAAGCCTAACATTGTTTCGTACATTGTTACGCCAATGTGTTTTAAGAGGTTGTTTTCTAAAAACAGTTCTTTAGTGGTTTTAATAATTCTTGACGGGCTACTTGATATAAAAGAGTCGATGACGTTAAGGTAAGCAAAAAGCTCCCAAATACCGAGAAGTGCAATCAATAGGGCAAAGCGCATAACCCAAACGAAACACGTTTGGCGCTTAATTTTTCTTATATACAAAAGGTGTTCTCTTGAAAATGTGTTTTTGTTTTTCATGTGTGCAACTCCTTCCAAACTTTTTCAAACCAAGCACCGAATTCTTTACTCTCGCGCCTGCGCAAGGGAGAGTCTCCATCAATCTTGGGTTTCAAAATCGATTTCACTTGTGCAGGTCTATCGGTTAGCACGATGATTTTGTCTGACATAGAGATTGCTTCCGATATGTCGTGGGTCACTAAAACTGCTGTTTTTTGCTCGGCTTTTATAATCTTATACACGTCGTCGCATACCGCAAGCCTCGTTTGGTAATCGAGGGCGGAAAACGGTTCGTCAAGGAGTAATAGTTTCGGCTTTGGCGCAAGAGTTCTAATGAGCGCGGCGCGTTGTCGCATTCCGCCTGATAATTGTTCGGGATACATTTTCTTAAAGTCTTTAAGTCCGTATTTGTCAAGTAGAGATACAGCATACTTTTTATTATCTTCAGTGCAAATTTTTTTGATTTCTAACGGTAGGAAAACGTTTTTTTCAATAGTTCGCCAAGCGAATAGGTGGTCCTTTTGGAGCATATAACCAAGGCTAGCGTTCTTTTTTTGGAGTTTTTCTCCGTCAAATAAAATTGTTCCCGAACTTGGAGTTAAAAGCCCTGCGATTAAAGATAAAATCGTTGTTTTGCCACACCCTGACGGACCGATAATAGAAATAAATTCGCCTTCGTTGCAGTTAAAACTCAAGCCTTCTATCGCCGTGATTTCGTCCGTCATAGTTTGATATTTTAGACTTACGTTTATTAATTCCAAAAGTTTTTTCATGGTTTTTTCCGCCGTAAATTAAATTTTTTATCCAAAAACCTCGTCTGCAATAGAATTGTCTACTATTTCGGCAAACGGTACTTTACTTTCTAGTTCACCTGCGTTTGACATAACGTCTTGCAATCTGTTAAAGCTGTCTTCCGTGCCGTGTAAATCTTTGCGCCAAGCGTCAATTTTTTTGTAACTTGCAATCGAGGTCGCTATTGAGGTGATAGAGGTTGACGGGAATTGTTTAACAATAACTTCGGCAACTTCCGTATCGGTGTGTGTGTCCATAAATTCGTGTGCTTTTTTAATTGCTGATAAAAAATCTTTTAACGTGTCGCGATTGTCTTTAATATAACTTTCTAAAGCTATAAAAGAAGTGTAGGGGATTTCTCCTGCTTGTTCGCCAACGCTTGCCACAATATGCCACTGTCCAGAAGACTGATATTCTGAAGCCGTAGGCTCAAAAACGGTACAAAAATCGCCTGTTCCGCCTAAAAATGCGCTAGTCATAAGGTTAAATTGCACGTCAAAATTTAATGTAAAATCAACGCCGTCTTGCATGCCTAGTTGGTTTAGGACATATTCAAACGTCATTGCGGGCACGCCACCTTTTCTACCGGCGAGAATTTCTTTGCCTCTTAAATCAGTCCACTTAAAGTCGGGCATAGGTGTTTTACTAACGAGGAAAGAGCCGTCTTTTTGAGTTAATTGACCAAACACTTTTGGTGCGTCTTGCTTGCCTTGGTTATGAACGTAAATTACCGTTTCTGGGCCCATAAGACCAATGTCAGCAGTCTTTGATAAAACAGCCGTCATCGATGCGTCTGCACCGCCACCGTTGGTGAGTTCAACGGTTATTCCAACGTCTTCAAAATATCCGTTTTCTATGGCGACGTATAAAGGGGCGTAGAAAACAGAGTGAGTGACTTCGTTTAGTTTAATTGTTTTGTTTCCGTCGTCTTTGCCACAACCCGAAAATGGAATTACGGCAAGACACAAAGAAAATAAGATAAGTAGAAATTTTTTCATGTTTTAATCTCCATTTTGGTTTTGATAATTCATTTTATGAAAATAACTTTATATTTGACAATGCAAGCGGATAATATTTGACAATTATAAAATAATTAAGTATAATATACTTCGTATTGACAAAAGGAGACGTGCCTAATATGGATATGGCAAAAACTTACAATCCTTCGGAATTTGAAAAAGAAATTTACGAAGAATGGGAAAAAGAAGGTTATTTTAAGGCAAAGGTAGACGCAAATAAGCTACCTTTCACTATCGTTATACCTCCGCCCAATATTACAGGACAACTTCACATGGGACACGCATTGGATGAAACCTTGCAAGACACTCTTATCAGGTTTAAGAGAATGCAAGGCTATTCTGCTTTGTGGCTTCCCGGAACTGACCACGCGTCCATTGCTACAGAAGTTAAAATCGTTGAGCAAATGGCGAAAGAAGGTCTTACCAAAAAAGACGTTGGTAGAGAAGGCTTTTTGGAAAGAGCGTGGGCTTGGAAAGAAAAGTATGGCGGAAGAATTATTGAACAATTAAAAACACTCGGCTCTTCGTGCGATTGGTCGCGTTTGGCGTTCACTATGGACGAAAAATGTTCAAAAGCCGTAAAAGAAGTGTTTGTTAATCTCTACGAGAAAGGACTTATTTACAGAGGGGACAGAATTATTAACTGGTGCCCTGACTGTAAGACCGCGCTTTCCGACGCGGAAGTTGAATACGTTGAGGAAGATAGCAGTCTTTGGTACATCAAATATCCCGTAAAGGATAGCGACCAATTTGTAACGGTTGCAACTTCAAGACCAGAAACTATGCTTGGCGACACTGCAGTTGCCGTTAACCCCAAGGATAAGAGATATCAAGGAATGGAGGGTAAAACTCTTGTTTTGCCTATCGTTAACAAGGAAATTCCTATCGTATACGACGAATACGTTGAACTAGAATTCGGTACGGGCGCAGTTAAGATTACGCCTGCACACGACCCCAACGACTTTGAAGTCGGACTTCGTCACAATCTTCCCGTTGTAAAGGTTATCGCTGACGACGGCACAATGAACGAATTTGCAGGTAAATACCAAGGTATGCCTGCACTAGAGTGCAGAAAGAAGATTGTTGAAGAATTGACCGCTCTCGGTGTTTTAGAAAAGATTGAACCGCTTCACCACAGTGTAGGTCACTGCTATAGATGTAACCACACGGTTGAACCGATAGTAAGTAAGCAATGGTTCGTTAAAATGGAACCGCTTGCAAAACCCGCTATTGACGTGGTTAGAAAAAAGAGCGTAAAGTTTACGCCCGATAGATTCTCAAAAATTTACTTCAATTGGATGGAAAACGTCAAAGACTGGTGTATTTCTCGTCAACTTTGGTGGGGACACAGAATTCCTGCGTACTACTGTGAAGATTGCGGAGAAATGATGATAAGCAAAGAGGACGTTAAGGTTTGTACAAAGTGTGGTAGCACCAAAATTAGACAAGACGAAGACGTTTTGGATACTTGGTTCTCGTCTGCGCTTTGGCCGTTCTCAACGCTCGGATATCCCGACAAGACTGAAGACCTCGAATATTTCTATCCGACAGACGTTCTCGTTACCGGTTACGACATAATTTTCTTCTGGGTTGCAAGAATGATTTTCTCTGGACTTGAACACATGAAGAGAATTCCGTTTAAGGACGTTTTAATCCACGGTCTTGTTCGTGACTCACAGGGTAGAAAAATGAGTAAGTCTTTGGGTAACGGTATTGACCCGACGGAAATCATCTCGAAATTCGGTGCCGATACTTTGAGATTCTCGCTCATAAACGGTGTTGCTGCCGGCAGTGATATGAGATTTTCGGACGAAAAGATTGAGGGCGCAAGAAACTTTATGAATAAAGTATGGAACGCGTCCAGATTTGTGCTCTTAAATGCTGAAGATAAGAAGATTTCACCGATAAGCGAATGTAAATTGTCCGCAGCTGATAAGTGGATAATAACAAAACTCAATAAAATCGTTAGAGACGTTACCGTCAATATGGAAAAATACGAAATGGGCGTTGCTCTTGCAAACCTTTACGATTTTGTATGGACTGATTTCTGCGACTGGTATATCGAACTCACCAAGCCCGTTCTTTACGGCGAGGATGAGAAGAAACGCAACGATACTATTAGCGTTTTAACCTTTGTTCTCGGCGAGATTATGAAGCTTTTGCATCCGTTTATTCCGTTCGTTACTGAAAAGATATATAAGAGCATTCCTGGTGCAAAAGGTCCGCTTATGCTTGCTGATTTCCCGAGATATAATGCTAAACTTAACTATTCTGCAAGCGTTAAAGAGATTGAGCCTATCAAAGAGATTATCAAGTGTGTTAGAAACGTTAAAGCGCAAGTAGGCGCAGCACCCTCAAAGAGAGTAACTCTTTACGTAAAAACGCAAAACAAAAAGCCGATTAAGACCGGCTCGATATATATCCAAAAACTCGCTGGAGTTTCGGATATACAAATTATTGAAGATAAATCTGTTTTAGGCGACAAGGTTGTTTCTCAAGTTATCGACGGGTTTGAACTTTTCGTTCCGCTAGGAGAATTGGTTGATTTAAGTAAAGAAATCACAAGACTTGAAGGCGAACTCAATAACGTTGAAAACGAAATCAAGAGAGCAAGCGGAAAGCTTGCAAACAACGGCTTCCTAGAAAAAGCGCCCAAAGCACTCGTCGAGAGTGAAAGGGCGAAACTTAACAAATATATCGATATGCGCGAAAAACTTATTGCGCAAATTAAAGGCTTAAAGGGATAAGATAAACCTTTTTAAGTCCTCGGTATCATCACAAAATTGATACGTTTTAATGCCGAACCTCTCTGCAGATTGGAGGTTC
>SVIY01000034.1 GCA_015069265.1 Clostridiales bacterium
ACGTGTGCTTTCCGATCTTTCGGTTATATACGGTGGAAGTGGCATTTCGCCAAGTCTTGAGATTATATCCTCAAACACTCCGTCGTATATAAACTGAACGCGTCTACTACCGCTCTCCTCGATATTTGACAGCACTTTAAGTTTAAGCTGGTCGGAAATGGTTAGTTCTGCGCCTACTCTTGCTTTTTTGCCCGGTTTAACGAGCACTTCCCACTCGGTTAGGTTAAAGCGCTTTAATAGTAGCACTTCCACCTTTCCGCCGTGTGCGGTATAACCGAACATTCTAGCAGGCAACACCCTCGTATTGTTGCGAACTAGCACGTCGCCCTCTTTTAGATAGTCCACAAGGTCGTAAAAATGCTTGTGATAAATCTCGTCTTCCGTGCGGTTATAAACGAGCATTCTCGAACTATCGCGCGGATAAACGGGTGTTTGCGCTATTAAGTTTTCGGGCAAATAATAATCGAAATCACTAGTCTTCATGTCTATCAAAAATCGCGTACTGTTCCGCCTTGTCCTGTGGCATTTTTAAGCCTATATGCTCGTAGCCTTTCTTTAAGAGTATTCTTCCCCTAGGACTTCTTGCAATAAAGCCGAGTTGGAGAAGGTAAGGCTCGTAAACGTCCTCTATAGTATTGCTATCCTCGTTAATGGTCGCGGCAAGCGTATCTAGTCCGCAAGGCCCACCGCCAAACTTATCCGCCATGGACTTTAATAGTTTAACGTCTATAGCGTCAAGCCCTAGATAATCTATTTCAAGCATTTTAAGCGCGCCGTCCGCATCGGACTTTAGCACGCTATCGTGTCCTTTAACCATTGCGTAATCGCGCACTCTGCGGAGCAATCTATTTGCAATTCTAGGCGTTCCACGACTGCGCTTTGCGACCTCTTCCGCCGCCAAATGTTCAATCTCTATACCGAGCTTTTTTGCCGAACGCTCGACAATCTCGGTAAGTTCTTCGGTAGTGTACGTTTCAAGACGGCAAATGAGTCCAAACCTATCGCGAAGCGGTGATGATAACATTCCCGCTTTCGTCGTCGCCCCGATAAGCGTAAACTTGGGAAGGGGAAGCTGAACGTTCTTTGCCGACGGACCTTTACCAATGATAAAGTCCAAAGTAAAGTCTTCCATTGCGGGATAAAGAATTTCTTCTACGTTATGGTTTAAGCGATGAATTTCATCAATGAACAAAACGTCGCGTTCGTTAAGGTTTGTAAGTATTGCGGCAAGGTCGCCTGCGCGCTCTATTGCAGGACCGCTAGTAACTTTGAGTTGAGTGCCTAGCTCGTTTGCAATAATGTGCGCAAGAGTCGTTTTACCAAGACCTGCTGGGCCGTAAAGCAAAACGTGGTCTAGTGCTTCTTCTCTCATTTTGGACGCGGCAATACTTACGGCAAGGTTATCCTTAACTTTTTCCTGACCGACGTAACCGTCCATAGACTTTGGACGGAGAACGTTTTCTATCTCCGTTTCAGTCTCGTTTATTGTGCTTTGAACCAATCTTTCTTCTTCCATAGTTTTCCCTATTTAATGTTCTTAATAGCGTAGGCAATAATCTTCTCTACACCCACGCAACCTGCTTGTTTCGCGCCCTTTACCGCAGAAACGCACTCTGCCTTGGTAAATCCTAAACTCATAAGCGCGATTATTGCATCATCACTATCCGCATCGGAAACGAAAGCCACTTCCGTATCCGTTTGAGTTCCCTCTTTAGCGATGTCCTCTCCTATCTTTTCGCGCAGTTCTAGAATAATCCTCTCTGCAGTCTTTTTACCAAGCCCCTTTACAGCCGAAAGCCCCTTAACGTCAGAGGTGGCAATCTTTACTGCAAGGTCGGAGAGTTTCATTCCCGAAAGCACGGTTATTCCCATTTTAGGGCCAACGCCCGAAACGGAGATAAGTTTAAGGAACATTGCCTTTTCTTCTAAACTTTCAAAGCCGAAAAGTGACACACCGTCCTCTCTTACTGAAAGGTAGGTATAAACTTCACCCTTTTTATCTGCCAAAAGTTTTTGATAAACACCGGCAGAGCAAATTACTTCGTAGCCTATACCGTTGTTTTCAATGAGGACCACCCCGTCCGATGCAGTTAAAACGTTTCCTTTAATGTATCCTATCATAATTCACCTTAAATACTGAACAGTCCACCGAGTTTATTGGTCTGCGAGTGGCATAGCGCGACGGCAAGTGCGTCCGCTGCGTCGTCAGGTCTCGGAATACCCTTTAAGCCGAGCATAGTCTTTACCATGCTTTGAATTTGGTGCTTATCCGCACGGCCGTAGCCTGTGAGCGCTTGCTTGATTTGAAGCGGAGTGTACTCAAAAATCTTTCCACACTCCTTGACCGCCGTCAATAGCGTAACTCCCCTTGCGTGCGCCACGTTTATACCCGTGGTTACGTTTTTTGCAAAGAACAGTTCCTCTATCGCGATTTCATCAGGCTTAAACTTTTCTATAATCTGCTTAACGCCTTTTTCAATCATGGCTAAACGAACGGCAAGGTTTTCTTCCTTTGGCGTGGAAACAATGCCGTAATCTACCATTTGCGGTTTATTCCGCTTGTCTGTTGAAATAACCCCGTATCCGAGCGTTGCAAGTCCGGGGTCGAAACCTACTATTATCATACCTTATAATTGTACTTTAATTTGACAAAAATGTCAATGGAAAAGAAAATATTATATTGTTACTTTAAATATTAAAACAAAAACCGCATCGTGATAATTCACAATGCGGTTGTTTTTTACTAGTTACCAGTGTTACAGAAAATAAACTGTTCGGTTATGTTAAACGTTATCGTCTGTTCTTCGTATCCGTTAGAGCCGTTGCGCTCTATTTTTAGGACGAAACTTTCGCCAAGCGTGTATTCTTCTTTAATCTCGGCAAATACGAGCAAGAACTCGGCGTTGCTAGTTATCGCAACGTTATGTTGCTCGGTGCCTATCGTGTACAGTACGCCGGTTATTATATCGTCTTTAAGAAGTCCAGATTTTGCAGCATTCGTTCCAGCCACAACCTCGGTTATCATAAAGCAGTTCTCGTTTGTTTCGGGGTGTTTGCCGTTAGACGTTACTATACCCATATTCCAACGCCCTGAAACGTATCCGTAGTTGGTAGCAGTCTTTGTCGCGATTAACTGCTTTGCAATATTTACAAAACCCATATCGTTTTCACTGTATACGTTCTTAAAAGGAATTGCATAGTTAATGCCGTCGTACACTTCGCTACCGCCGTTGGTTATACCGACCAATTCACCATAGTAGTTAAAGAGCGCGCCACCAGAGTTACCGTGGTTTATCTGAACGTCAATTTGAACGAGCGTCATATAACTGCTTCCGATAAATACGCGTCTGTCGAGGTAGCTTACGATACCGTTAGAAACGGTCATTGGCAGAACGCCACTCGGGTTACCTATTGCAAAAACGTCCTCGCCCAACGTCAGTGAATAATCTTCGGGTGCAATCTTGCACTCGGTAACGTCGTCAGCAGTTACTCCGCCAAGATTACCCGTAATATCTAATTTAAGCACGGCAATATCCGCTTCCTTATCCGCACCAACGAGGGTTACCGCGTTGTTAGTGTATATTTCGCTACCCATAACTCCGTCAAACACAAAGCTTTCGTCATAATCTTTGTCGGAAAAGTTTCTGCCGTTTCTATCGGGAAGATAAACGGAGAATGACCCCGTAAAATCCAAAACGTGCGCACAAGTTATAATGTAGAATTCGTTCTCCGTCTCGTTTGCTTGTTCGGTGCTTTCGTTAATAGTGGAAATGTCTACGATTACACCACTACCACCACCGTATTGAACAGCCCCCGTAGAATCGGTGTAAGGATAAAGAATACCAACTACCGAGCGGGCAACTTTGTTTACTGCCTTTACCTTACTGTATTCTCTCTCTGTTTCCTCTTGAGTACCGAATTGAACCTTTTCACTCATCTGTGCAGAGTCTGGTAAGGTTTGCTCGTATCCGGGAATCTTTCCGCCCGTACCGATATTTCCAATGTTTTCAAACAAAGTGCAACCCACTGCGGATAAACTTATAACTATTGCCAAAGTAAGCAATAACAGTCTACTAAAGATTTTCTTCATGCAGGTCTCCTAATAAAAAAATTTCTTCACGTAAGTATATTCTATCACACTTTTATTAAAAATAACTTAAATTTCGCAAAATTTTTTATAAAAAAGAAAGAACGCCTTAATTTAAGTCGTTCTTTCCGCTCCAAGTATAGCCGTTTTTGATGGAGCAGAAAGAACTTCTACTGCCGTCAAAGAGGGCTAAATGGATATTGAAACGGCAGTAAAATTGGTAATTTTACGGATAATCAGTAATTAATGAAAATCACCTTACCGCCGACAACATTAAGTATTGGCAAGTAAGATGATTTTATACATGATTGTTAAAAAAATTTTTCCAAAAATTAAAAACCACCGAAAATTCGGTGGCTTTGATTGCGGTTTGTATTATGTTTTAAGCCAAAGATGCAAGCAAGACGAGGAAAACGAAAAGCCCCGATAGGCGCGTAGTAGGTACGTAACTATTAGGGGCTTTGTTATCTTTTTTAGGTTTTAAGTCAAAGATGCAAGTTGCAGTAGGCTCGCGAAGTGTTTGGGATGAGATAAACCGTCTGGTTATTGAAGTCCAAACACTAAGCAGTAACGACCTGCAACGCCGTATATTTGACTTAAAACTATTCTTCCTCTTCTTCAGGCAAGTCTACGTTATGGTATACGTTCTGAACGTCGTCGAGGTCTTCCAATGCGTCAACGAGTCTTTGGAATTTTGCAAGGTCATCGCCAGACAAGGTGATTTTGTTTTGGGGTACCATTTCTACTTGCGCTTCAAAGAAGTTAAGTCCCTTTTCCTCTAAATACTTTCTAACAGCAGAGAAGTTCGAGGGGGTGGTATGCACTACAAACGCGTCGTCTTCTGCGATAAAGTCGTCCGCACCTGCATCTAAAGCGTATTCCATAACGGTATCTTCGTCGAGGTCAGCAGTTCTTTCGATAACGATAACGCCAAGGTTGGTAAACGTAAACGATACGCAACCGGTGTTACCCATAGAACCACCGTGCTTTCTCATTGCCGTACGAACGTAGTCAACGGTACGGTTTTTGTTATCGGTGAGCGCATTGATAATGAGAGCGCTACCTGCGGGACCGTATCCTTCGTAAGTCAATTCTTCATAGTTATCACCATTGAGTTCGCCCGAAGCTTTAGCGATACATCTCTTGATGTTTTCGTTGGGCATATTAACGGCTTTTGCTTTAGCGATAGCATCGGCAAGTTTGCTGTTAGTATCGGGGTCGGGGTTAGATTTAGCAGCAACGGCTATTTCTCTACCAACTTTAGTGAATATTTTACCTTTTGCAGCGTCGGTTTTTGCCTTTTTAGCGGCGATATTGGCTGCATGAGAGTGTCCTGACATAATTTTCTCCTTTTTCTAATTGCGCGCTATCCTATTTTTTGAGGCTATACATAAGTATACCTGCGGACACCGCTGCATTTAAGCTTTCCATACCGTTTTCCATTGGAATTTTAACGGTAAAATCTGCTTTGCCTTTAACAACTTCCGAAACGCCGTGCCCCTCGTTGCCTATAACGAGGCACAATCTCTCCTTTGCGTCGTGACTGAACACGTTGTCTCCGTTCATATCCGCAACGTATATCGGTAAATCAATTACCGACAAGAGAGTATCAACGTCCGCCCTCATAACACGAGTGCGGAAAATTCCGCCCATACTTGCCCTAACCGATTTTTGCGAATAGGCATCCGCACAGTTTTCGGTAAGATACACGTCGTTATACCCGCTTGCCGCCGCCGTTCTGATAATCGCGCCCACGTTTGCGGGGTCAGAAACATCGTCGAGCAACAAACAACTGCCTTTAGGCGCTTGTACGGGGGTACAAGTCTTTTGCACAACGGCTAGCGCGCCTTGAGGCGTAACCTCCTCGCTAACCGACTTTAACACTTCGTCAGTAACGAGTTGCGCTTGCACGTCTAACAGCTTTAATTGGCTAAATGCTTTTTCAGTACAAATAACCGTGCGAACGGGCATAGAAAGAGCTACTGCTTCGTTTATGGGTTTTATCCCCTCTACCACGAACAGTCCCAATTTATCGCGAAATTTCTTATCCGATAAAGACCTTATTTCCTTTATCAATGCGTTCTGTTTGGAAGTTATCATTTTATCTAATTTATCCAAATAAAGCCTAACTTATTAAAAGATAGGCTTTATCAACGTTTTTATTAGATGTTAGCTTTTGCTTTTTCGCAGAGTGCGGTAAATGCCGCAGCGTCTGAAACAGCGATTTCAGCAAGAACCTTTCTGTTGAGGTCGATGCCGGCTTTCTTCAAACCGTACATGAACTTGCTGTAAGAAAGACCGTTGAGTCTGGTTGCAGCGTTAATTCTTGCAATCCACAAAGAACGGAAATCTCTTTTCTTTGCCTTTCTACCAACGTAAGCGTAGAGTTGAGCCTTCATAACGGCTTCTCTAGCTACTCTATATCTCTTGCTTCTGCCACCAAAGTAACCTTTGGCAAGTTTTAATATTTTTCTACGCTTCTTTACAGCGTTAACAGCTCTTTTAATACGCATAATTGTATCTCCTTAATAGTTATTACTTATTGTAAATAAGCGTCTTTACAGTCTTTTCTTGTGTTACGTCTACGTATGCACCAGCACACAAGTTGTTCTTTCTCTTTCTGTCTTTCTTTGTAAGAATGTGGTTTTTGCCCGAGCAAGCTCTCTTAACCTTGCCCGACGCGGTTACGTTAAAACGCTTTTTAGCCGCGCTTTTAGTTTTCATTTTAGGCATAATTTTACCCTCCGTTAGTTTTTTAAATTTAAGTTACGCTTTGACGGGAACAAGCATCATCCAAATGTTTCTGCCTTCCGTCTGCGGTTGCTTTTCGATAGTTCCGTTGTCTTTGACGAGTTCAAAGAACTTTTTCATAACCTCCAAGCCAAGTTCGGAGTGCGCCATTTGACGTCCGCGCATTCTGATTGAAACTTTTACCTTGTTGCCTGCCGACAAGAACTTTTGCGCTTGCTTTGCTTTGACGTTAAGGTCACCTACGTCGATTGTCATGGACAACCATACTTCTTTGGTTTCAACGACTTTTTGGTTCTTCTTTGCTTCCTTTGCCTTTTTGTTAAGTTCAAAAAGGTACTTGCCGTAATTCATTATCTTACATACGGGCGGGGTTGCGTTGGGCGAAATCTTAACGAGGTCAAGTCCGCTCTCTTCTGCGATTGATAACGCTTCTCTTGAAGAAACGATTCCGAGTTGTTCTCCGCTCTCGCCTATAAGTCTAACTTCCCTGTCGCGAATTTCGGCATTGATTTGATGTTCTTTTTTAATGGTAGTGCACCTCTCAATAAATTTTCCATTAAGGTCTTCCCTTAATAAATACCATAAAAAACGGGTCGCTTAAAACTTTTAAGCAACCCGAAAAATACATAATAAGGACTTTTTATCCATTAAAAGTATTGAGCCGAACGAACGATTTTCCGTCGGCGAGAAGGGTCACTTCTTCTTTAAGCCTTAATATAATACAACATTTTTTCCGCTCTGTCAAACGTTTTTATATAAATTTCACATTTAAATTTCAATAATTTCCGTTATAATTTGGTCTTTATCAAACTTTAACGTTACCGTCTTTTCGTGCGAATAATGGACTCTTTTCTTTATCTTTTCGTCACGAATATAGGTGTTATAATCACAACCGCCCTCGCCTATGCACCATTGATATTTTTGATTTTCTAGTTTTCCTTGGAAACGAATTTCGGTTGTCGGCCAAAAGCAAATATCGGGGTCGATTTGTTGATAAAGTCTTTTATCCCCACCAATTAAGCCGTGGTGGGCAAGTTGTAAAATTTCACTTTTTAAATAGTCGCCGTAAAGGTCGGAAATTCTACGGCATTCGTCGTGTCCACAGTCACCAAGCAATACGGCTTTTTTCCCGCCGTCAAACGTTAAACTAAACGCTGCGCTTATATCATTATAAGAGGTAAATGTCTTTGGATAATTTGCTTCCGCGCTCCAAATAACTTCCACCTTTACGCCGGCATAGTCATAAACTTGACCAGTATACAAGGTGTATATTTGCACGTTTTTAAGGTTAATTTCAATGCTTTTTTCAAACTCGGCAATCTCCCCTTTAACTTTTTCAGTCATTACCATTTGATTGATTTTATCGCAGTCGGGGAAATTATAAGATACGGCTTTTACACTTACCTTTTCGCCATACTCTTCAAAAAACCTTGTTGCAAGCTGAATATGGTCGTAGTCGGGGTGGGTAAAGAACCAATTTTCAATAACGGGTTTTTGACCTTTATTTGCATTGGCTTTCAAAAACTTAAAGAGCCTTTCTGCGTCTTCCTTTACGTAAACCCCGCCGTCAAACAGTAAGAAGTTCCCGTTTGAAAGCTGTACGCAATAGCACATACCCGAAAATATAGATACTTGCGTAAGCGACGGAGGACAAACCTTTGTTCCCTTTTCCCCCTCTAAAACGGGGGTATAGCTGTCTAAATGAATTATCCTAACAGTATGTCTTGACGCGTCGAAAAAGACGTGCACCCCGTTCTTTCCGTCGGTGTAGCACGCATAGTAATTTTTATTGTAAGGGTATTCCGACCCTGCACCTATTTGGCGGTAGCAAACCTCGTTATACCCGTTGTTTTTAAGGTCGTTTAGGTAATCAAAAAACTCGTCCACAACACAGTTGTGCACAACGAGAATTTCTTCCCCCTCTCTCATGCTAGTTTTGGGATAAAAGTTACCAGCAAGCGATTTAAACTCTACCATTATTTTTCACCTTGTTGTTTGATAAAGTCATTATATACTTTTTATATGGTTTTTGCAAATAAAAAACGGCGAATTTATTTTCGCCGTTTTCTTTGTTTTAATTGTTTACAGTCAGTAAGTTAAGTAGCGAGCCTTTTTTCTCGACATAGTCCATTTCTGAAATAATACCGTCGTCGAGTAGTTTTTTGTAGTCTTTCAAAATTTGAACGACCTCTAACTCAATATCTACTATTTGCGCGTACGGCAAGCAAGCGCTCTTACCAAACTGTTCGTCAAGTTTTTGCTTGGAAACTTTTAATAGTTTACATTTTTTATCGGTAAAGTCGGACGTGCTAATGATTTGAGCGTCGAGTAATTGCTTATATTCAACAAAGCATTGTGCAAGCTTTCTTTCAGCCTCTACAGTCTCTTTTAAGCCGTATTTTTCCTTGCCCACACCACTTTTTGCGAGTTGCTTTTCGGGAATAAACTTCATACAAAGAACTGCCGATGCAAATAATACTGCTTGCAAAATAAGAGGAACGTAAACGTTTGTTTTAAGCGAAACGCCTGTAAACTCGGGCATTTTTTCCATATAACTATTAACGCTAGAATTGAAAATGATAGCTAAAACCATGTGGCAAGTAATTATGGAGAAAGCACCTATTAACGAAATTATTACTTGTCTCTTAAATACTTTTTCATCGGACTTCAATAAAGCAAGAATAATAGTTCCTATGATAGTCAACGTCATTATAAGCGTTAAAAGGGACATAATTCCGAACAAAACGCCGAAAGTATCAACGAACGATTCTTTCATAAGTCCTGGGATGATTAAGAGTTCTTTGAGAAGCTCTGGGAAAGCAAAAGCAAGGAAATTAAATCCCGTTACTTTTAATTGTATACCGAATTGACCAAACAGTGCGTCTAGGTCAACGCCCGTACCCCTTGCACTTATGCCTGTTATCTTAAAACAAAGAGATAGCAAAAGCACTAGTGCAGACAATAGAGCTATTGAAGATAAAACAATCTTTTTTAGCGTAAGTTTTTTCATAGTTAGCCTCCTGATTTTGATTGTATAAGTATGATAACATTAACCCATAAAAGTGTCAATAGCAAAATTAAAAAAAGCATTGTGTTATTACTGATTTTATGCTATAATACCAAAGGCTAATAGTCAAATACGGAAAAAGTGAAGAAAATTATGAAACAAAAGAAAGTTATAATTATAGGTGCAGGCGTTTCCGGACTCACTACGGGAATTTACCTACAAAAGAACGGATACAAAACGCAAATTTTAGAAAAGAACGCCGTCTCCGGTGGTGCGTGTATCGGTTGGGAGAGAAAAGGGTGCTATATCGACGGATGTATTCATTGGCTTGTCGGCACTAACCCCGATTCAATGTTCTATTCTTTGTGGACGGACACAAGAGCTATCACTGATGAAACGGAAATATTCTTTCAGGACGATTACGCGGTGTTTGATTTACCAAACGGCAAGCGTCTTACCATTTGGTCGGACCTAGAAAAGTTGAAAGCAGAGCTTATCGCCTTTGCACCAGAGGACGAAAAGCAAATAATAAAGTTTGTAAACCTCATAGAACGTTTCCAAAAGATAGAGGGTCCTATCGACAAACCAAAGGAATTAATGGGGCTCGGACAACTGCTTAAAATCGCTTTTACAATGCTCGGCGACTATATATTAGTAAACAAATATTCAAAAATTTCTTGCGGAGATTACGTTAAGCGATTCAAAAACAAGGAACTCGCTCACTGCATTTCTAGTTTTATGGCTCCCTCGTACAACCTTATGAGTTTACTCTACATGCTCGCTCGCGTGTCATCCAAAAACGGAGGAATACCAATAGGTGGGTCTCTACCGTTCGTTCAAAGAATGGAAAAATACTATTTAGAGTTAGGCGGAGAAATAAAGCATAGCGCTAGTGTTAAAGAGGTACGGATAGAAAAGAACACCGCGGTTGGCGTAGAGCTTGATAGCGGAGAGTTTTTGCCGTCCGATTGGGTTGTATCTTCAACCGCCGCAGAGCACTGTATAAAGACTTTACTCGGTGGAAAGTATGCCGTTAAGGATATCGACGATAAACTCGCTGATATGGACACAAACCCGATATATACCTACTCTACCGTAGCGTTTAAGTGTGATTTAGATATGAGCGATAAACCTCTATCTACGCACGTAGACCTAGATACACCTATCGTTTTCGACCAAGAGTATGATAACCTTACCATAAGAAACTTTTCATACGATAAGACCTTAAAAGCGCCTGACGGAAGTTGCGTTATCCAAGCTAGCATTCGCGGTAACGACCACATGTATTTTTGGTGGAAAGATAAAAAGAATAACGGCACTTATAAAGCTGAAAAGGTTAAGTTTGGCGAAAGAGTTAAAGAGTTTATAGAAAACCGCTACCCCGAATTAAAGGGTAAAATTACCATTATAGACGTTATAACTCCTTGCACTTACGAAAGGTACTTAAACTCTCGCCACGGCTCCTTCCAAGGCTTTGTGCGTTCTGTTAAAGGAAAAGTTCTATCGGGAAAAAGTTTTGTTAAAGGTCTCAATAACTTCCTCCTCTCCGGTCAGTGCGTATTCCACGGCGGCGGACTGCCACCGGCTGGTGTTATGGGTAGATTTTCCGCCCAACGCATCTGCCACAAAGACAAAAAGAAATTCGTGTATTAACCTAAAGCACGGCGATAAAATTACCGCCGTGCTTTTTTATAAAGAAAAAGCCACCAACAAGGCGGCTATATACAACATTTTTCGTGCCCCGACACAACCAGAGTGACGGGATTTGCAAGGAGCAACTTGTTGCGACGGAATAGCGATTGTTACCGCCAAATGCGGTTAATCGCGTCCCGCGACCGTAGGTCGTGGCTTTTGTGCCGTGTTTTCTTTTTCTCGCAAAAATTGTCGAAGAAATTTTTGCGACAAGGAAAAGCCGACTTGTAGCAATAAAGCCACCTTTATGGTGGCTTTGTGCGAATTTTGTCGTGCTTTGACGCGGTCGGAGTGACGGGATTTTCGCCTGTGCGACCTTCTCCGATAAACAGTCCACTGGACTGTTTACCCTTCGGGAAATTTGCTATGCAAATTTTCTCCTCATGTATCTCCACTTCGTTACGATAGCTAACGCCCAAATCCCGTCCCTCTTTTTCAACCTCTAATTATTAAGTAGGGATTTGCGAGGAGCAACTTGTTGCGACGGAATAGCGATTGTTACCGCCAAAAGCGGTCAATCGCGTCCCGCGACCGTAGGTCGTGGCTTTTATGCCGTGTTTTCGGCATAAAAGAAACAAAAAGGTTAGCCTTTTGACTAACCTTTTTGTTTTGTTCAATGGTCGGAGTGACGGGATTTGAACCCACGACCTCTTGGTCCCGAACTTTAAAAGACCGCCATTTCCTACCTAAAAGTCCTAACTTTCTACTAATTTTTAACAATCTATGAATGATTTTTTTAGTATCAACAGCCGTTTGTTGACCTAACTGTTGACCTGATTTT
>SVIY01000035.1 GCA_015069265.1 Clostridiales bacterium
CTTTGGACCTTTTGGTGTGAGCATAAGTCCGAAGTACAAGCACCCCTTAAACGTTCTGCCCTCTTTATTCATCGCGTCCATTGTGGGAAGGAAAATCTTTTCCATACACTCTTTTGCAATGCTTTCAGTGTAATAAGGGTTAGGAGCGATAGTTCCCATACCGCCAGTGTTAAGACCTTTATCTCCGTCCAAAGCGCGTTTATGGTCCATTGAGGACACCATAGGCACCATGGTTTTTCCGTCGGTAAACGATAGTACGGAAACTTCGGGACCGGTCAAGAATTCTTCAATAACAACGTTCGCCCCGCTTGCACCAAAAACCTTATCTTCCATCATGGACTTAACGGCATTTTTAGCGTCTTCAAGTGTTTCTGCAATGATAACGCCTTTACCGAGTGCAAGTCCGTCCGCCTTTATAACGATAGGCATTTCTTGTTTGTCGAGATAATCGAACGCTGACTGCATATCTGAAAAGGTTTCATAGTTTGCAGTGGGGATACCGTATTTTTTCATAAGGTTTTTAGAGAAAATCTTACTTCCCTCTATAATTGCCGCTTCCTTTGTCGGACCAAAGCAAGGAATACCCTTTTCATTAAGAGCGTTAACAGCTCCTAGCACCAACGGGTCGTCGGGAGCGACAACGGCAAAATCTATACCGTTTGTAGCTGCGTATTCAGCAATCTTTTCAACGTCCTTAACGTTCATGTCAACGGTAGTAGCATCAGCCGCAATACCACCGTTTCCTGCAATGGCTATAATCTCTTTTATTTTTTTGCTTTTTTTCAAACTTTGGATAATGGCGTGTTCTCTACCGCCGTTACCTACTACTAAAACTTTCATACTTTTCTCCCTAAATTAGTGGTGGAACAAACGCATTCCTGTAAATGACATTACCATATCTCTATCGTCGCACGCTTTGATAACCAAATCGTCGCGAACAGAGCCACCAGGTTGTGCAATATAGGAAACGCCACTCTTTGCAGCGCGTTCAATATTGTCGCTGAACGGGAAGAACGCGTCAGAGCCGAGAGCAACGCCCTTGATTTTAGAAAGAACTTCCTTTTTGTCCTCTTTTGTAAAGAGCGCGGGCTTTTCGGTAAAGTATTTTTGCCATACTCCGTCAACGAGCAAGTCTTCACATTCGTCGGAGATGTAAATGTCTATAACGTTGTTTCTATCAGGTCTACCAACGGTGTCTAGGAAGGGAAGGTTAATAACCTTGTCACATTGACGCAAGAACCAGTTATCCGCTTTAGAACCAGCAAGTCTTGTGCAGTGAATTCTTGATTGTTGACCAGCGCCAACGCCTATTGCTTGTCCGCCGTGGGCAAAGCATACCGAATTTGATTGGGTGTACTTTAAGGTGATTAGCGCTATGATTAAATCTTGAATTGCGCTTTCGGGGAAGTTCTTATTTGCAGTTACAAGCTCTTTGGTAACCAATTCCCTATTAATCTTAAAGTTGTTTCTGCCCTGTTCAAAGGTAATGCCGAAAACTTGCTTGGTTTCCTTTTCCGCAGGGATATAATCGGGGTCTATTTGAACGACGTTATAAGTTCCGTTTCTCTTTGCTTTTAAGATTTCAAGCGCTTTGGGAGAATAAGACGGAGCGATTATACCGTCGGACACTTCTCTTTTAATAATTTTCGCAGTCGTTTCGTCGCACTCGTCGGAGAGGGCAATCCAATCACCAAACGAACTCATTCTGTCCGTTCCTCTTGCCCTTGCGTATGCACAAGCGATAGGAGAATCGTCAAGCCCCTCAATATCGTCTACAAAACAAGCCTTTTTAACGATATCTGAAAGCTTTTCGCCTACTGCCGCACCTGCGGGAGAAACGTGCTTGAAAGAGGTTGCTGCGGGTTTGCCCGTTGCTTCTTTTAATTCTTTAACGAGTTGCCAAGAGTTAAAAGCGTCTAAAAAGTTAATGTAACCCGGTCTACCGTTAAGTATAGTTACGGGAAGTTCCGTTCCGTCCGCCATATAAATTTTAGCGGGTTTTTGGTTGGGGTTACAACCGTATTTAAGTTCAAATTCTTTCATGCTGTTCTCCTATTTGTTTTTGTTGATAATAATTTCTTCGGGCGCGCTTCCGTCAAGCGGAACTACGCGGATAAATAACGATACTTTGTTATCTTCGTTGAGGTTGTTCCAAACAACGTCTGCAAGTTCTTTTGCCGTGTTAGGAAGTTCAACCACTTCTGGTTCGCCATAAAAGGACGGGATAGGATTGCCGTCGCACTCATAGGTGTGAATAAAGTGTCCTAATCCTTTAAGCGGTGCGTAACTATAAAAATATCTATTGCAAACTTCGGGGTTGCCGTCACTGCTCTTTAATATTGAAAGTTTATATCCAAACGTACCTTTGTCGAACGCATATTTAAGCATTGCGGAAATTCTAGGAGTATAGTTGGGGTGGTCGGGTTCAAACTCACGGGTATGTAGTGATTTTTCAAACGCATAGCCGTCGTCGCCGTTTGCCTTAATATAATCAAGCACGGTATCCGTCTGGTCGCCGTTTGTTACGATATCTCCGTTTTCGCACGCTAAATAAGGATTGTAAATAATAAGACTTGGGTCGACGAGTTTACTTTCGTCAAACGCCTTAGTTCTCATACCGCCCTCGTATCTTTCAAAAATACGGTTGCGACTGTTGGTGCTTCTACCCATAATGAAATAAGCAATCATAGCGCTCTTTCCGTCTGCAGAAAGACCAACCATGATTCCTCTTCCAGGATAACTGTTTGTAGATAATAAATTTTCTATTTTGTTAACGCCTTTTACGCTCATTTTTATTCTCCTTTCAATAACGATAAACAAACCTTTTCAAGTGATGCGGGCAATATCTTCCACTCTGCTTGCTCCATTACCCTCTTTTGCAAAACTTCGGGAGTATCGCCGTCTAAAATTTCCACGGCTTTTTGCATGATTATTTTTCCGCCGTCGGGTATCTCGTTTACAAAATGCACGGTTGCACCCGTAACCTTTACGCCGTAACCGAGTGCCGCCTCATGCACTTTAAGTCCGTAAAACCCTTCTCCGCAAAAACTTGGTATTAGCGAGGGGTGAACGTTTAAGATTCTATCTTTGTACTTATCGGTAAAGTCTTTAGAGAGTATACACATAAAGCCTGCAAGGACTATAACGTCAGCCTTGCAGAGTGTAAGTTCGTCTAAAATTCCTTTTTCAAACTCCTCTTGCGACTTACCCTTTCTTTGAACTACCGCCCAATCTATACCTGCATTTTTGGCGCGCTCTATTGCAAACGCGCCCTCTTTGCTCGATATTACCTTTACGATTTTACCGCTCGTTAATTTTCCGTCCTTTTCAAAGTCGATTAAGGCTTGAAGATTTGTTCCGCCCCCCGACACAAGAACGGCAACGTTTATTCGTTTATCCATTAATGTCTACCTATTATACGATTTCGATTTTGTTTTCCGATTTTACGATTTCGCCAATGACGTAAGCGTCTTCACCGTTTGCACGCAAAATTTCAAGTGCCTTATTTGCATCGTCTTTACCAACGACAACGCTCATACCAACGCCCATATTAAAGGTATTGAACATATCTCTTTCGGAAATGTTACCCGTCTTTTGAATTAAATCGAAGATGGGAAGAACTTTAATTGACTTTCTATCAATCTTTGCGCCGAAACCATCGGGAATACTTCTGGGAATATTTTCATAGAAGCCACCGCCAGTGATATGAGAAATAGCTTTAACCTTTACTTTTTCAATCAAAGCAAGGATAGATTTAACGTAAATTCTAGTGGGAGTCAAAAGCGTTTCACCAAGGCTCTTTCCACCGAGTTCTTCCATGGGAGTTTTAATGTCGGTTTTTTCCACGTCGAAAACTTTTCTTACCAAAGAGAAGCCGTTGCTGTGAACACCGGTTGACGGAAGTGCAATAACGACGTCGCCTTCTTTCATTGTCTTGTTGTTAAGAATTTTTTTCTTGTCAACGACGCCTACTGCAAAACCAGCGAGGTCGTATTCGTCAACGGGATAAAAACCGGGCATTTCAGCCGTTTCGCCACCGATTAGCGCGCAACCAGATTGAACACAACCTTCTGCAACGCCCGAAACGATTGAAGCAACTCTTTCGGGAACGTTTTTGCCAACTGCAACGTAATCGAGGAAGAACAACGGTTTAGCACCCGAACAAATAACGTCGTTAACACACATTGCAACGCAGTCGATACCAACGGTATCATGCTTATCCATCAAGAACGCCATTTTAAGTTTTGTACCAACACCGTCCGTACCACTGACGAGTACGGGGTTTTTAACCTTGCCAAGTTCAAAAAGACCGCCAAATCCACCGATATCAGAACATACTCCTTCGGTCATGGTTCTCTTAATGTGACTCTTCATTAGTTCAACTGCCTTGTATCCAGCGGTAATATCAACTCCCGCCGCCTTATAACTTTCACTAAAACTCTTTTCGTGCATAACTATTCTCCCTATTAATGTCTTTTTGTTTTTTCTTCAATATTTATCTTGGTTTCGAACTTGTTCGGTTCTGCTTTGGGAATTTCCGTAGAGTACTTTCCTTCAAAGCAAGCATAACAGAATCCACCGCATCCGCTCTTTGCCGCCAATTCCTTCATATCGTCAAGGTCTAGATAGCTTAAACTATCAACGCCTATCATTTCTCTAATCTCTTCCTTGGTATGATGATTAGCGATGAGCATGTGCCTATCAGGAACGTCCGTTCCGTAATAACACGGATACAAGAACGGCGGGGAGGAAACCATAAAGTGCACTTCGGTAGCACCTGCCTCACGGAGTAGTTTAACAACTCTACCACTAGTCGTTCCTCTTACTATTGAGTCGTCAACCATAACGACTCTCTTCCCCTTAACAACCGAAGATATAGGATTAAGTTTCTTTCTAACTTGGTCTTCTCTATCTTTTTGGTCGGGGAAGATAAACGTTCTACCAACGTATTTGTTTTTCAAAAACCCTAATTCGTAAGGAATGCCAGACTGTCTTGCATAACCAATTGCCGCATCGTTACCAGAGTCAGGAACGCTTATTACGACGTCTGCGTCGATAGGATATCTTCTTGCAAGTGCCATACCCATTTCCACTCTCGCTTCGTGAATAGAATACCCGTCAACCACGGAGTCAGGACGAGCGTTGTACACAAACTCGAAAATACACGAGGTCTTTTCCTCCTTACCACAATGTCCGTCCATGGAGCGAACGCCCATCGCGTCGATAACGATAACTTCGCCAGGTTTAACGTCGCGAATCAATTTTGCCCCCACAGCATCTAACGCACAACTCTCGGAGGCAACTACGTACGAGCCGTCCTCGGTCTTTCCGTAGCATAACGGCCTAAATCCGTGTGGGTCACGTGCTGCAATAAGTTTTGTAGGAGACATTACTACTATGCAGTATGCTCCTTTAAGTTTATCCATCGCATTGTAGAGTGCGTGTTCTATAGACGGCGATTTTAGTCTTTCTTTAATTACTTCGTAAGCGATAACTTCGGTATCACCTGTAGAGTGGAAGATTGAGCCTTGAAGCTCAAGGTCTGTACGAAGTTCGTTTTTGTTCACCAAGTTTCCGTTAAAGCAAAGCGCCATACTACCTTTAACGTGATTTACCGTAAGCGGTTGAGCGTTGCTTATATTAACAGACCCTTTGGTCCCAGCAAAAACATGCCCTACCGCAAGTTTGCCATTTCCTAGACTCTTTAGCACGTCTTTTGTAAACACGTCTCCAACCAAACCTAAACCGCGTTTGGTTGTAAACACACCACCGTCGTTTACGGTTATACCGCAAGCGTCTTGCCCGCGATGTTGGAGAGCGTAGAGCGCATAGTATGTCATGCTGGCAACGTTACAAGTTTCAGAAGCGTAAACGCCAAAAACTCCGCAATGTTCTTTAGTCTTGTTCATAAAAGTCCTCCAATAAAAATGAACACTATTAAATACAGAAAAGTGAAGGGGGTCTTCACTTCTCTTATGTCAAAGCGCAAGCGCGCTCTATTTATACCTCTCGTTAACCTCTCTATCGGTAGCGAGAATTTTTGCTTTTTTCTCATCTCTTGCATTTTGAAGTTTTTCAGCAAGTTCCTTATCTTCAACCGCTAAAATTTGAATAGCGAGAAGAGCGGCGTTCTCCGCCCCGTCAATAGCAACGGTTGCAACGGGAATACCTGCCGGCATTTGCACGGTAGATAAAAGCGCGTCTATCCCCTCTAAAGCCGAAGCTTTAATCGGAATACCAATAACGGGAAGAGTTGTGTTTGCAGCGATTGCACCTGCAAGGTGAGCGGCTTTTCCCGCAGCGGCAATGATAACGCCTACGCCGTTAGCACGTGCGTTTGCCGTAAACTCTTTCGCCTCAACGGGAGTACGGTGTGCAGAATAAATATGCACCTCCGTTTCCACACCGTAATTTTTTAAGGTGGTGATAGCTTTTTCTACAACTTTAAGGTCGCTGTCGCTTCCCATAATTACCGCAACTTTTTTCATAATTATCTCCTAATTGTTAAAATATCGTAATTTTATCGCCTTAAAAAATAAAAAAAGGCAGTTTGAAAAAACCAAACTGCCCAGACGGTCGACAAAACAAAATGTCTTTCGCTCCCCGCGAGTTTTCCCGCTTGTCCGTCAGTTGCAAAAAACAATCTTTTTCAAGACGATAACAGTATAACATTTTGTATCGAAAATTGTCAAATGATTTATTAAATCATTTACCCTATTAAGAAATAATTTTTTACTTATTAAACTTTCTTCCACGTGCGCGGTGTAAACAAAATCAGTATCGGGAAAATCTCCAACCTACCGACGAGCATTACGATAGAAAGCAATACCTTTGAATAGGGAGAATATAGTGCATAATTCGCCATAGGCCCATTTAGTTTAGTTATACCAGGACCAACGTTCCCCAAGCAAGCGAGTGTTGAAGAAAAATTTGTCATAAAATCGTTTATATCTAAGCACAGAACGAGAGAGCAAAGCGCAATGATTAAAACGTACACGACAAAATACGAGCGGACGTTTCTTTCGGTCTCTTTTGACAAAGGCTCGTTCTCAAACTTAACGGCAACGACTGACCTTGGGTGAAGCATGCGTTTGATATCGGCAGTAACTGACTTGCAAAGGATAACTAGTCTCGAAACCTTGATACCGCCACCGGTCGAGCCCGCACACGCACCTGTTACCATCAGCACCATCAAGATAGCCTTTGAAAAATCCGGCCACTCGTTAGCAAAGTCGGTTGATGAAAAGCCCGTAGTAGAACTTATACTTGAAACTTGGAAGAATGCGTGGTGGAGCGCCATACCAAAATTGCCCACTTGAGCCATTATATTTAACGCAATCGATAGGGTTGAAACGACAACTATCATAGTAAAAGCACGGAATTCCTCACTCTTGAACGCCTTTTTAACGTTGCCTATCAAAATCAAGTAGTAAAGGTTAAAGTTGATTGAGAATAGGAACATAAATATCGCTATTACAGCTTGGTTATAAGTGCCGTACCCCCCAATACTATCCGCTTTCACACCAAAACCACCAGTACCCGCAGTAGCGAACGCGTGTACGATACTGTCAAACACAGGCATTTTTCCAATCAACAATAATATTATTAAAAGCGCCGTCATCGCCATATATATCCCGTAAAGAATACGCGCGGTGAATGAAAGTTTACTAACGAGTTTACCGACGGTTGGTCCAGGGGATTCTGCTCTTAAAACGTGCATTGCACCCGAGTTGTAACCGGGGGTTATCGCAAGCACGAACACTAGCACACCCATACCGCCTATCCAGTGCGTTAGCGCACGCCAAAACTGAATGCTCCTATCAATCGTTTCCACGTTGACAATTACCGTGCTTCCCGTAGTCGTAAAGCCCGATACTGTTTCAAAAAAGGCATCTGCATACGATGGAAGCGCGCCGTTTATAACGAAGGGTACTGCACCGAAAGCAGACATAAGTATCCATGCAAGCGAAACGATAACAAACCCTTCTTTTGCGTAGATTGCCTTATTTTTCACCCTTATAAACGACAACGGCGCCCCAATGACGAATAAGCTAGCCATTGGGATAAGCCAAGCCATATAAGAGCTTTCGTTATAGATAAATCCGACTATCATCGGAAGTGCTAGCAATATTATTTCCAAAAGAAAAACTTTGCCTAGCACGTTTAGAACCATTTTATAATTCATCTTTCACTATCTCAATATCTGCGTTAAATCAGTAACCTGTTTTGCAGCGGTAACGACGATTACTCTATCCCCTGCAAGCAAACAACTTTCACCTGTCGGGAAAACAAATTCGTTTCCACGGACTATTCCACCAATGAGCACGTTTCTCTTTATGCTTAATTTTTTAAGGGGTACCCCCTGTTTGCCGAAACTTTCTCTAACGGTAAACACAAGCGCTTCAACCTTGTCGTCAAGTTTGTAAAGTGTATTTATACCGTTACCCGTCTCTGCTTGATGCGCACGAACAAAACTTACTATTTGGTTTGCAATTATATCTTTGGGCGAAACAACCGCATCTAGTCCTATACGTTCTACCATGCTTACGATAGACGAACGGTCAATTTTGGTTATAACCTTTCCAACACCCTTTTGTTTAGCGTATAAGGACACGATGACGTTTTCCTCGTCTATACCCGTCAATGTAACGCACGCGTCTGCACCCTTAATATTTTCCTCGTCTAAAAGCGCGTTATCCGTGCCGTCACCTAAAATAACCGTTGCCTTTGGCAATGCGCCAGCAAGCACTTGCGCGCGCCCTTCGTCGTTTTCTATTATTTTAACGTCAAGTCCCGATTTAATAAGTTCTAACGCAAGATAATAAGTAATCTTTCCGCCACCGACTATGAAAATATTTTTTGCACGACGCTTATACAGTTTAGTCTTTTTACAGAACGCGTTAATTTCCGCCTCTTTTGCGATTATGTGGATGAGGTCGCCAAGATTGATCACGAAATCTCCGCGAGGGATAAAGAACTCTTTACCGCGTTGTACGACGGCTATAAGCACTTTATTACCAAACTCTCCTGAAATATCTTTGAGCGACTTCCCTATTAAAGGATTGCCATCTGCTATTTCGTACTCCGCCATAGTAACTCTGTTTTTAACAAAAGTTTCTACTCCGCGAGCAGAGGGGAATTTTAATTGTTGTGCAATCTCGAGCGCGGTATGAAGTTCGGGATTAAATGCAAAATCAAGCCCTAAATCTTCTTTCATACCGTCAACTTCCTTGAAGTATTCGGGGTCTCTAACGCGCGCTATCGTGCGTTTTGCACCAAGTTTTTTAGCAAGCACGCAGCACAAAATATTCGTTTCATCACGCGAAGTACACGCGATAAAAAAGTCCGCCGACTCAACGCCTGCATTAATGAGCGAATCACGTTCTATTCCGCTACCCACAACGCCTTTAACGTCAAGTTTATCAACTATTGACGAAACCTCGCTAGCGTTAACGTCAAGCACGGTTATGTCGTGACTTTCTTTTAAGAAGTTTTCAATTAATGTTTCGCCGACCTTTCCGGCACCTACGATTATAAGATTCATAAGCCCTTCTTTAACTGTTTTTCAAAGTTAAAAGTTTTACCTTTTCACCTGATAACTTATATTATATCAAAAAATTTATTTAAATACAAGTGCTTGTAAAACTCTTTTAAAAGTAAAACCCCACGGCAAAAGCCGTGGGACTTATTTATTAAAGATAATAATATCCACCGGTGTAATCAACTATATATGTTGCAGCATTTGCTTTACCTGCATAAAATTTAACTGAAAGTGCAGCAACGGTTTCACCATTTTGAATTTTTTGGTCGAATTCCTCTAGGGCACAATTAATCCAAATAACTTCGCCCATACCTGAATTATACTTGTTCTTATATGGCGTACCGTATTTAGCAACCAACTCATCATGAGTAAACGCATCGTCCGTATTCGCAACGCTATTTATCTCGATTGCAGCTTGCGCGCTAATTTCCGCAGGTTTGTTTCCACCCCCGGTCAACCCACCAAGACCACAGCCAAAAAACGCTACCGACAATGCCAAAACCAAACTCAAGGCAACGACTGATAAAACCTTTTTCATAAAACTCTCCTTTTAAGCAATTTTTATTGCTATTGATAGGACAATTATAACACTAACAAAGTTGGTTGTCAATAGTCATAACGTTAGAACTTATAAAAAAATTAACCCCACGGCTTTTGCCGTGGGGTAGTCATCAAAAAATGCTATTCTGCAACCTTAAAGTAATCATCGGTAAATTCTGCCGCAGTTGCACTAAAATTATCGAAAGTAACCGTTATAGCAGCAACTTTTTCTTTATTTTCTTTCTTTGCATCTACTTCGTCAGCAGCGCAATCAATCCAAACTGCATAGCCGTCGCCCGCATCGATAATACCGGCAAAACCTCCGTCGGTAGTTGCGTCAATGTATGGGTCGCCGTATTTGTCTTTAAGTTCTGCCATAGTCATTGGTTTTCCAGATTCTGCCGCTTCGTTAATCTTGTCAGCTGCTTTTTGATTTATCTTTCCACCACAACCGATGAATGCGAGAGATAATACCAAAACTAACGCCAATGCTACTACTGATAATGCTTTCTTCATATTACTTCTCCTTTTTTCCTTACGATTTATTCGTAAATTCTTTTTCTTGCCACAATTATAGCATTGAGGTTTTACTTTGTCAATACCGTTTCTTAAATTTTTACCAGCTTTTTACAAACTTTTTTATGTGCGATAATTAACGATAAATTACACATAATTATACCAAAATGAAAACCTCAAAAATCAAAAATCTTCTTTTTATTATATTCTCATTATTCTTTATTTGTTTGCAATCGCCAAAATATTCTGCCGTCGCCGAGCAAATGCCCTTTTATAATTTACACCCCTCTGACGTTGTTACACGCTCAACGTTTTCTACAAATTATTCCTCGTCAAGCGCGGAAAGAAAACACAATATTGCACTTGCCTGCAAGTCCATCGACAACTATTTTTTAGACGTTGGTGGCGAGTTCTCTTTTAATGACGTTGTGGGCGCTAGAACGACCTCTCGCGGATATAAAACGGCAAAAATCATCGTTGGTGGCGAGTTCGTGGACGGCGTTGGCGGAGGAGTGTGCCAAGTCTCTACAACGCTGTATAACGCAGTACTGCTATCTAACCTTAAAATTACCGAATACCACCCCCACTCCCTTGCCGTAAACTACGTTCTGCCCTCTTTTGACGCAATGGTTAATTACAACAATGCAGATTTGCGATTTATAAATAACACCTTTAACCCCGTTATAATACGCGCAACGGCGACTGGCGACAAAATTTGTATAAAAATTTTAGGCGAAAAATCGGACGTGGAAATTTTGAGAAATAGCGTTAGTATAGGCACTATCCCTCCCCCTGCCTACCAAGAGGTCTTTGACGAAAAGGGCGAATTCCCCGAACTTTACGAGGGCGAGAGCAAATTAGTTCGATATCAAAAAGAGGGACTTTTAAGCGAGGGGTATATAATCGTAAAGAAAAACGGCAAAATTATAGAGAAAAGAAAATTACGTTCGGATAGGTATAGTCCAATTAGAGGGCTCATCGTCCACGGCAAGGCACAAAGACCGATAGAGCCTCCTGTTTCGCTTGAAGATACTTCCGTAAATGCTATATTTAATTGAGCACAACAATAATATTTAATAATTAAATGGAAAAATTTTCAAATTATAAAAAAATACTTTGACAAATAGATTTTTTTATGGTAACATATCGTAGTGTTAAAGATAAATTTAATTCGGTCACGGAGAAATACCCAAGAGGCCGAAGGGGCTCCCCTGCTAAGGGAGTAGTGTGTGTTAAGCGCAGCGAGGGTTCAAATCCCTCTTTCTCCGCCAAGGGAAAAGG
>SVIY01000036.1 GCA_015069265.1 Clostridiales bacterium
ACTGTTTTTTAACAAGCCAATTAAGAGATTTTATAAGGTTTTTGCTTGAAAATAAGAAAAAAAGAGTGTATATAGAGGGCGGACGAGTTTACGACGCGCATTTTAGACGACTTAAAAGAAGCACCTTGCTCGGCGGAGAGGGTGTGGAAATTTTAAGAGAAGTGCTTCTATCTAACTGTGGAGAGATTGAACTATCCGGCAATATTCCAGAGGATGACGAGAAATATTTAAGAGAATATTACACAGATAAGATAACCTTTCTGCCAACAAAAGAAAAGGAGCAAAAATATCTTCATTAAAAAGTTGACAAAGGGAAAAATATGGTATATTATATATGTATAAATTTGCCGATAAAGAGCGGACAAGTAGTACCTTTATCGCGGTAGACAGAGAGTGGGTGGCGCTGGAAAATCCACAACCGCAAAAGAATATGAAACCACCGTTTCAGGCAAGGGAGAGCGGACCTTATTCCGCAAAAGAGAGGTCGTGGCAACACGGCAATTAAGGTGGAAACGCGGAAATTATTTCGTCCTTAAACGATTGTTTAAGGGCGTTTTTTATTGGAGGAATATATGAAAATAACACTTAAAGACGGTTCTTTTTTAGAGTTTGACGCACCGATTACGGCATCGGACGTTGCAAAATCTATTTCAGAAGGACTGTGGAGAAATGCAGTTTGTGCAAAAGTTGACGGGGAACTCGTTGACCTTTCAACCGTTATCGAAAAAGATGCGGAATTGCAGATAATCACCCTTAAAGATAAAGAGGGGCTTGACGTTTACCGTCATACCGTTTCACACGTTTTAGCGCAAGCGGTTAAAAATATTTACCCGACTAGCAAACTTGCTATCGGACCTACTATTGAAAACGGATTTTATTACGATATAGAGTTCAAAACTCCCGTAACACAGCAAGATTTGGCAAAAATCGAAAGCGAGATGAAAGATATCATCAAGAGTGATTTGCCTATCGAACGCATTGTGTATAGCAAAAAAGACGCGGTTAAAATCTTCAAAGATTTTTCCGAGCCTTATAAGGTTGAACTCATCAACGATTTGCCGGGCAAAAGCGTAATCTCTTGTTATAAGCAAGGCGATTTCATGGACCTTTGCCGTGGACCACATCTTCCGTCAACAGGTAAAATTAAAGCGTTCAAGCTAACGTCGGTAACCGGCGCATATTGGAGAGGGGATGAAAAGAACAAAATGCTTACCAGAATTTACGGTACTGCATTCCCCAAAAAGAGCGAACTTGACGAATACCTTACCGCGCTAGAAGAGGCAAAGAAGCGCGACCATAACAAACTCGGTAGAGAACTAGGAATATTCTTAACCGAAGAAGTGGTTGGACAAGGTCTTCCTATTCTTGCTCCAAAAGGCGCAAAGATTATGCAAATTTTGCAAAGATTTGTTGAGGACGAGGAAGAAAGACGTGGATTTATGATAACCAAGACTCCGTATATGGCAAAGCACGACCTTTACCGTATTTCTGGACACTGGGACCACTATAGAGACAAAATGTTCATTTTGGGCGACGAAAATTCTCCCGAAGCAATGGCTCTCCGCCCGATGACTTGTCCTTTCCAATACCAAATCTATAAAAACGGATTAAAGAGCTATCGTGATTTGCCTTGCAGATACAGCGAAACAGCAACCCTCTTTAGAAAGGAAGCGAGCGGTGAAATGCACGGACTTATCCGTGTTCGCCAATTTACTTTATCCGACGGACACATCGTTTGTACACCTTCTCAAATTGAGGAAGAATTTAAGCGTTGTTTGGAATTAAGTTACTACTTCCTTGATTGTTTGGGAATGAGAGAGGACGTTACCTTTAGATTTAGCAAACGCGGTGCTTCAAACAAGGCAAAATATATAGATAACGATAAGGCTTGGAACGAAACTGAAGCGCTTATGAAAGTAATTCTCGACGGACTCGGTATCGATTACGTTGAGGCTGACGACGAAGCAGCTTTCTATGGACCTAAACTTGACGTTCAAGCAAGAAACGTTTACGGTAAAGAAGATACTATTATCACCATTCAACTTGACTTTGCCGCAGCGCATAGCTTTGATATGACTTATATCGATGAAAACGGCGAAAAGCAATATCCGTTCGTTATCCATAGAAGTTCAATCGGTTGTTACGAGAGAACTCTTGCAATGCTCATTGAAAAATATGCCGGTGCATTCCCGTTCTGGATTTGCCCCGTTCAAGTTAAGGTTTTAAGCCTTACCAATAGAACTGCAGATTATGCAAACCAAATCGTAGAAGAACTTGCAAAATACGGCATTAGAGCAGAGGCAGACAACAGAAACGAAACAATCGGATACAAGATTAGAGAGGCAACTCTTGAAAAAGTTCCTTATCAATTCGTTGTCGGCGATAAGGAATTGGAGGAAAAAACCGTTTCCGTATCTAGCAGAAAAGAGGGTAAACTCGGTGCAATGTCGCTTGACGAAATCATCAAAAAACTCGTTGAAGAAGACAGGTCAAGAAAAGCTTAATAAAAATATTAAACCGTCAGTTAAACACTGGCGGTTTTTATATTATTCTGCAAATAAAACACGCGAACACGCAAGAGAAAAAACTTGCGACAAGCGATATAATAATCGGTGCGGTCAGTTTTTTGGTTTTAGCGCCTGCAAAGTAAACGGCGGCAACGTAAAATACCGTTTCACTACTTCCATATACAACGGATGCAGACCTAGCGAGATAACTATCCACACCATAGGTAGTAAAAATGTCTGATAAAACTGCAAGTGAACCACTTCCAGAAAAGGGTTTAATTAAAACGAGTTTCGTTAGCTCTTTTGGTATACCTAAAAAAGAAAATACGGGCGAGATTATTTTTGTGATAAACGCTGAAAGACCACTCGCCTCAAACAGTTCGGTTAGGACGAAAATGCTTACTAGGTAAGGGAACACGCTCATCGCAAAAGGTATGGCTTCTTTTGCCCCTAAAGTAAACGCGTCGTAAGGCTTGACCCTCTTAATTAGCGCGTAAACGAATATTAAAAAAAATAAGATAGGAATTAAGTATTTTGACATTTCAATTTCGGTTTTTTAAGAAAGATTTTTACGAGCAATATCCCTATTATCGTAGATAAAAGCGTGGCGAGTACGGTGGGTAAAATTATATCGGCAGGCGAGGAAGAGCCAAGAGATGTGCGAAGTGCCATAACTGATGAGGGAATTAATTGAATGCTCGTCGCATTGATGACGAAAAACATTGCGATTGCATATTCGGTGTTCTCGTGCTTTTCAAGTTCTTGAATAGACCTTATTCCCATTGGGGTCGTAGCCCCGCTCATGCCCAAAATATTTGCGGAAATGTTAAGTGACATATAGTCGTTTGCCTTTTCTGGAATTTTGCCGAATAAGAACTTGTTTATTGGCTTTAATAGTTTTGCAAATTTGTTAGAGATACCGCTTTTATCCATAAGCGAAAATACGCCCATCCAAACGGCGTAAATTACTACCATCTTCATTGTGAGAGAAAGTGCCTTTTCTCCACCGTTTAACATTGAAGAAAGTGCCGTTTCTGGAGAGCAAAAACAAAGCAGTCCCAATGAAATTGTCAAAACAATACCAAAAATTGCGTTCATACTCAAATTTTATGCCGAATTATCCTTGAATATGAAGAAAAAATATGGTAAAATAGATAAGATTAATGATAGGTTGCATTGTAAATGCAATAAAATTTTTTGGAGCAAGAAAATGAAGGAAAAATTTTACATCACCACCGCAATAGCATACACATCTGGTAAACCGCATATCGGCAACACTTACGAGGCTATACTTGCAGACAGTATCGCAAGATTTAAGCGCTTTGAGGGTTACGACGTGTTTATGCAAACGGGTACTGACGAACACGGTCAAAAAATAGAGGAAAAAGCAGCGGCTGCCGGCAAAACCCCCAAGGAATTTGTCGATGGCGTTGCAAAAGAAATTCAGTCGATTTGGGACTTGGTTGGCGTGTCTTACGATAAGTTTATTAGAACTACCGACGAATACCACGAAAAACAAGTTCAAAAAATATTCAAAAAACTTTACGAACAAGGCGACATTTATAAAGGCTCTTACGAGGGTTGGTATTGCACCCCTTGCGAGTCGTTCTGGACGGAAAGTCAACTTGTAGACGGAAAATGCCCCGACTGTGGTAGAGAGGTTAAAAAATCTCAAGAAGAAGCGTACTTTTTCAAGATGAGTAAGTACGCCGATAAATTGATGCAATATTATAACGAACACCCCGAATTTATTCTTCCCGTTTCAAGAAAGAACGAAATGGTTAATAACTTCTTAAAGCCCGGTCTTCAAGACCTTTGCGTTTCTAGAAGTTCATTTAAGTGGGGAATCCCCGTCGATTTTGATAATAAACACGTCGTTTACGTTTGGCTTGACGCTCTTACCAATTATATTACGGGTATCGGTTACGACGTGGACGGTAATAATGACGAGTTGTACAATAAACTTTGGCCTGCAGACGTACACGTTATTGGAAAAGATATTATTCGTTTCCACACTATTTATTGGCCGATTTTCCTCATGGCGTTAGGACTTCCGTTGCCTAAAAAAGTATACGGTCACGGTTGGCTTTTGCAAGAGGGCGGAAAGATGAGTAAGTCCAAAGGCAACGTTATTTATGCCGACGATTTGGTAGGGTTTTTCGGTAAAGACGCTGTAAGATACTACGTTTTGACCGCAATGCCACAAGATAACGACGGACTAATTTCATGGGAGAGCGTTATCGAAACAATAAATAGCGACCTTGCTAACGTTTACGGAAACTTGGTGAGCAGAACAATCGCGATGAGCAACAAGTATTTTGGCGGAATAGTAGAAAACACTAACGTAAACGAGCCTGTTGACGAAGAATTAAAGGCGGTTGTAACCTCTGCACGCGACAAAGTAAAGGCAAAAATGGACGAATACAAAATTGCCGATGCAATTTTGGAAATCATGAACCTCTTTAGAAGAGCAAATAAATATATTGACGAAACTATGCCTTGGGCGCTCGCTAAAGATGCGGAAAAACAAGATAGACTTAAAACTGTTTTGTATAATCTTACTGAAAGTATTATAATCGGAACTTCACTTCTTAAGCCATTCCTTACCGATACTGCGGATAAGGTTAGCGCAATGCTTAACGTTAAATTAAGAGAGTATGACCAAGCGGACAAGTTTGGACTTATCGATAGCGTAAAAGTTACCGAAACACCCGAAATCTTGTTTGCAAGACTCGATAGCGCAAAAGTTATGGAAAAGGTAAATGCAATGATAGAAGAGAGAAAAGAAAAGGTAGAAGTTAAAAAGGAAGAGAAGAAAGACCAACCCAAAACTCACGACCACACGGCAAAAGAACAAATCGACTTTGAAGATTTTGCAAAAGTTGAATTGAGAGTTGCACTCGTTACCGCTTGTGAAAAGGTGGAAAAGAGCAAAAAACTTCTTAAACTTACCGTAAAACTAGGTGAGGAGACGAGAACGGTTGTCAGTGGAATTGCTGGATATTATACTCCCGAAGAATTGATTGGTAAAAAACTTACTATGGTAACTAACTTAAAGCCTGCAAAACTTTGCGGAATAGTGAGTGAGGGTATGATTGTTTGTGCAGAGGATGATAACGGCAATATTGCATATCTTTCACCCGAAAAAGACGTTCCTGACGGAAGTATGGTATTCTAATGTTTATAGACACACATTGCCACTTGCACGACGATAAACTTGCTGATACCGATAAGCACGTTGAAGAGTATCTTCGCGACGGAGTTGATATTGCAATCAATGCCGCTTGTTGCGCGCTTACTTCGGAAAAAGGAAAAGACCTTGCGGAAAAATACCCGTCAGTATATTTTATGACGGGTTGTCATCCAAGCGATATCGGTGGGTTTGACGAGCAAGAACTTTTAAGAATAGAAAAACTGACCGCACACCCTAAATGCGTGGCGGTTGGAGAGATAGGACTTGATTATCATTGGGAGCCTTTTGATAAAGAAAAGCAACAAAAAGGTTTTATTCGACAGATCGAACTAGCTAATCAATATAAACTCCCAATATGCATTCACAGTCGTGACGCGACGGCGGACACATTAAAAATTCTCAAAGAAAATAAAGCAAAACTCCAATACGGAGCAGTTATGCACTGTTTTTCTGGTAGTAAGGAAACGGCGGCGGAAATACTTAAAATGGGACTATATATTTCCTTTGCAGGACCGCTTACCTTTAAGAACGCGAACAATCTTGTAGAAGTTGCAAAGTTTGTTCCCGAAGATATGTGTTTAACAGAAACCGATTGTCCGTATTTAACGCCTCATCCTTTTAGGGGGAAACTAAACTCCCCAAAGAACGTTTCACTCGTTACCGCACGTCTTGCGGAAATTAAAGGACTAAACGTTGACGATATGGCGGAAAAAGTTATGAATAACGCAAAGAGGCTTTTTTATAAGCTTGAAAAATAAACAAAAAGCAAAATAAAGCCGAAATTTTTCGGCTTTATTTTGAATTTTCTCAATCGTCATTAGTACAAACGATATATTAGTAAAGAATTTCTCTTTACGTTAGTATTATGGGTAGAATTGCGCATTATATTCGCAATATTATAGGAAAATAATGGAAAAATCATTAAAGACACTATTAACTGAACACGGCTTTTCCTTTAAGAAAGCATTCGGTCAAAACTTTTTAACCGACGATAATTTATTGTCGGATATAGTTGAAAAGGCAGGAATTACCGAAAACGATACGGTTTTAGAAATCGGACCAGGGGCAGGCGCACTTACAAGGCATATCGCTAAAAAAGCCAAAAAGGTTATATGCTATGAAATAGACACCAAGTTAAAACCCATTTTAGAGGACGTTTTAGACGGGCAAAATAACGTAGAAATTGTGTTTTCCGACATAATGAAATGTCCAATAGAGCAAGTGGAGAAAAAACTAGGCGATAAATACGTTATGGTCGCAAACTTACCATATTATATTACGACGCCTATAGTTATGAAATTTATCGAACAGGCGAAAAACCTCAAAGCCATGGTGATTATGGTTCAGGAGGAGGTAGCTTTTCGATTTGCTTCAACTGCTGGACATTCGGACTACGGTGCAATTACCGTCGGTATTAATTTAAGGGGCGATGCGGAAATAATTTTAAGAGTCCCAAGAGAAAAATTTACCCCTGCACCTAACGTAGATTCGGCGGTTATAAAGATAACCATTGATGAAAACAAGTTTAAGGGCGTGGATTTTAACAAGGTCAGAGAAGTTGTTAGAATTGCATTTTCAAGTAGAAGAAAAATGCTTGTCAACAACCTCATGAACGGTTATAAGATTTCTAGAGATATAGCAAACGAAATTTTAGATGAGGCTGATATTTCTCTTACTGATAGAGGGGAAAGTCTCTCTGCGGAAAAGTTTGTCATTTTATCTAAAATTGTGGCGAAAAAAGGTATCAAATCATGAGTGAAAAACAAAGAATTGTCGTTGCTAGTGGAAATCGACATAAAGTTAAAGAAATAGCGCAAATGCTCCCCGAATACGAGGTTGTTAGTTATAAAGATTTAGGCTATGACTTTGAGGTGGAGGAGAACGGAAAAACCTTTTATGATAATGCGCTAATCAAGGCAAAAACCGTTGCTTTGGCACTAAATTTACCAGCTTTGAGTGACGATAGCGGAATTTGTGCAACAGCTCTAAACGGAGAACCGGGTATTTATAGCGCAAGATACGCTGGCGACGGTGATGATGAGCATAATAACGATTTATTGCTTAAAAATTTGCTCGATAAAGAAGATAGGCGCGCAAAATACGTTTGTTGTTTAGTGTTTTATAAGCCTAACGGAGAAATTATTACGGCTACGGGCGAAACGCACGGTAAAATATTAAAAGAACGCGTAGGCTACAACGGTTTTGGCTACGACCCGATATTTTTTAGCGACGACTTGGGAAAAAGTATGGGGCTTGCGACTGACGAGGAAAAAAATTCTGTCAGTCATAGATTTCGCGCTCTTAAAAAGTTAAGGGAAAAATTAAAGTGAAAACTGCAGTAATATTATCGGATACACACGGCAATTTTTCGGCGATAGATAAACTTTTGCCTATTATGGATGAGGCGAATTTTGTTATTCATCTAGGCGACCACGAAAGTGATATTTTATCTTACCGCAAGGAATTAAAGGATAAAATCGTATCTGTAAAAGGCAACTGCGACGGTGGTAGTGACGAGCAAATATTAAATGTTGAGGGAGTTAAGATTTTAATAACTCACGGGAATTTATATGGGGTGAAACAGTCGCTTTATAAATTGACCCTCCGAGCAAAAGAATTAGGTGTTAGTGCTGTTTTTTACGGACATACTCACCAAGCGCAGATAGATTTTATTGACGGAATTCAATTTGTAAATCCCGGCGCGATGACGAGATTTTCGGAAAAATCATACTGTTATGCGGTTTTCTACGGCGGAAAACTCACGGCAAAAATCGTGCCGTTTAATTAGGAGTAAAAATGAAAATTTACCAAAAAATAGACCAATTAGTTGGCAAAACTCCTCTTTTTGAGGTTGAAAATATAGAAAACGAACTTAAACTTTATGGAAAAGTTTTAGTAAAGTTAGAGTACTTAAATCCTGCGGGAAGCGTTAAGGATAGGGTTGCGCTTTCCATGATTGAGGAAGCGGAAAAAAGTGGAAAATTAAAAAAAGGCGGAACGATAATCGAACCGACTAGTGGCAATACGGGTATAGGACTCGCAAGCATTGGTATTCCTAAAGGATATAGGGTAATTCTCACCATGCCCGACACAATGAGTATGGAGAGGAGAAAACTTCTCTCTGCTTACGGTGCAGAACTAGTTTTAACCGACGGAAAAAAAGGTATGAACGGAGCGGTTGAAAAGGCAAAAGAATTGCAAGCGGAAATAGAGGGTTCTTTTATTCCCGACCAATTTTCAAACAAGGCAAATATTAAGGCACATTATTTAACTACGGGTCCTGAAATTTGGGAAGATACCGACGGAACGGTCGACTATTTTGTCGCTGGGGTCGGCACTGGCGGAACGGTTAGCGGTACGGGTAAATTCTTAAAGGAAAAAAATTCAACCGTTAAAGTAATTGCCGTAGAGCCAGACACTTCGCCACTTTTATCAAAAGGAGTTGCAGGCGCGCATAAAATTCAAGGAATTGGCGCAAATTTTATTCCTGAAAATTTCTTAAGTGACGTTTGCGACGAGATAAAAACCGTCAGTGCAAAACAAGCGTTTTCAGCATCGAGACTACTCGCAAAAAAAGAAGGACTATTAGTTGGTATATCGTCGGGTGCAAACCTCGCGGTTGCAATAGATATAGCTAGCAAAAAAGAAAACGAAGGCAAGATTATAGTAGCAATTCTGCCAGACACGGGAGATAGGTATTTATCTACCGAACTGTTCTAAAAGTAAAAAGAAAAGCCACCTAAAAGGTGGCTTTCAACTTTTAAACTAATTAAGCTCTTTCAACTTTTCCGCTCTTTAAGCATCTGGTGCAAACGTACTGTTTAGAAACGGTACCGTTTTCACTTTTAACGCTAACTTTTTGAAGGTTTGCTTCATACAATTTAGGCGTTTTACGATTGGAGTGGCTAACCAAGTTACCCGAAAGTTTACCTTTTCCGCAAACACTACATACTCTACTCATATTACTATCCTCCGCTATTTGGAATAAATTTATTTTTTAACACGTAATACTCTACCACATTATTGACCAAAAAGCAACAAAATAACGCGTGATTTATTAAAATTTTGCAATTAAAATTTTGTAGAGTACAAAAAAATCAATTTATTTTTCCCAAAGGGTTGCAAATTGTTTGTAAATAATGTAAAATATACGTAGTGCTTAAAGTGAGGTCATTATGTCTGTTAAAACTAATAACATATACGGCAAAATAACAATTTCAGATAAAACTATCGAAAGGTTCGTTTCGCACGTCGCAACGGACTGTTATGGTATTGTCGGTTTTGCGTATAGGAATTTCTTTGATTCTTTTATTAGTTTAGTTAAATTCGATTCAAAAACGCGTGGGGTAAAAGTCCGCTCGTTTGGCGATAGAATTTTTATCGACGCGTGTGTTGTTGTCAAATACGGCATATCCATTAAAGCAGTCGTCGAAGCGCTTAAAGAATCAGTAAAATATAAGGTTGAGCGCTTTACCGGAATGGTCGTCGACACCATAAACGTAAAAGTTATGGGCGTTAAAGCTTAAGCAAAATTCGGATTTGTTTCCTAAAATTAGGGGTAAAATATATGCAAAAAACAATAAATGGCGCGATGCTCAGGTCAATGTTTTTAACCGCGGCAAAGTTGCTTGATATAAACAGAGTTCAGATTGATGCACTCAACGTTTTTCCCGTGCCTGACGGAGATACGGGAACTAACATGTCACTTACCTTTCAATCTGCAGTAAAGGAGTTAGTGGCTTGTCAAAGTAATGAAATTTCAAACATAGCAGAAGCAGTTTCCAAAGGTGCACTTCGCGGTGCACGCGGAAATTCAGGTGTTATTTTATCACAGATATTAAGAGGATTTTGTAATTCTCTAAAAATAGCAAAAGAAATAGATACTAAAGCGTTTGCGCAAGCACTTATTATGGGTGCAGAGGTTGCATACGGAGCCGTTTCAAAACCCAAAGAGGGTACGATTTTGACCGTTGCTAGAATGGTAGCAGAACACGCAAAATCGGTTAGAAGTAAGTGCAAAGATTTTGAATCTTTCCTTCCCGAACTTATTGAGGCTGGTAATAACGCGGTTGAACTTACACCGAGTTTGCTTCCCGTTCTTAAAAAGGCGGGCGTTGTTGACGCTGGTGGTAAAGGACTTATGTGCCTTTACGAAGGTATGCTTAAAGCCTTAAATGGCGAAAGTGTAGGACCTGAAAGCATTATTGCGGACGTAAAAGGTCAAGACGCTCCGATGGAACATGCCGAGATTATGAGTCTTGGCGACATCGAATTTGCATATTGTACGGAATTTTTCATTATAAACTTAAAGAAAAAGACTACTCTTGCAGATATTGAAAGACTACGCGAAAAATTGATGAGTATTGGCGATTCTGTTATCGTTATCGGTGACCTGGAATTCGTTAAAGTTCACGTTCATACAAATAATCCCGGCAAAGCACTTACCGAAGCGCTTGAACTCGGTGAACTCGATAAACTCAAAATCGAGAATATGTTAGAACAAAACCGCGAACTTATCAAAAAGTATGAAGCGGAAAGAAAGAAATGGGTA
>SVIY01000037.1 GCA_015069265.1 Clostridiales bacterium
AGGGCGTAGGAATTAAGGCGCTTGCCGTAAAATACGCGCCGTTGGAGATTTTATGATAGAGAAAATGAGAGAACTCGTTGACAAGCTTAATAAATATGCTCACGAGTATTACGTTTTAGATAATCCAACTGTGTCGGATAAAGAATACGATAAGCTTTACGACCAACTTCTCCTTTTAGAAAAGGAGAGTGGAGAAGTGTTGTTCGACTCTCCAACTAAAAGGGTTGGCGGAGAACCTATTTCGGCATTTAAAAAACATAAGCATATCGAAAGGCTTTATAGTCTAGACAAAACCACCGATTTCGAGGGGCTAATTGCTTTTGAAAAAAGGATAAATAAGGACGAGCAGAATTTGCAGTACACTGTCGAGTACAAATTCGACGGCTTGACTATTTGTATAACTTATGACGACGGAAAGTTTGTGTGTGCTTCGACTCGTGGGAACGGTGTCGAGGGGGAGGACGTAACCGCGCAAGTTATGACTATTAAGTCTTTTCCTATGACCATCGATTACAAGGGAAAAATCGAAGTTCAAGGCGAAGCAATAATGCGCCTTTCTGTTCTTGACGAATATAATAAAACGGCCACTGAACCATTAAAGAACGCGCGAAATGCAGTGGCTGGAGCGATAAGAAATTTAGACCCAAAAGTCACTCAAAAAAGAAAGGTTGAAATACTTTTTTACAACGTAAATTATATGGAGGACGAAAGTTTATCATCCCAAACGGAGTGCGTTGAGTTCTTAAAGAAAAACGGCTTTAAGGTTCATCCGTTTTTACGTGTTTGTAACGATATTTCCTCCGTTATGTCTGCAATAAAAGAGATTGAAAACAGTAGAAAAACACTAGATATTTTAACTGACGGTGCAGTTGTTAAAGTGAATGACTTTAACGTGAGGGAAAAATTGGGAAGCACGGATAAATTTCCGCGTTGGGCAATCGCGTTTAAGTTTGAAGCAGAAGAAGTTACCACTATTTTAACCGACGTTAAGTGGCAAGTTGGACGAACGGGAAAGCTTACCCCTCTCGGCATATTAGAGCCCACCGAACTTGCGGGCGCAACTGTAAAGAAAGCAACGCTCAATAATTACGGCGACTTGCAAAGAAAAGGGGTTAAGATTGGCGCTAGAGTATTGGTTAGAAGGAGTAACGAAGTTATTCCGGAGATACTAGGAACTACCGAAGTTTACGAGCATTGCACAGAGGTAGAAAAGCCTAAATTCTGTCCGTTCTGTTCGAGCGAATTAAAGGAAGTTGGCGCAAATATTTTCTGTCCAAACGATTCGTGTAGACCAAGAGTGGTCGCTAAACTTTCTAACTTCGCTTCTAAAGGCGGTATGAATATAGAGGGCTTTAGCGAAAAGACGGCAGAACTGCTCTTTGATAAATTCGGAGTTAAAAACTTCTCTGATTTGTATAGACTAGACAGAGAAAAGATAATGAATTTAGACGGCTATAAAGAGGCGAAAACCACCAATCTCTTTTCAAGTATTGAAAATTCCAAATCGGTAGATTTTCCCAACTTTATTTTTGCATTGGGAATAGAGAACGTAGGAAAGAAAACGGCAAAGGATTTTGCTAAAATTTTTAACGATTTTGACGGGTTAGTTCATGCAGATAAAGAAATGCTCGTTAAAATTGACGACGTTGGTGAAATAGTCGCTGAAAGCGTCGTTGATTATTTTGCAGACGAAAACAATCTAAAAGATATCAATGCACTTTTTGAGCTCGGCGTAACTGTAAATTACGAAAAGAAAGGCGCGGGCGGAAAGTTTAGCGGAGAAAGGGTTGTTCTTACCGGAAGTTTGCAAGATTTTACGAGAGACGAGGCAGGAAAAATCATTGAAGACGAGGGCGGAGAGGTTTTAAGTAGCGTCTCTAAAAAGACCACGCTTGTTTTAGCGGGGGAAAATGCAGGAAGCAAACTTGAAAAAGCGCGTGCTCTCGGTGTGAAAATTATAGACGAAGAAACGTTTAAATTGCTTATAAAAACTTGATAAAATAAAATATTTATGATAAAATAATTTTATTATAGTGCACGGAGAAAGATTATGTACAGTATGACCGGTTACGGCAGAGGAGAATACGTCAAGGACGGAATTTCACTCGTTGTGGAAATTAAGACCGTTAACAATAGAAACCTCGACCTAAATTGCAAAACGCCAAGAATGTTTTTGGCTTTGGAAGATTCTATAAGAAAGACCGTTCAAAATTATATAAAACGCGGTAGGGTTGATTTGTTCGTTAACTTTTCAGACACGCGTGAAAAAAATACTAATATCGAAATCGATATGGGAAAAGCAACCGCTTACTTTAACGCGAGCAAGGTTTTAGCAGAGAGTTTTAACTTAACCAACGATTTAACTGCTAGTATGCTTATGCGCTCTCCTGACGTTTTGATCGATAATTCTATTACCGACCCAACGGAGTTTGAAAAAATCGTTGTGTCAACAGTGCAAATTGCGTGTGAAAAACTCAACGAAATGAGAAAAATAGAGGGTGAAAAACTAGTTAGCGATATGCTTTCTAGAATGGATACCATTAAGTCACTTGCCGATAAAATTACCCTTCGTGCACCAGAAGTGGCAAAAGAGTATAAGGAAAAACTTAAAGCAAGAATTGAAGAATTCTTGCAAGACGTAAAGTACGATGAAAGCAGGCTCTTAAATGAAGTTGCCTTTTATACCGATAGGGTAAACATTGACGAGGAGCTCACAAGACTTAAATCGCACGTCGAACAGTTTAGAAAGATTATCGAAAGAGAAGAATCGGGCAAAAAACTTGACTTTTTGATGCAAGAGTTTAATAGAGAAACAAACACGATATGTTCAAAATCTAACGATATTGAAGTTACTAGTCACGCATTAGCGCTTAAAAACGAGATTGAAAAGGTTAGAGAACAAGTTCAGAATTTAGAGTAGTATGAGAAACGTATTGATTGTTTTGTCCGGTCCGTCCGGTGTTGGAAAAGGTACGATTGCTAAACTTTTAGTGGAAAGGAATAAAAATCTTTCCCTCTCAATTTCTTGCACGACAAGAAATCCTAGAGACGGAGAGGTTGACGGCAGAGAGTATTTTTTTATTACGAAAGACGAATTTAGAAAAAAGATAGAAAACGACGGGTTTTTAGAGTATTCCGATCACTTTGAAAATTTTTACGGCACTCCCAAAGATTTTGTTTTGGCTAAACTTAAAAATAACGACGTGCTCCTAGAAATTGACGTTAACGGTGGGCTAGAGGTTAAAAAGAGTTATAAAGACGCTGTTTTAATTATGGTTGCGCCTCCGTCTATAGAGGAGGTTCGCAATAGACTTATAAAAAGGAACACCGAAACGCTAGAGAAGATTAATCTGCGCATGGAGAGAATCGGTTACGAGCTCGAAAAGAGCGACCTTTATGATTATACCGTTGTAAACGACAAACTCGACGAAGCCGTGGAAAATATAGAAAAAATAATTAATCAAGAAAAAAATAAATGCAAATAAGGTTAAAGGAGAATTATTATGATACATAAACCGCCTATTGACGAATTAGCACAAAAAATCGGTTCAAAATACGAATTGTGTGTTGTTACCAGCAAGCGTGCAAGACAGCTTATGGAACAAGCGCAAAACCAAGGTTTTACCGAACTTCCCAGCAAAGAAAAACCGTTATCGGTTGCCGCACAAGAAATAGAAGACGGCAAATTAATCGCAACTAACGACTAACTGTCAAAAAATGTGTTCACACTTTGCTGTGGACATATTTTGTTTTTTTCTAAAGGATAAAATTCATGTTTGCTGACGTAATAGTCGACATAAATAACGTCGAAGTGGATAAGATTTTTGAATATTCCTTTACCGACTGCAGAATTAGACTCGGCAGTCGTGTTGTCGTGCCTTTTGGTAAAAAGGTGTTAGAGGGAATTGTTATCGGCGTTAAGGAAAACAGTGTTTATCCTGCGGAAAAAATCAAACCAATTTTAAGACTTTTAGAGGAAACTCCTGCGCTCACGGTTGAAACTATTGAGATGATGAAATTCGTGTGCAAGACGTGTTACGTTACCCGTGCGTCCGCACTTCGACTGTTTCTTCCGTCTGAAATGCGCAAAGGAAAGGTCAAAGAACAGTTTATAAGAGTCGTTAAACTTGCAAGCGACATAGACGTTGAGCAAGTTGTTTCCCAACTTAAAAAAACGGCAGTTAAACAAAAGCAAGTATTAAATTTCTTAAAAGAAAACGGGGAGAGCAAGTTTTCGTCGCTTTCGGAACTTTTCGGTGCTTCAGCTGTAAACGCCGTTGTCGAAAAAGGGTATGCAAGACTTGAAAAACAAAAGTATTTCCGTTCGCCCTATAAAGACCTTGAGTTTAGCGAAAAAAAGGTTGAGCTTACCGAAAAGCAAAAAAATGCCGTTTTAAGCGTGGAAAATACCGACAAAACAACGAGTTTGTTGTTTGGTGTAACGGGTAGCGGGAAGACAGAAGTTTATCTCGATTTAATTAAAAAGACCATCGCTAAAGGCAAAACTGCAATTATGTTAGTGCCGGAAATCGCCTTAACTCCGCAAATGTTAAAGCAACTTCGCGCAAGATTTGGCGACGATGCTGCAATACTACATAGCGGACTCTCTGCTGGCGAACGCTTTGACGAATGGTGGAGATTAAGAAACGGAGAGGCGAGAATTGCTATTGGTGCGAGAAGTGCTATATTTGCTCCGCTTGAAAAGGTTGGTCTTATCATTATCGACGAAGAGCATGACGGGAGTTATACGAGTGAGTCTGCGCCTAGATATTCAACCGTTTCGGTTGCACAGTTTAGAGCAAAATTATCGGGTGCAAAACTTATACTTGGAAGTGCAACTCCGTCGATTGAGAGTTATAAAAAGGCAATGGATGGTGAGTATAACCTAATCGAACTTCCCGATAGAATAAACAAAAGACCTTTGCCAGAAGTAGAAATTGCCGATATGAGATTAGAGGTCAGACGTGGTAATAATTCCGTCTTTTCTTCTATCCTTAAATCAGAACTAGAAAACTGCTTAAATAAAGGCAATCAAGCAATAATTTTCCTCAATCAGAGAGGATATTCAAAGACCGTAATATGTACGGAGTGTGGTCACGTTCAAAAGTGTGAAGCGTGTGACGTGTCTCTTACTTATCATAGAGAAGACGATGCACTCTTGTGCCATTATTGCGGTGCAAAATACAAAATGATAAAAGCGTGCACCGAGTGTGGTAGCCCTTTCATTCGCTATGGCGGAACGGGTACGGAGAGGGTTGTTGAGGAGCTTAAAAAGTTATATCCCCAAGCAAGAATTCTTCGTATGGATAGAGATACCACACAGAGTAAAGAGGGGCACTTTAAGATATTAAATCAATTTTCTGCAAAGGAAGCGGATATTTTGGTCGGAACTCAAATGATTGCGAAAGGTCACGATTTCCCAAACGTTACGCTGGTTGGAATTTTAGATGCGGATATGAGTTTGCACTTTTCCGACTTTAGAAGCGGGGAAAGAACTTTCCAACTTCTAACACAGGTTGCAGGTAGAAGCGGACGAGCCGACCAACCGGGAAAGGTTGTTCTGCAAACCTATTCTCCAGACAATTCTGTACTGCGCCAAGCGATAAATTACGACTACGTCGGCTTTTACAATCAAGAGATTTCCATAAGAAAAGCGACTGCATTTCCACCGTTTACCGACGTTGTTAGAATTTTAATCAGCAGTGAGGACGATGATTTCGCCCTTTCCGCAACAAAGGCGATACACGGACAACTGAACGAACTTTATTTGGAAAATAGGGAAAAATTCAAGTTTTTCGGGTGCATGAAAGCACCGCTTAAAAGATTGCAAAATAAGTTTAGATATCAAGTGTTGATGAGGATTGACGCGGACGATGAAGAACTTTTAGAGACGATATTTATTATTTGCGATAAATATAAATCGCGCACAATATTCGTTTCAATGGAAGTAAATTCCAATAATTTAACTTAAAAACAAGGTGATAAGATGGCTATAAGAAACATTGTTAAACTTGGAGACCCAACTCTTCGCAAAAAAAGTTTTGAAGTAACCGATTTTGGCGAAAAAACTAAACAGTTACTTAACGATATGAAGGAAACTTTGATTAAAGCAGACGGCGCTGGACTTGCCGCTCCGCAAGTGGGAATTTTGCGTAGAATTTTCATTGTTAACACTGAAGAAGGATATTTTGAATGTATTAACCCCCAAATTCTATCTCAAAGTGGAAAACAAGTAGGTAAAGAGGGGTGTTTGTCCGTTCCGAACAAGTGGGGAAACGTCGCTCGTCCGATGAACGTGACACTAAAGGCTTTTGATAGAAATGGGAAACCTTACACCTTAAAGGCGGAGGGCTTTTTGGCGCGTGCAATCTGTCACGAATACGACCATCTAGAAGGTATTATTTACGTCGATAAAGCAACTGATATCGAGGAGGATTAATCGTTGAAAATCGTTTATTTGGGCACTCCCGACTTTGCTGTTGAGCCGTTAAAGAGAATAATTGAAAGCGGTAAACACGAGGTTTTGGCGGTGGTTACTAACCGTGATAAACCCGTAGGTAGAAAACGAGTTTTAACCGCTCCTCCCGTTAAAGCGTTTGCGCTTGAAAAAAATATTCCCGTTTATCAATACGATAGGATTAGGTTAGAGGGTGTTGAGGATATGAAAGCACTTAATCCCGACGTTATGATTACGTGTGCTTTCGGTCAAATTTTATCCAAGGAAATACTAGATATTCCTAAATTTGGCGTAATCAATATTCACGCTTCGTTGCTCCCTAAATATCGCGGTGCATCTCCTATACATTACGCAATACTAAACGGGGAAAAGCAGACGGGCATATCGGTTATGAAAACTGATATTGGCATAGATACGGGCGACGTTATACTGCAAAAGGCTCTCAATATTAATGACGGAGAAACTTGTGGGCAGTTGTTTGAAAGGTTGTCTATTTTAGGTGCAGATTGTATAATCGAGGCTCTCTCTCAAATAGAGAATAAAACGGCAACTTTTATAAAGCAAGACGATGCTCTTGCAACCTTTACAAAGATTATTAAAAAGGAAGACGCGATTATAGATTGGCACGACAGTGCGGAAAACGTTTACAACAAAATTCGCGCATTTAACCCTGCTCCGATTGCCTTTACTACCTTAAATGGTCTGCCTTTTAAGATTTACGAGGCAGAGGTCACTTGTGATGTTGGAGAGGCTGGAAAGATTATTAAGTGCGATAATCAACTTGTAATAGGTTGTGGTACCGGTGCAATTTCCTTAAAAACCGTGCAAAAAGCGGGCGGAAATGCTATGAAGATTGCTGATTTTTTGCGTGGTAATAAATTTACCGTGGGCGAGGATTTCGTTTGATGGTTAACTATTTTTACGATTGTTATTCCATATTGAATAAGGTTTACAGCGACAAGACCTTTATTAAACAAGCAATAAATTCTACGTTTATTGAGGAAAAAAACCGCGCGCTTACGATAAAGACTTGTTACGGTGTTTTGGATAAGGATATTGAGTTGTCGTATTATCTAAATCACATTGCCGAAAAGTCACCAAAACTTGTGATTAGAACAATTCTAAAAATTGCAATGTATAACATAAAATACTTGCAAAAAAAGGAATACGCTGTCACAAAAAATGCAGTGGAACTGACTAAAAAACTAGGTAAATCTGGTGCAAGTGGGTTTGTTAACGCCTTTTTGAGAAAATTCATATCAAAAGAAATCCCTTTGCCAAAAGATAAAGAGGAATACCTTTCGGTCAAATATTCTTATCCGCTTTTCGGTGTAAAAGAACTTGTAAAAACTTATGGCATTGAGCGAACGGAGTCAATTATAAGTGCAGAAAACACGTTGACTACTCTTTGTTTTTATCAAACTGACGGGGAAAAGTATTTAAGCGATTTGAAAGTTGATTTTACAAAAACCCCCTTTGATAACGTTTATACGGCTAAAAACTTTGTTAGAAATAAAGATTATGACGATGGTGTTTATACCTATCAAGCACTTGGCTCTGTGGCTATTTGCGACGTGGTTGAACCCTGTGATAAGTTACTTGATTGTTGTGCGGCGCCTGGAGGAAAGAGCGTAAGACTTTCTTATAAATGCAAGAGCATCACTTCGTGCGATATACACGAACACAGGGTTGAGCTTATAAATCAGTACGCAAAGCGAATGGGACGCGAAAATATAACGGCGTTAGTAAAGGACTCTAAAGTCTTTGATAAAGAGTTTGAGGGCGCTTTTGACGCGGTGCTATGCGATGCTCCGTGCAGTGGGCTAGGGGTGCTAAACGATAACCCTGATATGAAATTAAATAGAACCGAAGAGGATATAAAATCGTTAAATAAAGAACAATTATCTATTTTGTCTAATGTTAGTAAGTATGTGGAAGTAGGCGGATATTTGTATTATTCGACGTGCTCGGTATTGGATAGAGAAAATAAAGCGATTATAAGTGCCTTTATGTCTGACATAAATGGTTTTGAATTGTGCGAAATCGACAGCAAATTACAGTGTGAAAAGAGTTTGGGGCAAATTACCTTCCTTCCTGATATTTCAGGAGGATTAGGGTTTTTTGTGGCTAAATTAAAGAGAGTAAAATGACGGAAAAACAATGTTTATTAGAATTAACTTCCGAACAAATAAAGGAAGTAATAATAGCTCTTAACGAAAAGGGTTACCGTGCAGGGCAGATTTATAAAGCGTTGCATTTAGGACTTGATTTTTCAGAAATGACCGAACTTTCTAAACAGTTAAGAGAAAGACTTTCCGAACAGTTTGTCGCTCAACCTGTAAAGATTATTAAGAGCTTAAAATCTGTGGACGGTACGGAAAAGTTTTTGTTTGCGCTTCTTGACGGTAACGTCATAGAGGGTGTACTTATGAAGTATAAGTACGGCTATACTCTTTGTGTGTCCACTCAGGTCGGTTGCAGAATGGGTTGCGCCTTTTGCGCTTCCGGTCTTAACGGTTTGGTTAGAAATTTAACTCCGTCTGAAATTTTAGGCGAAGTGATTTGTGCTAATAGGTATTTAGATGGCGGTCTTGCGGATAAAAGAAAGATTATCAATATCGTTATGATGGGTAGTGGTGAACCACTTGATAATTACGATAACGTTATAAAATTCCTTAAACTCGTGTCAAATGCAAGCGGAATTAACGTTAGTCCTAGAAATATAAGTCTTTCCACGTCGGGAATTGTTCCTAAAATGTACGATTTAGCTAAAGAGGATATACACGTTAATTTGACGGTGTCTTTGCACTCGCCATTTGATGAAGCTAGACAAAAAATAATGCCCGTTGCAAAGGCTTATTCGATAAAACAAATATTAGACGCGTGCGCTAACTATTTTGATAAAACGGGAAGACGTTATATTTTTGAATACGTTTTAATTAAGGGGGATACAGATACTCCCGAACACGCAGAAGCATTGATAAAACTTTTGAAAGGAAGACCTTGCCACGTCAACCTTATAAGGCTTAACGAAGTAAAAGAAAAGAACTTAAAAACCGTAACCGATAAAGAAGCATATAGGTTTTTAGGACTTTTAGAAAAAGGCGGGCTTTCTGCGACTCTCCGTCGTCGTATGGGTGTGGATATTGACGGGGCGTGCGGTCAACTTCGCCAAAGATATATAGAAGAAAACCAATAAATTATAGGTAAATATATTGATAGGACAAGTGTACAAAGCTCACTCTAACGCATATTACGTTAAAAGTGAGGGAAAATTACATAAATGCGGAGCGAGAGGCGTGCTTAAAATAAAGGGCGAATCAATTTCCGTGGGCGATTACGTCAAAGTAGAAAAAGGGGTAATTTATGAGGTTGCCAAGAGAAAAAACCGCTTTATTAGACCTAACGTTTCAAACGTAGACGTTATCGTTGCGGTCGTATCTCCAGAGCCAAAGCCCGACCTTTTGCTTGTAGATAAACTTCTAATAAGTGCCATAAAAGAGGGCGCGGACTTTATTATCGCTGTAAACAAATCTGACGTTGATGAAGGACTTGTTAGCGAAATAAAAAAAGAGTACGAAAATTTGCCTGTTCGCATTATAGAAGTGTGCGCTAAATCTATGAAAGGTGTTACCGAGTTAAAGGAAATGCTCAAAGGTAATCTCGCCGTTCTTGCAGGGCAAAGCGCGGTAGGAAAAACTTCGCTAATCAACGCAATGTTTAACCTCAATCAAAAGGTAGGAGATTTAAGCGAAAAGATACAGCGTGGTAAACACACCACAACGCGTTCTGAAATATTTGAAGTCGGCGAATATAAGATAGTGGACTCGCCTGGGTTTGCAGTTATAGAAGCGTTTGTTAGCGCGGACGAAATAAGCGAGTATTATCCTGACTATTTCGAAGTTTCAAGTAAGTGTAAGTTTAGGGGTTGTAAACACGTTAATGAGCCCGATTGTCAAGTAAAAAGATTAGTTTTAGACGGTAAACTTTCAAAAACAAGATACGAAAGATACCTTCAAATATACGATGAAATATCAAAAAGGAGAGAAATATATGAAAAAAATTAAGATTGCACCGTCAATTTTGTCGGCTGATTTTTCAAGAGTAGGCGAGGAAATAAGAGCCACCGCTGAAGCGGGCGCAGACGTAATGCACCTTGACGTTATGGACGGAAGCTTTGTTAAAAACATTTCGTTCGGTCCTAAATTTATCAAGGAAGCAAGACCTTATACCAAAGCCATTTTCGACGCGCATTTAATGATTGTTAATCCTTGGAACTATATTGACCGCTTTGCAGACGCAGGCGCGGATATTATTACAGTTCATTACGAAGCGTGTGGCGATAGATTAAAAGACACGTTAAAAGCAATTAAATCTTTGGGTGTAAAGTGTGGTGCTGTTATCAACCCCGATACTCCCGTTGATAGCATTAAAGACGTTATCGAAGAATGCGATATGTTACTTTTAATGAGCGTTTTCCCCGGCTTTGGCGGACAAAAGTTTATTCCTGAAGTTTTGCCTAAAATCGAACAAGCTGCAAAACTTATCGAAAAAACGGGTAAAGATATCGACCTTGAAATCGATGGCGGTATAACCAAAGAAAACGTTCGTTTGGTAAAGGATGCAGGCGCAAACGTAATCGTTGCAGGTTCAACTGTTTTTGCTGAAAAAGACAGGGCAAAAATAATTAAAGAATTGAGAGAATTATAATCATAGGGCAAAAACACGCATCTTTCGCATATAGTAATGTGAGAGGTGAATTATGAAAATTTGTTGTATTAAACCCCCGAT
>SVIY01000038.1 GCA_015069265.1 Clostridiales bacterium
GTGCATTTGAAATGCTCGGCGCACTAGTATTCACGTTGACCGACGTTGAAATTAAATAATAATAAAATTCAAAACACCTTGCTAAAAAGCAAGGTGTTTTTTTGTTTTCATATTCTTTTATAAAAGTATATTTTCGACTAATCAGCCAAAGTAACCTTTGTACCTTCCAAAGCGTCTTCGCCAAAGATTGTATCAGCACCATTCGTTAATTCTGCAAGTTTAACACAGTCTTTGAATGCACCCTTATAAACGTTTTTAACCGTTTCGGGAAGTTCGATTGCTTTAATTTCCTTGCAACCTGCGAACGCATATTCGCCAATCGCATCAATTTTACCAACCAATTTAACTGACGTAAGATTTACCGCACCGTTAAACGCATACATAGGAATGCTATAATCTTCGGTTGCGTTTACGATTACTTCCTTAAAGGTCAACGGCATATAGCAAGTAACACTTGACGTGTCGTTATAGCTAATCTTTACCGAACAAGCAAGACCGTATTCGCTATCGCCAAAGAAATGTGCAATCGTTCTTGCGCTGTCAACTGACTTATCTACCGAAGTCTTGCTCTCTTTGTAATACGCGTCAGAGTTTGCAGTTCTACCGATAAAGGGAACTTCCAACGTTTCAAGGCTATTCATACCCTCGAACGCGCCTTTATCAATCTCGGTAACCTTGTTAGATACGATTATCTTTACGAGAGTGCTATTTCCAGAGAACGCGCCTTTCTTGATACGGATATCCGTAACGCCTTCTTCCACGCACTCGCCGATGTTTAATTCGGTAACGCCATCTTGTTCAACGTAGTCGTATATAGTATATACTCCGTCAATCTTTTTGCACTTTATACCTTTAACGCCAACTTCACCGTCTCCGTCCCCGCATGCAAATAGCGACAACGAACAAGTAACTGCAAGCGCCAAAATCAATAATACTCTGAAAAACTTCTTCATATTAACTCCTTATCTGCCTAATAATACTTGTATACCCAATTAGTTTAACATTTTAACAAAAATTTGTCAATAGTTAGTATTTATTTATTAAACCTTTTTTTGCTTTGCGCTACTTTTTTTGAACAAAAAACGTTAAAGCGGTCGGTTTTTATATCCCGTCCGCTTTAATTTCGCTCTAATTTTATTTTTTATATTATTACTTTACCCTCAAAGAAACTGTAGAAAAATCCGTTCGCGTCCGTGCCCGACCTCTCGAACACACCGACTAGGTCGTCGGGCTTTGCATTTTTGAACGCGTATTCCTTATAATACTTTTTCAAACACTTGAAAAACGCGTCGTCGCCAACCGTTCGGCGCAGAGTGTCGTACATTATGCACGGCTTTATATACGCCATATTGACGTATTCGTATTCGCTTGTAAAATCTTTAAGACTTCTTATCATTACGGTGTTCACGTTGCCGTAAATTTTATCATACACAGAGCAGAAAACCTTATACGTCTTTTCAGAAGACTCTATAAGTTGCTCTCTTTTTAGTCCGTACTCCGAATAGTTTTCATAAAAGACCACCACGGAATACTCGGCTAGCCCTTCGTCCAAAAAGCCGTGTTCTATCTCGTTATTCCCAACGACGCTCTGCCACCACTGGTGCGCCGTTTCGTGCACTATAACCTCTCCGTACGCACCTTGTTCTAGGCTATCACTTATCATTACTAGCGCTGGAAATTCCATACCGCCCTGTATAAACTCCGTTTGCACGACAGAGTAGGCAGGATACGGGTATTCCCCAAACTTTTCCGTAAACAGTTTAATGCTCTTTACGGCGTACTGCAAGGACTTATCGGGTGTTTGGTCGTCGTAAAAGTAATAGTTTATCTGTACCCCCAAAGAACTATCCGTAACCGACTCGAAGTCTTTACTCAACACCAATGCAAACGAGCGCGCTTTTTCCAATTGATAGCGTGCGGTTACGCGCTCTCCCAACTGTTTGCTGTCAATCAATTTTCCGCTCGATGCGACTACGTAATCGGCTTGATAGGTAAAATTTACCTCATAGTTCGCGCAATCGCTAAAAAAGGGGTCGCCCGTAGAGTAATAGACGCACTCGTAAAAGCCGTTGTCGTACCCACAGAGTATGGGATAAAAGTTTGCTAAATTTATTGTCTTATCGGTGTATCCCGTACGCGCAATGACGTTCGCGAGCGTTAGCGAGTAATCTATCTCTACATCCACGCGCTCGTTGGGAAACACCTCTTCCAATAATATAACCGACAATATGTTTTGGTCTTCACCGCACACAGAAAACTGTAATTCCTTTCCATTACTTTGAACGCCTTCTATCTCCATTTTCCCATAACTTTGACCGTTTGGGTATGCGCGGTGAACGTACTGCGCGCCTATTGGCGAATACTTTGCACCCTCCCTAAACGCATTTCCGAACAGGTTAAACTTTAACTCGCTAATCGCGTTATCCGTGTCGTTATAATAACTTACCTTTTCCTCGCCCGTAAGAACGTTGCCGTTTAATTCACAAGTGATAACGTACTCGGTAAAATCGCCTTTTTCCTTGCAACCAACTGCGCCAAAAGTTAGACAAAGCAAGATTAGCGCAATTAAGAGAGTGCCAAATTTTTTCATATAAAAAACTCCGAACAAATACTTTTCTAAAAGTATCTTATTCGGAGCATTCTATCGTTATTACTCGTTTTTATTTTTCGTCGAGCGCCAAGTATTTAGAGGGGTCGATATTAACGCCGTCCTCCAGCACCTCAAAGTGAAGGTGTGCGCCTGAAGACGATTCTTGGCGGTTAGAAACGGACACCTCGCCAATCACTTGACCTTTGGTGACTTTCTGTCCTACGCTGACGTTTTCCCCGTCTGCAAGCGAATTATAGACCGTTTTAAGACCGTTGCCATGGTCAATGGTAATGGTCGTTCCTGTTAAAAGCGTCGTTTCAACGCTTTGCACTGTTCCGTCTAAAACGGCAACCACAGAAGTTCCTTCCTCGGCAAAGAAGTCCAAGCCTTTATGTGTGGAAAACCTGCCCAGCGTACTGTTAAACACGAGCGTCTCGCTATAATCTCCAATGGATATAACCGTTTGTACGGGCATAACAAACTCTATTGGCGCGTCTACCGGTTGCTCTATCGTATCATCGGGATTAATCACCGAATCGGACGGAGTTTGAACGGGTGCGTTAATACTAGGATTACCGTCGGATACCGCATCGCTTCGCTTGGTTAGCATTAGCGTTATGGAAAGTGCAACTGCAATTATGCACAACGACAAAACGATATAGCTTGCATTTCTTTTTAAAAAATCTAAAATTCTGTTCTCTTTCATTTTTTTGTTTCTCCTTGATTTATATTCTCTTTATTGACACTATCTTAAAATTTTATACTACCTTTTAAAAACTTCCGTAAATTAGGGGCGCGCCTACCGTTACTTGCCCTTTTCTAACGGCTACGTGCAAATTAACGCACTCCCCTCCGACGCACTCTAAATACTTTATTTCGGGCGAAAACGCGTAATAAACAACAACCTCGTCTAATTCTTCCACAAACACCACGCGTGCGTTAAAACTTTTGATAAAACCGTCCAAATCAAAGTTGTCCGCATTAATCTTACAAGCCTCGCCCTTGATGTTTTTGGTAGATATAAACTCGTAATAGTCGCATTGCTTTATTTTTGACGAAAACGAGCCGTCTACTAAATACACTTCAAAACTGTCCGCATAACCGTAAAAGAGCGGTTTTGAGCCTTGAACGTGAAAGCACAAAAACAAAAGTGCTATTAAACTTACTGCAACGGCTTTTTTAAACATAAAAATACCCTCCGATTTTCTCGGAGAGTATTCCCTTTTTTTTAATTTTTATACTATATGGATTGTATTAAGCCTTCTTCTCTAATCAAACTCATCGTGTTAATTGAAAGCGGAGTATCGCCCGAAAGATTGATTGCTAAAGACAATTTATCCAAATCGTAATCTTTATTTCCGCCAAGTTCGACGTATTTATCTATCAGTTTCCCAGCGAGTTTATTGACCTTTTCCGTCTCTACAAGCAACTGATTTTTTAGTTTTGCGATTTTAACCTTGCGCATTGCAAAGCGGTTGCCTTGCTTTTTATAAGCATTTAGTATGCTTTCTTCTAAAAAACCACAACTTTCGCAGAGCAACTTTGCTCTTTTACTATATTCTGTAGGTATTACGACGTGGTCGTAATCACCGCTAAAGTAAGTTTTGTAGCACTCCAAAACTGAACAAGCGGTCAAAAGTTCCACTCCACTATCCCCCTTAAACTTTCCATAGTATATAAACTCGGCAAGCGACGGGGTGGAAAAAGAAAGGAGTTTATCGTCGGTCATAGCGTCTGCAATCTCTAAAACCATTGCGTTATAAAAGAGTTCTTCTTTTCTTAAATGTGCGCCTGCAAGCACCTTAAAAGTGTCGAGCAATGCTTTCCTCGCTAGATTAAACGCCTTTACGTTGAGTGGCTCTCTCATGACCGTTCCCATAACTCTATAATCGGTTAAAGACACTATTTTGGACGATGCGTATGCAAATAGCCTTGCTTTAATAGTATCATCGTTAAGTGCGCCCTCGTCGATAACGACGTACCTTTTAACGTTTACTAAAAACTCGTCCACGTCCTCGCCGTTCTTTACGAGCAGTGTTTTAGATAACAATCGTTTGGGATTAAACACAAAAAGCGTTTGTACCAACGGTAAATTTCTGATTGCGGAAAAATAAAGCGCAGTGTCAAACAGTGAGTAATCAACACAAACTACCGCCCTCACGTCCTCTGGCGCGTTAAACGTACCGCAAACCTTATCCACCGATAAAGAAAAGTCTTCTTCCATAACGATAGTTACGGGTTTATTTCCCACCGCAACTAATGCGTCTGCAAGTTGTTTTCCCTTATCGTCAAAAGTTTTAGCAGTGGTTATTAGTAGCACCTTTCCTTGCGGAGCAATTTTAGTGCACAAATTGACGGAGGAAGTTAGGGCATCGCCAAAAAACAGTGTCTGCTCGCTCTGCTTTTCACCATTCAAGCACTCGTTAATTAGGCTATTTAGTTGTGCGATAATTTGACTAAACATCGCCATAACCTCCGTCTTTTCCTCTAAATTGTATGATATAAGTAAAAAAATGTCAAGCGAAAGGCAAAAAAATCAAAAAACCGCAAAAAATACGCCATTTTTAGCAATATTTTGATAAAAATTTTACAAAACCCCTTGAAAAAATTCCTATATGTGATATAATTATACTATAAAAACTTGGAGGTTTTTTATGAATAAAAATGAATTGGTAAGGGCAATCGCAAACAACATCGGCATCACTCTAAAAGATGCAGCTATCGTTTTGGACGGTACTATCGATGCAATCACTGAAGGTTTAAAAGCTGGTGAAAAAGTTCAAATTTCTGGTTTTGGTACTTTTGAACTCAAATCAAAACCTGCTAGAGACGGAATTAATCCCAAAACTGGCGAAAAAATTAAGATTGGCGAAAGCAAGATTCCCGCTTTCAAATTCGGTAAAGCATACAAAGATTCTTTTAACTAACTTGCGATTTACTCTAAAGCCTGTCCCCTTTGGACAGGCTTCTTTGTTTATATAAAACTTCTTGTTGCCATCAAAACGCATATTAGCAAAGTATTTCAGCACTCGCAAGTTTACCCCGCGTCGAAATAGCAACAAATAAAAAAAGCGTTAGAAATTCTAACGCTTTTTAATTTTTAGTTTTCCGTTAATTATTTAACGATTTTAGCAACAACGCCGGAACCTACGGTTCTGCCACCTTCACGGATAGCGAAACGGAGACCTTCTTCCATAGCGATAGGAGTGATGAGTTCAACGCTCATGGTGATGTTGTCACCAGGCATAACCATTTCTACGCCTTCAGGAAGTTTGATTGAACCGGTAACGTCGGTAGTTCTGAAATAGAATTGAGGACGATAGTTGTTGAAGAACGGGGTGTGACGGCCACCTTCTTCTTTGGTAAGGATATACACTTGACCTTCGAATGCAGTGTGGGGTTTAACCGAACCGGGTTTAGCAATAACTTGACCACGTTCGATATCTCTCTTGTCGATACCACGGAGAAGAGCACCTACGTTGTCACCAGCTTGTGCTTCGTCAAGAAGTTTACGGAACATTTCAAGACCGGTAATAACGGTGTTCTTGGATTCTTCAGAAAGACCAACGATTTCAGCGGGATCGTTAACGTGTGCAACACCTCTTTCTACTCTACCAGTAGCAACGGTACCACGACCAGAAATGGTGAATACGTCTTCTACAGGGAGAAGGAAGGGTTTAGCTTCGTCACGTTCGGGAGTAGGAATGTAGCTGTCTACAGCGTCCATAAGTTCTCTGATGCAAGCTGTTTCAGGAGCGGTGCTAACAGCGTCGCCTTCGTTAGCTTGTGCGAATTCCAAAGCTTTAAGAGCAGAACCCTTGATGATGGGGGTATCGTCTCCGGGGAAGCCGTACTCAGAAAGAAGTTCTCTGATTTCCATTTCAACGAGTTCCAAAAGTTCGGGATCGTCGAGTTGGTCGCATTTGTTCATAAATACGATGATATAGGGAACGCCTACTTGACGAGCAAGAAGGATGTGTTCTCTAGTTTGGGGCATGGGTCCGTCGGTAGCAGCAACTACGAGGATTGCGCCGTCCATTTGAGCAGCACCGGTAATCATGTTCTTAACGTAGTCAGCGTGTCCGGGGCAGTCAACGTGTGCATAGTGACGAGCGTCGGTTTGGTATTCAACGTGTGCGGTGTTGATTGTGATACCTCTTGCTCTTTCTTCAGGTGCCTTATCGATTTCGTCATATTTCATCTTTTGAGCTTGACCCTTAGCAGCCATCGTCATGGTGATAGCAGCGGTAAGGGTGGTCTTGCCGTGGTCAACGTGACCGATAGTACCGATGTTAATGTGCGGTTTGCTTCTGTCAAATTTAGCCTTTGCCATTATTGTTTTCCTCCAAAATTTTCAAATAAATTATAATTTTTTTTATTAGTTTTTAAGATTTTTTATTAAACGTAATCTTATTTTACAATAAATCTTAACGATTGTCAACAATTAATTACGCTTTTTTGCCCATTATCTTTTCAGCAACGGACTTGGGAACTTCTGCGTAGTGGCTGAACTGCATTGTGTAGTTGCCTCTACCCTGTGTTCTAGAACGAAGGTCGGTCGCATAACCGAACATTTCTGCAAGAGGAATGTGCGCGTCGATAACCTTTACACCATTTCTGTCGTCAGTTCCTTGGATGATACCACGACGAGCGGTAACGTTACCCATAAGATCACCAAAATAATCTTCAGGGGTTACGATTTCAACTTTCATAACCGGCTCTAAAAGTACGCTCTTTGCTTTTGCAAGACCATCTTTAAGTGCCATGCTACCTGCAATCTTAAACGCCATTTCCGAAGAGTCAACGTCGTGGTAGCTACCGTCGTAAACGGTTACCTTAAAGTCAACGACTTCGTATCCTGCGAGAATACCGTTCTTAGATGCTTCCATGATACCCTTGTTGATAGGTTGGATAAATTCCTTGGGAATTGAACCGCCGACAGTTTCGTCAACGAATTCGTAACCCTTACCTGCTTCTTGGGGTTCAAGACGAATCTTACAGTGACCGTATTGACCGTGACCACCAGATTGACGCTTAAATAAGCCTTCTGCTTCAACAGCTTGTCTAATGGTTTCTTTGTAAGAAACTTGGGGTTTACCAACGTTTGCTTCAACTCTGAATTCGCGGAGCAATCTATCTACGATAATTTCAAGGTGAAGTTCGCCCATACCTGCGATAATGGTTTGACCAGTTTCGGTATCGGTATGTGTTTTGAAAGTGGGATCTTCTTCTGCAAGTTTAGCAAGCGCAAAGCCCATCTTTTCTTGACCTTGTTTGGTTTTCGGTTCGATAGCGACTTCGATAACGGGATCCGGGAATTCCATTTGTTCCAAAATGATTTGGTTGTTCTCGTCACAAAGCGTGTCACCCGTGGTGGTTTCTTTCAAACCTACGAGAGCGCAGATTTCGCCAGAATATACAGCGTCAACTTCTTCTCTGTGGTTAGCGTGCATACGAAGAATACGAGCAACTCTTTCCTTCTTGCCCTTTACGCTGTTGTAAACGTAAGAACCGGTTTTAAGAACACCGGAGTATGCGCGGAAGAATGCGAGTTTACCAACGAACGGGTCGGTCATAATCTTAAATGCAAGACCACTAAACGGTTCGTCATCACCAGGTGCTCTGCTTGCCTCTTCACCCTTGGTGTCAACACCGTTAACTGCTCCTATGTCCAAAGGACTGGGGAGGTAGTCAACTACTGCGTCCAAAAGGTTTTGTACACCCTTGTTCTTGTAAGATGAACCACAAAGAACGGGGGTAACTTTCATAGCGAGGGTTGCTACACGCAAACCCTTTTTGATTTCTTCAATAGAGAGGTCGCCTTCTTCAAAGAACTTTTCCATCAAAGCGTCGTCTGTTTCAGCGGCAACTTCAACGACGTTTGCTCTCAATTCTTCAACGAGGTCTGCCATGTCTGCAGGAACGTCAACAACATCAATCTCTTTACCCAAATCGTCGAGGTAGATGTAAGCCTTTCTGGTGATTACGTCTACGATACCCTTGAAGGTTTCTTCTTTTCCAACAGGAATAACGATGGGAAGCGGATTGGTGTGAAGTCTTTCTCTCATCATTTGAACGGCGTTATCATAGTTTGCACCGTTAATATCCATTTTATTGATATAAGCGATTCTGGGAACTTTATATTTGTCCGCTTGACGCCATACCGTTTCACTCTGGGGTTCAACACCGCCCTTTGCACAGAAAGTTGCAACAGCACCGTCAAGAACGCGGAGCGATCTTTCAACTTCTACGGTAAAGTCAACGTGTCCGGGGGTATCAATAATGTTAATACGGTGTCCCTTCCAATAGCAAGTGGTTGCAGCAGACGTAATGGTAATACCACGTTCTTGTTCTTGAACCATCCAGTCCATAGTAGCGCCACCCTCGTGGGTTTCGCCTAACTTATGAGTTTTACCGGTATAGAACAAGATACGTTCGGTAGTGGTAGTTTTACCAGCGTCGATGTGCGCCATAATGCCTATGTTTCTGGTTACACCCAAATCAAAATCTCTCGGCATAGTGTTTCTCCCAAATTAAAATCTGAAATGTGCGAACGCCTTGTTTGCTTCCGCCATTCTGTGAGTGTCTTCTTTCTTCTTAACTGCGCTACCGGTGTTGTTGAACGCGTCAACGAGTTCACCAGCGAGTCTTTGAGCCATTTCTCTTTCGCTTCTCTTTCTAGCTGCATCAACGAGCCATCTGATAGCGAGAGTTTGTCTTCTTTCTGCACGGATTTCGATAGGTACTTGATAGTTAGCACCACCAACTCTCCTTGCTTTTACTTCTACCATAGGCATAATGTTTGCGAGTGCTTGAGTAAACATTTCTTTTGCGTCTTGACCAACTTTTTCAGCTGCAGACGTAAACGCTTCGTAAACAATGCCTTGAGCAATACCCTTCTTTCCGTCGAGCATAACTTGGTTGATAAGTTTAGTTACAACCTTATCGTTATACACGGGATCGGGCAAAACGTCTCTTTTTGCAATATTGCCACGTCTTGGCATAATTATAATCCTCCTTTAATTTTTGCGCTTAATTTTTTGCGCTTTTTTAAGGGTAAACCCTTATTTTAGTACAGCTATCACTTGCCCCTAGGGGTAGCGAACCTTCTGTCTTTCGACATACTGCCTACCAAATCGGGTTAATTTTCCGAAATACCGATTATAAGTAGGTGTCAAATTTTGTTTTGAGTTCTAAAAGTATCTAAAAATTACTATTTAGGTCTCTTTGCGCCGTATTTGGATCTTGCCTGACGACGTTTTGCAACGCCTGCAGTATCAAGAGCGCCACGGATGATGTGGTATCTTACACCAGGTAAGTCTTTTACTCTTCCGCCACGGATAAGAACAGAGCTGTGTTCTTGAAGGTTGTGACCTTCACCGGGGATGTAAACGATACCTTCTGCTTTGTTGGTCAAACGAACGCGGGCGATTTTACGAAGTGCCGAGTTAGGTTTCTTCGGCGTGGTCGTGGTAACGGACAAGCATACACCGCGCTTTTGAGGACATTCGTCCAATGCGGGGGACTTTGACTTGTAAGTTGCTTTTTCTCTGCCCTGTCTGATTAACTGTTGAATTGTTGGCATAGTGCACCTCCTTAACTTTTTTCGGTTTATTCGGAAAACGGATTCGGAAACTTCCGTTTTTGAAACTGTTTTTCTCGGCGGGCATTTTTCCCGCCGAGTTATAATTTTACCATTATTTGCTTATTTAGTCAAACAAAAACATACGATTTTGCATTTTTTGTGCTAAATACGGCTTATTCTTGTTCCTCAACTTGTCTTTGAAGAACTGTTTGGGGTTCAACGTTCTTGTAATTTCTAATTCCCGTACCTGCAGGAATAAGTTTACCGATAATAACGTTCTCTTTAAGACCGATGAGCGGGTCAACTTTGTTCTTGATTGCAGCTTCGGTAAGAACTCTTGCGGTTTCTTGGAAGGACGCTGCAGACAAGAAGCTTTCTTTTGCAAGCGCAGCCTTGGTAATACCGAGAAGAATTCTCTTTCCTTGCGGGGGTACGAGTCCGTTTTCGAGAGCGTTAAGCGTCTCTTCTTCAAACTTGTGAACGTCGAGTTTTTCACCGGGTAGAATATCTGTTCCACCTGGGTTTTCAACCTGAACTTTCTTCATCATTTGACGAACGATGATTTCAACGTGCTTGTCGTTGATGTCAACGCCTTGTGAACGGTAAACGCTTTGGATTTCTTTAAGGATATAGTCCTGAACGCCTTTGATACCCTTGGTCTTCAAGATATCTTGCGGATATACTGAACCATTGGTAAGAATTGAGCCCGGTTCTACCCTGTCGCCCGTCTTGACGATAACGCCCGTTCCGAAAGGTACGGTGTAATCTTTGCTTTCGCCGTCGTCAGTCTTAACGATAACGTGAATAATCTTGTCTTTTTCTTCGATAACGACTTCACCACTGTGTTCGCACACGATTGCCGCGCGCTTGGGTTTTCTTGCTTCAAAGAGTTCTTCAACTCTGGGAAGACCTTGCGTGATGTCGCCCGTCGATGCGATACCACCGGTGTGGAAGGTACGCATGGTAAGCTGGGTACCCG
>SVIY01000039.1 GCA_015069265.1 Clostridiales bacterium
AGTGGCGATACCGCCACCGAATCCTCGGTGCTCGTAATTTTGGTTGTTTTAGAAAAAAAGGAGAGGTGAGAACCCTTGGGTTCGGTCGTCGTTGACGGACTTACCTTGACGGGCAAAGTCCTGCCGAGAGGGCTCCTTTAGGAGTTTCGGCAGTATCCTCTCCTCTCCGCCAAAATTAAAAGCACGGAAAAGTCCGTGCTTTTTTCGTTAGCCGACTTGTATCAAGACAAGCACACGCCGTAGTGCCAAAGTTGTTTTTTTCAATTTATCGTGTTATAATATATTTTAAATCTTAGGAGGTGAGTTTTATGCCATTAACACAAATTAACTACACACTAAACATTGTTAGTAGAAGTCAAATGAGAGAAGACGTCATTAGATTGTTTACTCAAGAACTACCAGGTCAAGGTACAGGAGTGAATGCTTCGGTGTATGAATACACAGTAGAAACATACAATAACTATAAAATTATCCTAAAGCGCCCTGCATTTCTTAATAAGGGATTTGATTTTACGGTGAATATTTCTGGTTTGTATTTTAAGAAGAAAAAAAGATACTCTTATCCAACACATCAAGATATTATTGATGCGTTAACATATTGCAAGAATACTAATCCCGCCGTATATCAAACTACTATAATTCCTTTAATAAATGATATTTTTAATTGTAAAAATATAAATATTGGAAACACTGGCATGTATTTTATGGACTATAATAATCAACCGCATCCTATTGAAATAATACTTTTAGCTTTAAAATGGCTTTTTATAGAGCAGGATTTTACATATTGGAATAATAGTGGTAGACAAATGTTATATGATGGATTAAAAAATTCAAATCTTGTATAATTTAACAAGATTTCGCTTGCTATTATTCGAGATTTGGAATATAATATATGTATCATATTTGAGGTGATATTTATGCTTAGTTATATGTCAGCAAAAGAGGCAGCAGAAAAATGGAATATTTCTCAAAGACGCGTTGCAATTTTATGCGCGGAAGAACGCATTAAAGGAGCAATGATGGTCGGCAATATGTGGATTATTCCAAGCACCGCCGAAAAGCCTATTGATAAACGCACTATTAGATACGAAAAACAAAAGATTGTTGAGTTAAAGCCTTTTGTTAAATGGGTTGGCGGTAAAGGTCAGCTTATTGAACAGTTGGAAAAATATATTCCTGCGGACGGCGAAAAGGTTTTAACTAAGTATGCAGAGCCTTTTGTAGGTGGTGGCGCATTACTTTTTAATATTCTTTCCAAATACAGCTTTGAAAGTCTTTACATTAGTGATATAAATGCAGAACTTATCAATGCTTATAACGTTGTAAAAAACAACGTTGACGAGCTTGTAAAGAAACTAACCGAAATGCAACTTGCGTTCGTTCCTATGGATGAAAACGGACGTAAATATTATTATTATTCAACAAGAGATAGATTTAATTCTTTGCAAATTACTGAAGAAACCGCAATCGAGAAAGCCTCTTTATTTATATTCTTAAATAAGACTTGTTTTAATGGACTTTATCGTGTAAACAAGAAAGGACAATTTAATGTTCCTATGGGCGCATATAAAAACCCAACCATTTGCGATGAAAACAATTTACGCAACGTATCTGAGGCATTACAAAACGTCACTATCGTTTGTGGAGATTATACTTTTTCAAAAGATTTTATCGATAAAGATACTTTTGTTTATCTTGATCCCCCTTATCGTCCTATTTCCGAAACGGCAGGTTTTACAGCATATAATGCTGATTGCTTTGACGACAACGAGCAAATACGTCTTGCAAAATTTATAGATGAAATAAATTTGAGTGGAGCAAAAATTATGCTTAGCAATTCAGATCCACAAAACGTAAACTCAGAAGATACTTTCTTTGAAGAATTGTATAAAGCATACACAATAAACAAGGTTGAAGCAACAAGAGCAATTAACAGTAAAGGCGACAGCCGTGGCAAAATAAAAGAATTACTTATTTGTAACTAAGGAGAAAATTATGATTAAAAGTGGAAAAGGTGGTGGAAACACTCGTACAGGTTTAATATTTGAAGGCAAAACAGACTTGTCAATTTTTTTGAGACATCAACCACACTATGAAGTTATAGGGTGCGATGTTTTCTACGATGATGAAAAGGTTGCTGAGGTTTATAAAAAACATAAGTTCTATAGCATTTTCTTAAATAAACTTGGTATAGATTGGACTAAATACATATCAAAGCAATTATTACCTGATGATAGCATTTTTGTTTTGCTTAACAATAAATTGTTTATTATTGAATGCAAACATCAAGAAGTTGCTGGCTCGGTTGACGAAAAATTGCAAACTTGTGATTTTAAGAAAAAACAATATAAAAAATTAATGGCTCCAGCAAATATAGATGTTGAATATATTTATCTTCTTGATGATTGGTTCCGTAAAGACAAATATAGAGATGTTTTAAATTATATTCACTCAGTAGATTGTGATTATTACTTTGAATATATTCCATTAAATAGATTGGGGTTGCCTGTTCCGCCTGAACTAATTCAAGATTAATTGATATAAATCATACAATTGCAAACAAAAAGGATTTTTAGAAAATGAACAGCAAAAAACACAACTTTTTATTACTCGCTCACTAGTACATATTTGTGTTTAAGGAAAACTAAGGGGAATTATGAGAGAATTTGATTACGAATCGATAAAACAAAATGGACTAAAACTAGCAACAGCTGATAAGGATTTTAATGGAAGGCGTGCAAAAATATCACTATGGATTAAAGAAATACAACAATTAACGAAGAAATATTTTATAGAAGATGAATATATAAAAGGTATTGAGCAAATTCATATTAAAATAGAAGATGAAATTAACGATAAGGTCGGAAAATATAACGAACAAGTAAAAAAGGAAGGCCCATTTAATTTAAATTTTTATGGTTCTTCTGATAGTGATAAAATTTTAGATGAACTTAATCGTTTATTAAATCATCAAGTATTTAAGGTTCTTGAAATATGTGCTACGATAGATGCAAACTCAGAGCGAAAAAAAGTATCAATAAAGCAAAATACAACTAACGCAACCACTAAGTTAAGTGAAAATGTATTTATTGTTCATGGTCATAATTCTGAAATTAAACAATCTGTTGCTAGAACCGTAACAAAACTAAAATTTAATCCTATTATTTTACACGAGAATGCTAATAATGGAAATACTATAATTGAAAAACTAGAAGAATTAGCAAATTCTGCATCTTATGCAATCATACTTTTAACAGATGATGATTTAGGTAAGGCAAAAGAAGAAGCGAATTATAATTTTAGGGCAAGACAAAATGTAATAATGGAACTAGGATATTTTTTAGGCAAACTAGGAAGAAATAAAGTTTTTGTCTTAAAATTTGGAGATATTGAAGTCCCTTCTGACATAATTGGAGTGGTTTATAATACATATGATGGAGAAGAGGGTGGATGGAGAAATAAATTAGTTAAAGATATGAAATCCGCTGGATTTAATGTTGATGCAAACGATTTACTATAGTTTAAATTAACTTCTAGTAAAAAAGTATGAATGATAACTTGCATATCATATCTAATAATAAATCTTGTTATTCAAATTTAGAATGCTATTACCACTTGCCCGCCAACCAAAAGCACTACCTTTTCGGGTGGTGCTTTTTTCTATATATTATATATAATGTTTAGGCGACAAATTTATCGTTTTTACTGCCACAATATATAGTGTCGCTATGAATTAGATAGGGAGGCGGAGAGGAAATATTTTGCATAAAAAATTAAAATTAGCAAGGAAATCGGGTAAATTTTGGCGTTTATTCACTATTTTTTGCAAAAAGGCGTAAAAAAGCCAAAAACACAAGATATTGTGGTTTTGTTAAAAAATTTTTACAAAATATTGTTATAAACCATTGACAAGGGGAGTATAGATATGGTATATTAGTAACGCTCACAAAAATAGGAAAGAAAATTATACGGAGGGAAGAATATGTTTCAAGTAAAGAAGAGAGACGGAAAGTTAGTTGAATTTGACATGAGTAAAATCACAACCGCACTTTCCAAGGCGTTCAACGCAAGAAAAATTGATTATACGGCTGATATTTTGAATATGCTTGCACTACGTGTTACCGCTGATTTTGCAAAGAAAATCAAAGATAACGTCGTAAACGTGGAAGACATTCAAGACAGTGCCGAAGTCGTACTTATTCAAGCAGGTTACGTGGATATTGCTAAAAGTTATATCCTTTATCGTAAACAAAGAGAAAAAGTTCGTAACATTAAAGACACTATCGTAGACTACAAAAAGGTAGTTGACGATTATTTAAAGGTTGCCGACTGGCGTGTTAAGGAAAACTCTACCGTTACCTACTCGGTTGGTGGACTTATCCTATCCAACAGCGGTGCGGTTACCGCAAACTATTGGTTAAGTGAAGTATACGATGATGAAATCGGCGACGCGCACAGAAACGCGGATATCCATATCCACGACCTTTCTATGCTCACCGGTTACTGCGCAGGTTGGTCTCTCCGCCAACTCATTAAAGAAGGTCTTGGCGGTGTTCCCGGCAAAATTACTTCATCTCCCGCAGGTCACCTCTCAACACTTTGCAACCAAATGGTAAACTTCCTCGGTATCATGCAAAACGAATGGGCAGGTGCGCAAGCATTCTCATCGTTCGATACCTATCTCGCTCCGTTCGTTAAGGTTGATAACCTTACTTATAAGGAAGTTAAACAATGTATCCAATCTTTCATTTACGGTGTAAACACTCCGTCAAGATGGGGTACTCAATCTCCGTTTACTAACATTACGCTCGACTGGGTTGTTCCTAACGACCTTGCTGAAATGAACGCAATCGTTGGCGGAAAGGAAATGGACTTTAAATACAAAGACTGCGTAGAAGAAATGGCTATGATAAACAAGGCGTTTATCGAAATCATGATTGAGGGTGATGCTAACGGCAGAGGTTTCCAATATCCTATCCCGACTTATTCTATTACTTCCGACTTCGACTGGTCTGAAACTGAAAACAACAAACTCTTGTTCGAAATGACCGCTAAATACGGTACTCCGTACTTTAGTAACTATATCAACAGCGATATGGAACCGAGCGACGTTCGTTCTATGTGCTGTCGTTTAAGACTTGACTTAAGAGAACTCCGCAAAAAATCAGGCGGTTTCTTCGGTAGTGGTGAATCAACCGGTTCTATCGGTGTTGTAACCATTAACATGCCTAGAATTGCATACCTCTCTAAAACCGAGGACGAATTCTACGACAGATTGAAACACATGATGGATATCTCCGCTCGTTCACTTAAAGTTAAGAGAGATACCGTTACCAAACTTTTGGAAGCAGGACTTTATCCCTACACCAAGAGATATTTGGGAACGTTTAACAACCACTTCTCAACCATCGGTCTTGTTGGTATGAACGAAGCATGTCTTAACGCAAAATGGATTGGAAAAGACTTAACTCAAAAAGAAGCTCAAAACTTCACCAAAGACGTTTTGAATTTCATGAGAAACAAACTTTCCGACTATCAAGAACTCTACGGCGACCTCTACAACTTGGAGGCAACCCCCGCAGAATCTACTTCGTTTAGACTTGCTAAACACGACAGAAAGAGATATCCCGATATCATCACTGCATCTGATACGGACAATGCACCTTACTACACCAACAGCTCGCACTTGCCTGTAGGTTATACCGACGATATCTTCTCGGCACTCGACATTCAAGACGAACTTCAAACCCTTTACACCTCGGGTACTGTATTCCACGCATTCCTCGGTCAAAAACTCCCCGATTGGAAGTCTGCTGCAAACCTCGTTCGCAAGATTGCAGAAAATTACAAGCTTCCTTACTACACAATGTCGCCGACCTACTCTGTATGTGCAGACCACGGTTACATTGCTGGTGAAGTTTACGAATGCCCGACTTGCGGAAGAACCACCGAAGTTTACAGCCGTATTACCGGTTACTATCGTCCTATCCAAAACTGGAACGACGGTAAGAGAAAAGAGTTTGAGGACAGAAAGGAATACAATATTGAAACTTCTAAATTTGAAGCAAAGCAACAAGACGCTTGCGAATGCAAAAAGGAAGAGGTTGCTAAACCTCAACTCGACGGCCCCGTGCTCTTTACTAGAAACGGATGCCCCAACTGCAAAACAAGCAAAATGATGCTCGATAAGGCAGGGGTTATCTACTCTATCGTAAACGCAGAAGAGAACAAAGACTTAACCGTAAAACTCGGCGTTAAAAAAGCACCGACCTTGCTCGTTCCTAATGGCAACGGCTACGATGCTTACGACAACGCAAGTGAAATCAGAAAATATATTGAGAGCAGAAACTAATGTATGACGTTATCGTTATAGGCGCAGGCGCGGCAGGGATGACCTCCGCGCTCTACGCTTTAAGAAATAATAAAAAAGTATTGGTATTAGAGAGCGAAAGCCTTGGCGGACAAATTGCAATGTCACCAAGACTAGAAAACTATCCCTCGATAAGACTTATTAGCGGTGAAGAATTTGCTGATAACCTCTATAACCAAATTACCGACCTCGGTGCAGATTTGGAAATCGAAAAGGTTATAAAGCTTGAAAAAGGCGAGGATAAGATTTTCACCGTTCATACCGAGTATAACACCTATCAGTCAAAGACGGTTATAATCGCCGCAGGCGTTAAGCACAAACACCTTCGCACTAAGTCCGAAAGAGACGATTTAGTAGGTAAGGGCGTTTACTATTGCGCGCTTTGTGACGGGCCGTTCTATAAGGATAGGGAAGTTGCCGTTATTGGCGACGCAAATACTGCGCTCCAATATTCGTTGCTTCTTGCAGGTTACTGCAAAAAGGTTTATATCTACACTCTCTTCGATAAATTCTTCGGCGACAAAGCACACGTTAAAGCGCTTCTATCCAAGGATAACATTGAGTGGAGACCCAACACTAGCGTGGTTGATTTTATTGGCGAAGATGAACTCACTGCAATCGAATATAAAGATGCGGACGGTGAGATTAAACGTCACGAACTCCCTGCAGTGTTCGTTGCAATCGGTCAAGTGCCTGACAACAAGGCGTTTGAAGAGTTTGTAGAACTCGATAAAATGGGTTATATCGTATCGGACGAGAACTGTATGACCAAAACCGAAGGACTTTACGTTGCAGGCGATTGCCGTACAAAAGCGGTAAGACAAGTTGTAACGGCGGTTGCAGACGGCGGAATTGCCGCAACCAACGCATGCCTTTACATTGATAGTCTTGACGCATAAACATAAATTACAAAAGAAAAAAACTCCCGAATTTTCGGGAGTTTAATTTTTATTTGATTTTACAGTGCTGCGATAAATTCGCTTACACCGAGAAGGGCAATACCAACGAAGGTGATGGCAATAGTTAAGTAGTGTTTCCAAGAGAGTTTTTCTTTCAAGAAAATTCTGCTCCAAAGCACTGAAACAACGCAGTATGCAGAGATGATTGGTATAAATTGTTCATACGGCGAGAACATAACTGCCATATAGAAAATTTGACCAAGCGTTTCGCACGCACCACCGAGATAGATTGCACTGCCTTTCTTTGCAAAAAGTCTGTCTTTCTTTACGAATTTTACCCAAATGAAAGAGAAGATTGCAAGCAAGAAGAATGTTAATTCAAACGCAGAGTTTGCAGCATAGTCGCTTGCATTATCGCCCAAAATGAAGAAATAAACTTCATCGCCAACAGTTCCAAGTGCGTCTATGATAAGGTAGGCGATAGGGAGAAGAAGAGCTAAGAAACTTTTTGTATATTTTCTGTTGGATTCTTTTCTGCGAAGTTCTTTCAATTCTTGATTTTCTTTGCTATCAACAAGACTTATACCAAGAATGCCCAAGGTGATTGCCACAACGCCGATTATGATATATGCATCAAATTCAACGGGTTCTGCACCGATAAGTGGGAAGAGTATTGCACAAAGCAAAAGGGCAAGTGAGCCAGAACAGTTACAAATAGGTGAAGAAATTGAAAGTTCAATATATCTTAAACCAATGTAACCTAAAACCATTGCCAATATGTAAAGGAATGCAACGGGCAAGTAGTAAACGAAATCAATTAACTTAAAGTCTGTGTAAAGAAGGCTAGATACAAACTTGGGCAAAGCTTCCAAACTGCCGTTTGCATCAATTATTGCACCACCGATTAAGGTGATAATAAAGTGAAGACCCATTATAAGTCCCACAGCAAAAGTGACCTTCCAATGACTGTTGGGGTCTTTCTCGTCCGTGCCTTTTTTGGAGAAAAGGTCAGAGCCACTCCAAGAAAAAAGGGCAACGAGTGCAAATATAAAATACATCATATAAAATTTTTAATCTCCTTGTTTTTGGCCATTATCAGCCTAATAATTTTTTATAGAAAGAATAAAAAATCCACGGCGGGAAAATATGGCTTGATAAAGTTTTTGCAGTTCGATTTCTTCTGTAAAACATAGATTAACGCCTTTTTTTGATAGACTTATTTTATCATAAAAAACATATAAAAAGCAATTATATAAATAAAAAACCGACATAAAGTCGGTCTTTACTTTATATTTCTTCGATATCAAATTGAGGGGTATAAACTTGTTTGAAGTCTTCCCAAACGATTTCTCTAACTTCAATATCGCGAATACGAAGTTTAGTGCAGTATGCAGAAAAACCTGCGTGTCCACCAGAAATGGGGTTGGGGTCGATAAGTTCGGTAACAAGTTCGTCGTCAACGACCATAAAGCAGTGGCCGTTAATTGAACCGCAAATCATTCTTACCTCGGTACCGGGGGTGTATTTATAGAGGGAAGTGGTGGAGTATAAGCCGTTACCGCGATGTCTTTCAATACCAGCCTTGTTTTCCCACCAACCGTTAAGTCCGCAAACGTAACCCGACTCTAAATAATCGGTAACGTCGTCCCAACGTGCTGCCCAAACGGCGTTAAGGTCGCGCGTTGCGGGGAGAACTGCGGAAACGGTAAAGCAAAGCATAACGTCTTTTTCAAAGAACTCTTTGGTAAATAGTATACCGCCTTTATTGCCCGGTTCAAAGCCGATAATAGCACCGTCTTCGTAATACCAGTTACCAGACTTTACGTCAAAATAATCTTTCCAGTCTTCTTTGGGTTGATAAGAAAAGATTACGGGGGATTTGTCAAATAAAACTTTCTTTTTTGCTAAACGAATTTCCTTCATATTTTAACCTCGATTGTTTACTTATTAATAGCCACGCAGGGCAACTTTTTCAATTACAGGGGAGAGAATTTTTATAAATTCTTGCGCGGTTTCTTGTTCTACTGCGGTTAACCCTTGGTTTATGCAATTTTCACCGTCGCGGAACTTTTGTAAGAAGTATTTTTTTGCGCCTTTTATCCACTCAGCAATGTCTTTTATGTTTTGCGCCTTGTGATACTCGCAAATCAAAGTGGTTCTAAACTCGTAATCGGCTTTTCCAGATAGGAAAAACTCCACACTTTCTTCAACCTTTTTGGTATCGTACTCGTTAAACCCGATTATCTTTGCGTAATTTTGCCTATCGTTTTTAATATCCATTGCAAAATAGTCTACAAGGTTATCTTTATAAAACGATTTTATTAGGTCGGGATTTGTGCCGTTTGTGTCAAGCTTAATCTTATATCCTAAACCTTTAAGTTTTGCTAAAAATTCAGGTAAGTCTTTTTGGAGTGTCGGTTCTCCGCCCGAAACGCACACGCCGTCGATAATGCCTTTGCGTTTTTCAAGATAGGCAAGAACCTCGTCTTCAGGTATTAAGGGGAGGTTGTTTGCTTGTAATACGAGAGCGGAGTTGTGACAGAATCCACACTTAAAGTTGCATCCGCCTGTAAATATAGTCGTTGCGACAAGACCGTCAAAGTCCACGAGCGACATTTTTTCAAGTCCGCATATATGCATAGCACATTCTCCTTTAAATTGTATACAATTATATAATAAAACCTAATAAAAGTCAAGAACAATATATGAACGATATGATATATATACACTAAAAAAGGATAGCTATACGTTTTGCTCCGCAGTACTTGCATTTGTCATACCATTACAAAAATAAAAAAATCGCAAAAAGTATCGAAGAACTTTTTGCGAAGAGGAGAAGCAGGCAGAAAAGTCATTGCTTTTTTTGTAAAGAAAAAAGCAAGACCAAATGCCTTGCTTCGACGTGGTGGGGGCGGTAAGACTTGAACTTATGACCTCTTGCATGTCAAGCAAGCGCTCTAACCAGCTGAGCTACGTCCCCAAAGCCATATTATAGTATCACATTTTTTTTGATTTTACAAGCAAATGGAATAAATATTTTTAGCGATTTAAAAAATATTACAAAGAAAAATTCACATCAAAATTGCTTTGCAAAAAAACAATTAAAAGATGACCGAGCATTGACTTTTATTTTATTATTTGTTATACTTAAAGGAAAAATGGAGGGAGTGCTTTGAAAAAGAGAAAGAGCTTTATTAGAGAAGACAAGACAATTATTTCGCAAAAAGTAAAAGAAGCATTTTCTTCTGTTTTACCGATAACGTTAATAGTGCTCGTCTTATCGTTTACAATCACACCTATAAATAGCGGAGTATTTCTAGGATTTATAGTGGGTGCATTGCTCGTAATACTCGGCATGGGACTTTTTACCCTCGGTGCTGACACGGCAATGACGCCTATTGGTGAATACGTTGGTACAACCGTTATGGGTACTAAAAAACTGTGGCTGATTATCCCCATTTGCTTTATCGTGGGTGTTTTAATAACTATTTCAGAGCCCGACCTTCAAGTGCTAGCACTTCAACTTGTGGACACTGTCGGTTATTGGACGCTTATCTTAACGATAGGTGCAGGTGTCGGTGTGTTTTTAGTCGTTGCCTTTTTAAGAATTGTCCTAAAAATAAAGTTAAAGTACTTACTCATTGTCTTTTATATCGCAGTATTCGTACTTTCATTTTTCGTGCCTGAAACTTTTGTTCCATTGGCGTTTGACTCGGGCGGTGTAACCACAGGACCTATGACTGTACCGTTTATTATTGCAATCGGTACCGGTGTCGCTTCAATGCGTAGCGATAAATCGGCGGAAACGGACGGC
>SVIY01000040.1 GCA_015069265.1 Clostridiales bacterium
ATTAAAAGATAGAAAGTAATAAAAGAGTAAAAAAGAAGGACCTCTGAAGAATCAGAGGTCCTTAAATTTTACTTATTAAAACAATCACAACGGTGTGTTCCTACGTATCCCGTATCATTGCATTTTTCACACATAAATCTTGGGGATAGGTCACGCAAGGTTAAACCGTGCTTTTCAAGAAGATTTTCTGCTCTTGTCAGTAGTTCTTTCTTTTCCGCTTCTAACTTCGCTAACGCGTTGCTATCGCCGTTAATCTCCGCAAAAGCAAGGTCCTTTTCAATACCGTTAAGCCTACCGTAGACTGCGCTAAAGCCGTCTATACTCATAGCGGTATCGGTATTCTTTTGCGCGGTAGAAAGTGCGTTCATACGTCTTCTTTCATATTCGCGATTATAACTTTCTTGAGAATCGGTAGAAACGCTAACAGACGTTGAAATATCCGAAACGTTGAATATTCCCTTGTTTTTCCAACTGCTCAATATTCCGTTTACGTAGGCGATAGGCGAACTCTTTCCAGCGGATAGTTTACAAGCCTCTAAAATCATCTCGTTAGAGAAGTTCCACGTTTTCCACATGGCAAGATTTTCTCTATCCCAAGGATTTGGACGCCTGTTTATACCTGCGGTAGTCAATACCTTTTGGATAAATTCGTCTTGTTTTTTCTCGTTTTCAAAATAATCTCCAACACTCGATAGGTCGATAAAACCGCGATTGCGTAGCGTTTCTAAAAGCGCGTCCATGTCTTGCAATGTGTTGCTACCCCGCTTAAAGCAGTGCGAAGCGACCATTAATAGTGTCTCGTCTGTAAAACCGTAAGATATCCACTTTTTAATGTAAGTGTCTATCATAGTATCCAAAACTTCAACGTAAACGGAAAGCGCCTTGTTGATTTTTATTGCTAGTTCGTAAATGCTTTCTTTTTTATTGACGTAATCGGAGATTTCTTCCTTTGAAAAACTTTTGATTGAATAGAGTTCAAGTAAGAAAGCGTCTAGCTTTGCCATACCGCCTTTCTTGACTTTACTAGCTGCAAAGACAATGTTTTCCTCTTCAAAATTGAGGTCTTGCGTCCACTTTTTAAGTAGGGTAGAGTCCTCTATTTCGGGTTGGCGTTTAAGTGATAAAGCCTTTAATATGCGCTCTATAACGCCTGTACGCATAATGTATGAAGCGAGTTCTTTTTCCACTTTGTCGACAGTATTGATTCCACGGTTTCCAAAATCTTTAGCAACCGTTGATATGTAGCGGTACCCCACGTCAGAACCCTTTCTATCCGTGCAGTACTTGACTATCATAATCATAGCTTCGGGCTTTATTGAATAGGTCTCCATGATATTGAAGTACTCTGTGTATTCGCCCGTGGAAATCATTCTAGACGGTAAAAGTGCTTGTATACTCTTCGTAAACTCGGTGTATTTTTCCGCTTTGTACTTTCTCGGCTTTGAAGAAAAAGACGAGCGCACGGGGAGGTACTGCACTGCAAAAGGCTCTATGGACACTATGGATAAGAGTCCAAATTCCTCCCAATACATAAAGCAACTCTTAACCGAATCAGCGCTCATGTTTAAGGTGGAGGCGATATCGTCAAGTCCCTTGTCTTGTTCGGGATGTTGACACAAAAAAAGTCCGTAAAGGTAAACCTTGACGGCATCTCCCGTAGATTCGGGCAAATATTCGTTAATGAAAGCGTTTTCTACGTCTGTAAAGGCAGATTTTGAAAACTCTTTTGCATACGAACAAGTCATATCGCTCCTTGTAAATTAAAAAGAAAGTAAAAAAATACTTGCAAAGACTCGCCTTATGTTATATAATATAATAACTATTAAGTGAATTACCGTGCAAAACGGTCGCGAATTTTTGCGGTGAAATTCATTATAAACGAATTTTTTGCAAAAATCAACTGTTAATGCGACAAATATTTTGCAATTTGATAAAAATACAGAGGTAGATATGGCAGGAGCAATTTTAACCCCCACTGCACTTTGGAAGGATTTTTCCATTGAAGAACAGATAAACGTAGAGGTCGTTTCCGAGAAAAAAGACGGGGACGTGATTTTTACGTATTTTTATTTTAACGGCAGAAAAGTTAAAGACGGTGTCGTCAACATTTATGGCGTTATAGCAAAGAGCGTTCAGCAGAGCGTCGCCATGCCCGCTGTTTTGACCGTTGGAGATTTTGAGGGTAATATCGACGAAAAAGTAATGAGTGACCTCGCAAATAGAGGGTACGTTGCGATGGCGATAGACCTAGAGGGTAGAAAGGACGGTAAGGAAAACTTTACCAAGTACCCCGAAAGCATAGGTTATGCAAACTATGAGATAGTAAAAGATAGCCTTTGCGATATTGCAAAGGACGTTCGTCACAGTTGTTGGTACGAATGGACGTGTGTGGTTAAATATGCTATTGCATACTTAAAGTCATTACCTGAAATCACAAAGATTGGCGGTTTTGGTATAGGTCAAGGCGCGACTGCGCTTTGGGAAGTTGCAGGGTCGGACAACAGTTTAGACTGCGCAGTGTTTGCCTTAAACACCGGTTGGATGGCATATCGCGGAACGCAAAAGTTCGGAAGTGTTATAGAACCGCAATTTAACGACAGCGTTTATAAATTCGTCGCAGGTGTCGAACCGCAGACTTACGCATTGCACGTAGGATGTCCTACGCTCGTGCTCTCCTCAACCAATAGCAAACTTTACGACGTGGATAGGGCTTACGATACCGTTGACAAGATTAGTAAGGACGTGTACAAGGCAATACACTATTCCGTCGGATATCGCGAAAGAGTTAGCGGAGAGGGATACCAAGTCGCAACCGTCTTTATGGACAACTGTCTTGTCAAAGGAAACGGTGGCGCAGACCTTCCTAAAGAGACGGATATAAAGTGCGAAATCGTGGACGGAAAAATTAAGGTTACCGTCGTTTGCGATCCAAAGAACTTAACAGAGCTTGCGCTTTATTCTTCGGAAGAGATAACCGATTCAAAATTGAGAAGTTACGAAAAGACTACGAACTATGAAAAGTGCGATGAGGGGTACGTGTTCTATCATACTCCCTATCAGCGTTCGGGAACGGCAATCTTTTTTGCGCAAGCGACCTATAAAAATGGCTTTGCTATGGGTAGTAAAGTCATTGCGAAAAAGTTCTCTGACAGCGAAATAGGTTTTTCGCATAAAGTGAACGTTATTTACTCGTCGCGCAACGACAATGCGGAAAGTATTTTTGCGCCCTCCTACGTCGATACTGATAGATACGTCAGCGTGAACGTAACGAAAGACGAGGACGTAAAACTCAAAAAAGGCCCCGTGGGGATAAGTGGAGTTTATTCACCGCTAGGGCTCACTACCTTTAAGGTCAACGCCTTTAAGGATAAACCCCAAGACGACGCGCTTCTTATGTTTGACGTGTACACAAAGGAAAACACAACGCTTACTGTAAAACTCGTATCTGATTTTTACGGAGCGAGGACGGAATATTTAGCGCGCGTTAACGTTTTGGGTGGAGAGATTTGGCAGAACGTTAAACTAGAACTCATAAAGTTTAAGACTGTAGACGGTATGGGATTAAAGAGTTATAAAAAGATTGAGGCAGTCCAGTTTGTTGTGGACGACAAAGAATACCTAGTTAACAACGCGCTCTGGGTTTAATACTTTTTTCAAAAGGGATAATTATGGTGTACAAGGTGGGCGGAAAAATAACCGCCAAGAAAAACCACGCGTGCGGTGGTAATCAATGGGAAGTTGCTCGCGTGGGAGCGGATATTAAAATTAAGTGCCTTAAATGTGGTCGCGCTATTTTTCTTTCGGTAGACGAGGTAAAAAAAATAGTTAAGAGTTATAGCGATAACGGGGAGTTAAATGACTGAAAACGATACTGTTTTAGAACAACAAAATATTGAAAAAAAAGGCAAAGGTAAAGTATATACCATAGTTTCGTGGGTATTGATTGGCATCTTGACTTTACTACTAGCTTTCTTTATCTACGCAAATTTTTTCTGTGTAAAAATCACTATTGAGGGCGAATCTATGTATCCCACGTTAAATTCTGGGGATCAAGTTGTTGCTAGTAAGTACAGAAAAGCAGAGGCTGGCGATATAGTCGTAATTTCCGGTGAGAGAAAAGACGCTTTTATAATAAAGCGTGTAATCGCAACCGAAGGGCAAACGGTTAAAATCGAGGGGGGCTACGTATTTGTAGACGGTGTAAAAATCGACGAGCCGTATCTCGACGAACAAGGAAAGACGGTGGCTCATTTTTGGACGGAAAGGACGCTAGAAGAGGGAGAAGTTTTCTTTCTCGGTGACAATAGACAAAAAAGTGAGGACAGTAGAGGTTATCACGGAACGTGCTCCGTTGACCAAATTGTTGGCGTCGTGCCAAATTGGGTAGTATCGTTAAAGGGACTAATTAAGATTTTTATTTAAGGGAGAAAAAATTGTTACCAATACGAAACCGACTGATATTCGGTATGATAAAAAGAATAATTTCCACGCTGTTTAAGGCGATTTATAGCGTGATTAGTATATTCAATCTTCAATTAGCGCTTTTGGTGTTGGTGGTTGGACTCGTGGTGTATTTGACGGGCGCGATGAACAATCCGACTGTAAAATTAATTTTTGACGGCGCGTTTATTTTATCGGTTGTGTTTGCTATACTTTTAACGATAAAAAAACTGCTTGGAATAGGCAAAAGCCCAAAAAAGAGCAAGGGCGTTCAAGTGGTCAACACCGAGCAAACGGTACAACAAGCACAACCCGTTCAACCTGTCGTTGCAACACCGATAATTCAAAGTCAAACGGTAGCGCCCGAAACCCCCGTCTATTACAGGGTTAAAGGCAACGATAATTACGTTATGGCCGAGTACAGCGACAAGTACGAATTGTTTTTGATTACGGACGGCGGACTAAAAAAGGTAAGGACAGATTTTAAGAATTGATGGAGATATTATGGTAGAATATTACAAAAAAGAGGAATTTGAAAAACTTAAAGCCCAAAGGAAAAAGACGTTTATTTTCTTTTTCGTGATTTTGGGCGTGTATGCGCTTATAAGCGCGGCTTTCTTTTGGTGGTATTTGACCTTGCCGTATAAGTCACCGCAAATTGTGTGGGTTAAGGTGGGGCATTATACGGTAACGGGGTTGATGGCTATTTTTAGCTATATCTTTATCGGCATAAAACTTAAACGCATGAAAAAATACTATCGAATGCTATCACATATCGAAACGGGACTTCGCGAAGAATCTACGGCAAGTTTTATAGAAAACGACGAAAGAGTATTCTTATCGCTCGGTGTCGAGATGAAATGGATGGTGTTCTTGCAATGGAACAAGTATAAGGAAGACTATTACGAACGAAAAGTAATGATTCCTGCGGATAAGCCTTTCCCCGATTTTAAGGAGGGGCAAATGATAAGGTTTATCACTCAAGGCAATATTTTAGTAAGTTATGAAATTTTAGATTAAGGAGATACATATGAGAGCAATCGTAACCGTTATCGGCAAAGACAAACCCGGTATTATCAGTAAAGTTTCTGCAACACTTGCAGATAACAGCGTAAATATCGAAGATATTAGCCAAACCATCGTACAAGGCAATTTTACCATGATTATGCTTTGTGATTTAGAAAACAGTAAACTCATTTTGAAAGAGCTTAAATTGGAAATGGAAAAACTCGGTGAAAGTATCGGCGTGTCTATTCACGTTCAGCACGAAGATATTTTTAACGCAATGCATAAAATTTAGTCGGGGGAGATAGTATGCTTAACAGAAAAGAAATTATCGAAACCATCGACATGGTAGAAAAAGAGCACTTTGACGTTCGTACCATAACGATGGGCATATCCCTTCTTTCGTGCATAAGAGAGGACGCAAAGACAACCGCCGACCTCTGCTATGACAGAATTTGCAAAAAAGCCGAAAATATCGTAAAAGTTGCCGAAGATTTAGGCGCGGAGTATGGTATTCCCATTATAAACAAGCGCGTATCTATCACCCCTGCAAGCTTATTAACTTCTTCTTTTTGCGGAAAGGAAGTCGTTCTTGCAAAGGCGCTTGATAGAGCGGCAAAAACTGTAGGTATAGACTTTTTAGGCGGTTACTCTGCACTAGTTCAAAAGGGTATGACTAGCTATGAAAAGTCTTTTATAGAGAGTATCCCAGAAGCGCTTGCGGTTACTGATAGAATGTGTTCTTCGGTAAACGTAGGAACTTCTAAAGCAGGCATAAATATGGACGCCGTTCGCTTAATGGGTGAAATTATAAAACAGACGGCGGAAAGAACAAAAGACCGCGACGGATTTGGTTGCGCAAAACTCGTTGTGTTCTGTAACGCGGTTGAGGACAATCCCTTTATGGCAGGCGCTTTCCATGGTGTAGGAGAGGGCGAAACTGTTATAAACGTCGGCGTGTCAGGTCCTGGCGTTGTTCATCACGCATTAAAAAATGCAGAGGGCGCATCAGTTGACGAGATTGCGGAAATTATTAAAAAGACCGCGTTTAAGATTACTAGAGCAGGTCAGTTGATAGCAAAAGAAGCTTCAAAGCGTTTAAACGCAGAGTTTGGTATCGTAGACCTTTCTTTAGCACCCACTCCCGTTATGGGCGACAGTGTTGCGCATATTTTAGAGGAAATTGGACTTGATAGCGTTGGTGGACACGGAACAACCGCCGCCCTCGCAATGCTTAACGACGCTGTAAAGAAAGGCGGAGTTATGGCAAGTCCAAACGTTGGTGGACTTTCGGGTGCGTTTATCCCTGTCAGTGAGGATATCGGTATGATTAACGCGGCAGAGAGCGGTGCTATAACGTTAAGCAAACTTGAAGCTATGACTTGCGTATGTAGCGTAGGTATAGATATGGTAGCAGTTCCGGGCGATACGCCTGCAACGACGCTATCGGGTATGATTGCAGACGAAGCGGCAATCGGTATGATAAACAACAAGACTACGGCAGTGCGCGTTATTCCCGTTCCAGGCAAAGGCGTTGGCGAAAGCGTGGAATTTGGCGGTTTGTTAGGAAGCGCGCCCATCATGGCGGTAAGCCCTTATGGGTGCGATAAGTTTATAGGTCGTGGCGGAAGAATGCCCGCGCCTATCCATAGCAATAAGAATTAAACTCGACAATTTTTGGAGGGGTATTTTGGATAAGAAGTACACTTGGGCAACCGAGGAGATTTTTGAAAGTAAGGAAAAGTGGGAAGAGGAGTTTAAGAACTTGTCCTCTATGCTCGACTTTTCGGAGTTTAAAGGCAAACTCGGCAACAAGCAAAGTTTTCTTTCTTGCATGAAGGCGCAAGAAAAAGCTGGCAGGGTTTTAGACAGATTGAGCGTTTATGCAATGATGAAGCACGACGAAAATACAAAGGACGCAGAGTATGACGCGCTTACTTCAAAAGTAATGATGATAGGCGCAAAGTTCGGTGAAAACACCGCCTTTGTTCTCCCTGAACTAACCGCGCTAGACCAAGAAGTGTTACTTTCTTATGCTACCGATAAAGATTTGTCCGATTACGATTACTTTATTAGAGAAATCTTAAAGGAAAAGGAACACGTTCTTTCGGAAAACGAGGAAAGGTTGCTTTCTATGAGCAGTGAAACGCTATCGTCTTTCCGCGATATATTTACCAAAATAGACAATGCCGACTTGCCTCTTGGCGAGATTAAGCATAAGGGCGAGAAAATCAAACTCACTCACGGTACTTATAGCGTGATAATGCACAGCGACGATAGAGAGCTTCGCAAAAAAGCGTTCAGCAAATACTATTCGGCGTACACTTCCTTAATAAACGTAATCTCCTCCACTTATTACGGCAACGTTAAAAAGGGTGTGTTTTTAGCAAAGGCGAAAAAATATCCGTCCGCACTCGATAGAGCGCTTATGGGCGAGGACGTTGAAAGGGTTGTTTACGACAACCTTATAAGCACTGTACACAAAGCTCTGCCCGAACTTCATAAATACGTTAGGGAGAGAAAGAAGCTTTTAGGACTTTCTCGTATGAAGATGTACGATATGTACGTCCCCGTAGTAGAGGGAGCGGAGTTAAAACTTGAATATGACGAGGCGTACGACCTTGTTATAGAGGGGCTTAAACCTCTTGGCGAAGAGTATTGTAATCTTTTAAGAAAGGCTCGCGACGAGCGTTGGATAGACGTTTACGAGGGGGACGGAAAGAGGAGCGGTGCTTATAGCGTAGCCGTTTACGACACTCACCCGTACGTTTTGTTAAATTATCAAAAGACCACGCACGACGTGTTTACCATAGCGCACGAAATGGGACATAGTATTCACTCATATTTTTCTAATAAGGCGCAGTGCTACGCGAAAGCAGATTACAGAATTTTTGTTGCAGAGGTAGCAAGCACGGTAAACGAAGTGCTTTTAATAAGACACTTACTAGCAACCGAAAAGGATAAAAAACTCAAAAAATATCTTTTATCCTACCTTTTGGAAATGATTAGGACGACCTTGTTCCGTCAAACGCAGTTTGCGGAGTTTGAACAGTTTGCGCACGAGACGGTTGAAAAGGGCGAGCCTTTGACCAAGGACAATTTGTCCGAAGCGTATTATAAGCTCAACAAGAAGTATTACGGCAAAGCCGTGTCTTCGGAAGGAGAAATTAGATACGAGTGGGCGAGAATACCGCATTTTTATAGAGCGTTCTACGTCTATAAATACGCAACGGGTATCATTAGCGCGCTCGCAATAGCAGACAGAATTTTAACCGAGGGAAAACCTGCAGTCGACGATTACTTTAAGTTCTTGTCGTCGGGCGGTTCTGACGGACCTGTAAATCTTTTAAAGATTGCAGGTGTGGACTTGACCGAAAAGAAACCTTTCCTATCGGCATTTAAGGTGTTTAGCGACACTTTAGAACAATTTATTAACATTTAACGAGGAGAAAATTATGGCAAACAAACAAGCATTTGGCGATATGCCACACAGTTTGGAAGCCGAACAGGCGCTTTTGGGATGTCTTTTGTTGGACACCAGAATTCAAATAGAAGTCGCGGCATTTTTAAAGGAAGATGATTTTTATGCAGAATCGCATAAATACATTTTTAGCGCGATGGAAAGCATAATTAAGAACAATCAGCCTGTCGACATGGTAACGCTTACCGACGCTTTGGAAAAAGCAGGAACGTTAGAGCAGGCAGGCGGAATAGAGTACATAGCAGAACTCACAAACGTAATGCCCTCCTCTGCAAATTATCAAAGATATTTAGACATCGTCACTCGCGATAGTCTACTCCGTAAACTCATAAAGGGTTCGGCTGGAATTATCGAGGAGTGTAAAAAAAGTACGGACAAGGGGTTAGCGCTCGCATTTGCAGAAAAGACTGTATATGATATTTCTAACGCGGAAGACACGAGCGAAATGGTAAGACTAGATAGCATTATGCCCGACGTTATGACCAAGTTTGACGAGCTTTCAAACGACAAGTCCTCGGCTCGCGGTATAAAGACTACTTTCCGCGACCTCGACAACTTGCTTAACGGCGTACATAATAGCGACCTTATGATACTTGCCGCTCGTCCTGCAGTAGGTAAAACCTCGCTTGCGATGAACATGGTAGAGCACATTGCACTTCAAGGATACTCTTGTGCGGTATTCTCGCTTGAAATGGGTAGAGAACAGTTAGGACAAAGATTGCTCTGCTCGGTTGCAGGCGTTAGCATGAGTAATGCAATGAAAGGCAAACTCAACAAGACCGAGTGGCTTAAAATTGCAAAGGCTAGAGAGAAACTGTCTGGTGCAAAGATTTTTATTGACGATTCGGCAATGATTACGCCTAGAGAAATGCTCTCAAAGTGCAGAAGACTTAAAAATAGATTTGGTTTAGACTTCGTTATGGTCGACTATATACAACTTATGAGTCCAGACAAGAGCAAAAATAGTGATAACCGTCAAACAGAAGTCAGCGATATATCTAGAAACTTAAAGATTATGGCAAAGGAACTCAACGTTCCCGTTCTCGCCCTCTCACAACTCTCGCGTACTGCGGAGAGTAGGGGCGGTAGACCGCAACTTTCCGACCTTCGTGAATCGGGTGCAATCGAACAAGACGCGGATATCGTTATGTTTATCCACCGTCCCGATAAGTCTGCTACCACCAAAGAAAAGGATATAGAGGAAGGCAAGGTTAAAAAGAACGTTGCAGAAATAGTAATAGCAAAACACAGAAACGGACCTACGGGTGTTGTGGAATTGTACTTTAAGGAAGAATGCACCAAGTTCGTTAACCTCAATAGAGATACGGGCGAGCCTGCGGACGGAGAAACAGCTTCCGCACCGACAAGCGTCGGTGGTGCGAACGTCTTCCCTGACCTTCCCGAACCTCCTCCCGAAACAGAAGAACAACCGATAGTAAAGTCTATCGATGACGAGATATTTTAATATGATAACTCAAATAAAAAAAGTCGACGAGGAGAGTATAGCTAAAGCGGTAAAAATCCTCTTAAACGGCGGTGTTATAGGAATGCCCACAGAAACCGTTTACGGTTTAGCGGGTGTGGGAACGGACGCGTCTGCAGTTAAGCGTATCTTTGAGGTAAAAGGAAGACCGTCTGATAATCCGTTAATAGCACACGTTCATAAGGACTATGACCTCAATAAACTCGTCGACATAGAACACGAATACGTTTACAGTTTGATAAAAGCGTTTATGCCGGGGCCTTTGACTTTGGTAATGAAAAGCAAAGGGGTGGTGTGTAGCGAAGCGGTGTGCGGAGGAAGTACCCTTGCAATAAGAATGCCCTCGCAC